>MGWC01000001.1 GCA_001800815.1 Euryarchaeota archaeon RBG_19FT_COMBO_56_21
GTACCGATAAGTATTATATACTCTGGAGGCCATTTTATTGCCTGTCCGACACGTGTCGGACTTCACTGGGATGGGATGCAGAGACAGCGACCTAGAGATATCTTCATCAGGCCATGTTTTCGCGTCCCCCACTGAGAGGGAAATCGATGTACCTAAAGGAGATCGAGCTCGAGAACTTCAAGTCCTTCGCGAGGAAGAGGAGAATCCCGCTCTTGCAGGGCTTCACGTGCGTGACGGGGCCGAACGGAGCTGGCAAGTCGAACATCTCTGACGCCATCCTGTTCGTCCTGGGCCCGAAGAGCTCAAGGGTCATCAGGGCAGGCAAGCTCACCGACCTGATATTCAACGGCGGGAAGGACAAGAAGGCAGCGAAGGAGTGCACGGTCAGTCTGATCTTCGACAACTCGGATCGCTTGATACCGATCGACTCCCAGACGGTTAAGCTGACCAGGACTGTTAGGGTCTCCGAGAACAACGCCGAAGGCTACTATTCCTACTTCTACGTCAACGACCGGAAATCCTCCCTGGGAGAGTTCGACAACCTACTGGCGAACGCAAGGATATCCGCAGACGGGTACAACTTCGTCCAGCAAGGGGACATAACCAGGATCACCTCGATGAGCAATCTCGAGCGAAGGCGAATTCTTGACGACATTGCTGGGATCACCAAGTTCGACGAGGAGATCCAGAGCGCCGAGAAAGAGAAGCTGGCAGCCGAGGAGAACATCGGCAGGCTCACGATCATCCTGGACGAGATCAAGAAGCAGATGAAGCAGCTCGATTCGGACCGCGACGGGGCCCTGAAGTACAAGGACCTGCACGACAAGCATGGCATCGCACAAGCGTGCCTGGTTCTCAAGCGGAAGGAGTCGGTCGACAGGGAGATATCATCCCTGAGCGAGCAGGTCACGAACTACACCTCAGAGAAGGAGAAGGCGGAGAAGAAGCAGGAGGAGCTGCGCCAGCAGCTCTACGGCATAGTCGTTGAGCTCGCCCAGGTCGAGCAGGAGATAAACGATCGAGGCGGCGAGGAGGCCAAGCAGATCAAGGAGAAGATTGACAACCTCAGGATCGAGATCGCACGCGCCAAGGACGCCGTCTCGAACTCCGAGGAGGCCATCGTCAATCTCAAGGAAGTCAGGAAGGCCCAGTCGGAGGACCTGAAGGCGGTCCAGAAGGACTTGGCCGCACTCGAGGAGAAGCTTGCACCTTTCAAGGACCAGCTGGAAACGAAGTCAAAGGTACTGGAAAAGAAACGCTCGCAGCTTACCACTCACCATGACGAGATATCGAAGTCGGATTCGGACCTGAGCAACCTGCAGAAGGAAGCACTGAGCCTGTCCGTGGAGGTCACTGGAAAGGAAGAGAAGCTCCATGCGCTCAGGCTGGAGCAGGACCGACTCGATGACCGCATCCAGAGGCTGAGGATAGATATCGGCAATCTGGAGGAAACGAAGAAGACCTACGAGTTCGAACTCAAGGACGCCGAGTGGTCGATCAAGGAGATAAAGAGCGAGACCAAGAGCTCGAACCAGGGGACGAGAAAGCTTCAGGAAGAATACCAATCCAAGCGGAACAAGGAGAGGAAGCTCCTTGACCAATACCAGGATCTCGACAACGCGATCAAGACCCTCACCCGGGAATACACCCAGATGAAGGCAGAGGCGGAGGCCGTTGACCAGGTCCGGAGGGGCTACACTAACGCTGTCAGCACTATCCTTGAGGCGAGAGACAAGGGTGCCATCAAGGGAGTTCACGGGACAGTGGCCGAGCTTGCGGAAGTAGACGAAGGATACGAGACCGCCGTCAATGTAGCAGCCGGCTCGAGGATGCAGGCGATTGTGGTAGACAGTGATGCGGTCGCTGCGGAATGCATATCATACCTCAAGAAGAGCAAGATCGGTCGCGCCACCTTCCTGCCGATCAATAAGATGGTAGATGGAAGGCCGAGGGGCAAGGCCATACTCGCGTCCAAGAGCTCAGTCGGATTCGCGATCGACCTCGTCAAGTTCGACGAAAAGTACCGGACAGCGTTCTGGTTCGTCCTGGGTGACACTGTCGTCGTGAAGAACTTGGACGAGGCCAGGAAACTGATGGGCGGGATAAGGCTGGTAACGCTCGACGGTGAGCTCGCGGAAGCTAGCGGCGCGATGGTGGGCGGCACGCTCGAGAAGAACCTTGTCAAGATAGGTGCACCGTCCGAGAACAGGATCGAGAAGAAGGCGGCCGAGCTCAGGAACGCCATCGAGGAGGCCGAGAAGGTTCAGGGCGAGCTCACGCAGCTGAAGACTGACATCGCACAACTGGAGGCGACCATCCGGGATATGAACGCGAAGGATGGCGGCGAGAGCGTCAAGGTCAGCACGCTCGAGGCGAAGAAGAAAGAGTTCGATGTCAAGCTCAAATCGATTGAGGAAGAGCTCAACGCCAAGAACAAGGACCTCTCGGACACGCTCGATCTGGTTGAGAGGACGAAGGAGGATGTCGGGAGGTTCGAGAAGGATATCGAGGGGACGAAGAAGAAGAAGGAGGCCAAGGACAAGAAGCTCCTCGAGGCCACCCCCAACGAGCTATCGAAGGCGCTAAAGGAGCTCGAGGCAGAGATATTCTACCTCGCGAACGAAGTCGCGAGCCTAAATTCCGAGATTCAGACCGGCACGAAGCAGATCGAGATAGTCCAGGCTAGGAGAGCCGAGCTCGAGACCGGCATCAAGAGCACGGACGAGAACATGGCCGCCCAGAAGGTCAAGGGCAAGGAGGGAGCCGAGAGCCAGGAGAAGATGGATACCGAGCTCAAGGCCCTGCAGAAGATGGAGCGGTCGATGGGCGACGAGCTCAACTCGCTACGCACGAAGAGAGACTCACTCTACAAGAAGAAGACCGACACCGACGCCAACATAGACAAGGCGGTCACCAAGGTCCAAACCTCGACTGATTTCGTCATGAGCCTGCAGACGAAGGTCGCGGAGGCAGAGAAGAAACTGCAAGAGGCCGAGGCAGAGCTTGCACAGTACGCGAATGTGAAGCTCCCCGAGGAGATTCCGTCGATGGAGGACCTGAGGATCACCGTCACGGACTGCGAGCGCCAGATGGCTTCGCTGGGCGCGGTCAACCTCAAGGCGATCGACGACTACGAGGACCGCAAGCAGCGCTTCGAGAGCCTGAAACTGGAAATCAGCCAGCTCGAGAAGCAGAAGACGAACCTCAACAAGCTTGTCGCCGAGCTGAACGACAAGAAGACCATTGGATTCATGAGGATTTTCGGAGGGATCAACGAGAACTTCAAGAAGGTCTTCGCCGAGCTGTCAGGTGGCGGAGATGCAGAGCTTCTCCTTGAGAACGAACAGGTCCCGCTCGCGGGCGGGCTGATAATGAAGGCCAGGCCGAGGGACAAGAAGGGCGTGAGGATGGAGGCGCTGTCAGGAGGAGAGAAGTCTCTGACCGCCCTGTCGTTCATCATGGCCATTCAGTCCCACCAGCCATCGCCATTCTACCTACTCGACGAGGTCGATATGTTCCTCGACGGCATCAACGCGGAGAACGTCGCGAAGGCCGTCAAGAGGGGCTCGAAGAACGCGCAGTTCATTCAGATATCCCTCAGGAATGTCACTCTGAAGGAATCAGACCACATAATCGGCGTCACGATGCAGCATGAGGGCATATCGGACATCGTGATGAAGCCGAACATCGGCGAGGGAACCGAGGAAGTCCCCGAGGAACCTTCGGAGCAGAGGACGGAAGAGGAGGCAGCCTAGATGAGCTTCACGACCGAGTGCACCGACGTGCTGAACCACCTGATGTTCCAGAAGGCAATCATCGAAGACGACGCAGTCGCGGGTAGAGAGCAGAAGATCGAGAACTATCTCAAGATGGTGGGCGATATGCGCACGGGCGCATTGACGCCATCGGAGGACCCCTTCGAGCAGAGCGTCGCCATGGTCTTCGAGCTGGTCGTCAACAGCCGCATGGACCCGTGGGACATCAACCTGATAGAGTTCTCAAAGATGTATCTGGCCAGGGTCCGAAAGGCAAACGAACTCAACCTCATCATCGCTGGAAAGATAGTCTACATGGCCTGGGAGATCCTGAAGCTGCAGACGGAGCAGGTCCTTCAACGCGTCGACCGACCGGAGCAGGTCGAAATGATGTTCGAAGGTTGGGACACGGATCACCTAGACCTGTTCGTGGATCCGTTCGACCTCGGCAGCGGTGAGGCTCTCCTTCACACGGATGAGCCCCCGATAGACGAGAAGGTAAGACGCAGGGGCGAGCGGCCCGTTACGCTCATAGACCTCTTGGACGCGTTCGAGGAAGCGAAGAAGGAGGCGGACATCCGCCAAGAGCTTTCCAAGTTCATGCAGAAGTACAAGAGGCCGGATTTCGACGACAAGGCACACAAGGAGAGTCTCGAAGAGGACATCGCCCAGGTCTGGGAAAGGATACAGAAGTACGGGCAGGGCTCCGTGGCAGTCACGGACCTATACGCTGGGGGCAAGGAAGACCGGATCAAAGTGTTCATATCAGTCCTGTTCCTCGCACAGATGGGAAAGATACAGGTGTGGCAAGAGAAGATGCCCTTCGGTGAGATCTTCCTAGAGGTCAAGGTTCCCTGGGACATCGCGCAGCTCGAAGACGCGTCTGCACTCGTGAGCGAGAAGATCGAAGAGGTCCCGGTGGTTAAGTGAACAGCGAAAGGATCATCGAGGCCGAACTTTTCTCGGCCGCGAAGCCAGTGACAGTCACGGACCTCCAGACCGCTTCGGGGCTGGATGCGAGAACCATAAGGTCCGCACTGAAGAAGCTCATGGATGAGTACAACGAATCCGAGAGGGCGATTGAAATCGCCAAGATGGGCCCGCGCTACGCCATGCAGGTCAAGAAGGATTTCTCGAAGGAGGCCGGCAGGCTTGCAAATCTGAAGATACCGAAGGATGTCCTCAAGACGGCATCGCTTATCGCCTACTATCAACCAGTCCTGCAGAGCAAGATGTTCGACCTGATTGGCAACAGGATATACGACGACGTGAAGGAGCTCATCGACCTCGGGCTCGTGAAGGCGAAACCTAAACGCAAGAGCGTCGAGCTGACGACGACCAAGAAGTTCATCGAGACGTTCGGAATAGACGCGCGCTCGCGCGGCGATGTCAAGGCTTGGCTCGAGGAACGCATCACGAAGATGACGGGTAAAGCCCCGCGCTAGCCGTGCGAACCCTCCATCCAGCATCATTCAGATAATGCGGAAAGCTTTAAATGCGGCCCAGCCATTGACGAGACTGTGATTTAAATGGTGATGCCTCTAAGCTTGCTTGAGAAATCCATGAACAAGAAGGTTTCTTTGCTGCTTAAGGACAGCAGACTTCTTGTGGGCACACTCGTTGGATTTGATGACTACCTGAACATGGTCCTTGAGAACACCGAGGAGACGAACGGCGACCAGGTGAAGCGCATGGGGACAGTGATCCTGCGCGGGAACAATGTCGTGAGCATATCCCCTCTATGAATTCTGCTGGTTTCTGACAATACTGACTTCCAGCATCAGCGCTCTGGACCATTTCCCGCCCACACCATGCTTTTATAGATTCCATTCTCATCCAGAATGCCGTGAAGGCAGTACTCCTCGTAGGGGGAATGGGCACGCGTCTCAGACCCTTGACGTACAGGATCCCGAAGCCGCTGGTGCCCGTCATGGGAAAGCCCCTCATGATGCACGTGATAGATTCCATCCCGAAAGAGGTCGACGAGGTCATCATTCCCGTGAGCTACAAGAAGCAGGTCATGGAGGAGTATCTTGCGAAGAATCCTCCTAAGAGGAAGGTCACCCTCGTCGACGAGCCCGAACCTCTTGGCACGGGGGGCGCAATCAAGAACGTCGAGAACCGCATTGACGGTCAGTTCCTCGTAATAAACGGGGATAGCGTGTCATCTCTCGATATCGCCAAGTTCATCGCTTTCCATAGGCATAAGAAGGCCTTCGCAACGATTTCGCTGTGGCCGGTTGAAGACCCAACACCTTACGGAGTTGTGGACCTCTCAGAGGACGGTAGGATACGGCGTTTTCAGGAGAAACCGAAACGTGAGGAGGCTTTCTCCAACCTCATCAACGCGGGCGTGTACGCGCTCGAGCACGATATTCTGGACTTCATCGGCAAAGGGTTCGTATCCATGGAGAGAGAAGTCTTTCCGAGAATCCTCGACCGAGGCATGTACGGCATGTGCTTCGATGGCCACTGGATCGACTGCGGCCGGCGCGAGGACCTCCTGAGGGCACACTGGACGCTGATGGGAGAACAACTTCAGAAGATAGACAAATCATCGGTCCACGAAGGAGCGGAAATTCGCAGACCGGTAGTCCTGGAGGGCAATTCCGTTGTCGCTGGCGCCTCCATCGGACCATATGCGTATATCTCTGCCAGTGCGGTGGTTGGGCTTCGCTCGAGGATCGAGAGGTCCGTGGTGCTGGAAAATGCGAGAATCGGCACGAGGTGCACGATTGTCAACTCGATCATCGATGCGGGCGTGACCGTGCCTGACGGAGCTCATGTCGAGTCCAAGATTATCAGCAACGCGAAGCACGAACAGGGGTAGGCGTATTCGATGGCCAAGAAGCTGCGCAAGGTAACCACTCCCCCAAGACTCTTGCTGCTAGAACTACTGATACCTTGGGTCGCGATGGGCCTTGCGACCCTGCTGGGAGTGTACTTGGGGTTCGGAGATATCGCCATCACCGTCTTCGCATTGGCCTGCGCGCTCACGACAACCGTGATCGTGAGGTTCTGGGAGCAGAGACGGAGACGCGTTCTCGCGCGTAATCTAAAGACCTAGGGCTATCAACAGCAGGAAGGTCATACCAGCGATGGTCGCGGAAGCCGGTATCGTCAGGATCCACGCAGCCACGATTTTCCGGCCAACCCCCCACCTCACTGCTGACAACCTGCGCGTAGCGCCTACTCCCATTATGCCCCCTGATATCGTATGTGTTGTGCTCACTGGGATACCGAGGTTCGCTGTCCCATACAGCAACATCGCCGCCCCAGTCTCTGCGCAGAACCCCTGGTAAGGGTCGAGTTTCGTTATCCTGGAGGCCATTGTCTTGACGATCCTCCACCCTCCAAAGAAAGTCCCCAGGGATATCGCAGCGTGACATGCCACCATGACCCAGAGCGGGACAATGAACTCGGTCATGCTGGATGAACCGGGAGTATCAATGAGCAAAACCAGAGTAATGATGCCCATTCCCTTCTGTGCGTCGTTCGTTCCGTGCGTGAATGAGTAGAAAGCAGATGACCCTAGTTGCAGCTTCCTGAACCACCGGTTGACGACCGTCCTGGAGAGCTTCCGAGCGATGCGCATGACAACGACGGTAAGAACGAAAGCCGCGGTCAGGCCAGCCAGCGGAGATATCACTATGAACGAAACGGTCTTCATGGTTCCGCCCCAGACTATGGCGCTCAGGCCGGCAACCGCTCCCCCGGCGCCAATCAGTCCACCCACAAGCGCATGACTGCTCGAAGTTGGGATGCCGAACCACCAAGTGATGATGTCCCATACGATAGCGCCCACTACTGCGCAGAACACCAGGAGCACGCCGTGCTCAAAGACCAATTCAGTGTCGATGATGCCCTTGCCTACTGTCTTGGCCACTTCTTGACCCACTATGATTCCGAGGAAATTGAATATCGCAGCCATGCTGACCGCCGCAAGAGGAGACAGCACCCTAGTGGCAATGATAGTGGCAATGGAGTTGGCAGAATCGTGAAACCCATTGACGAAATCGAAGCCAAGAGTCATCATTATCGTGATGGCCGCGAGGCTGAGAAGTTCCATCGAATCGACCTACGAATTCTTGACAAAAACGTCCTTTATAACGTCTGCGGCATCTTCGCACTTGTCAGTGGCCATCTCCAAATTCTCATAGACCTCTTTAAGCTTGATGATATCAACGGCATCGTGCTTCTTAAAGAGGTTTGCCACCGCCACGTGAGTGATGTCATCCGCAAGATTCTCAAGCCTGTTAACTTCGATACAGTGCTTCAGTATTTCGTTCTTCTTCTTGAAATTCCTGAGGTCCTTGACCGCGTGGTTGACTTCTCCAGCCGAACTCAGGATGACCTCAGCCAATCTGACCATGTCCGGGGGAACCGTCTTGAGCTCGTAAGACCACATCCTGTGCGAGGCGGCTTCGATGAAGTCCAGGATATCATCCAGGCGCGAGGCGAGCTTGGACAAATCGTCATGATCGATAGGAGTCACGAAGGTTTTGTTCAGAGCCTCAGCCAGCTGGTGAACGACCTCGTCTCCCTTGTGCTCAATCTCTTTGATTTTATTCCTCTTCTCAGCGACGCTGCTGAAGTCCTTGGTCATCTCGAGGAGCGCCTCAGCACCCTCGAGTACTATGTCAGCCTGCATCTCCAGCATCTCGAAGAAATGCTTTTCCTGAGGAATTATCCATTCCTTGAAACCCATCCGCTGTGCCCCCTGAAGGGGGATTACTTGTAGTGGCTATAAACCCTTGTGGACTGACAAATGGAGATGATGCCTGGCACCTCGAAATCCAGACAAGGACCACAAGGTTTTATTTGCGATTCGAACATCACTGTGGCAATGACCCAGGAGAAGAAGGCTCCCCGGCTCTTCGGAACGAACGGAGTCCGGGGCATCGTGAACTCTGACGAAATGGACCCAATGTTCGCGATGAAGCTCGGGATGGCGATCGGCTCCTTCATGAAAGGAAAGGTGATGATTGGCACAGACGCCCGCACCTCAAACGAGATGCTCAAGAGTGCCTGCGTTTCTGGACTAATGGCGGTCGGATGCGATGTATCGGACTGCGGGGTTGTTCCGACACCGACCCTTCAGTATGCGGTCAAGATAGCCCAGGCTGCGGGAGGAGTGGTCATTACAGCTTCCCACAACCCTCCGGAATTCAACGGAATCAAAGCCATCGACGCGGACGGAACTGAGATGGGCAGGGAGAATGAAGAGGCCATCGAGCGGATATATCACGAAGGGCGCTTTACCCGTGCGGACTGGCGCAGAATCGGCCAGGTCACTCAGAATCTCACTGTGGTCGATAGATACATTGGGGGGATTCTCTCCAAGGTGGACGGCCTCGCTATCAGGAAAGCCAACTTGAGGATAGCGGTTGACTGCGGGAATGGAGCGTCGAGCCTCGTGACCCCCAAACTGCTCGAGCGACTGGGAGTGCGATACGTGACTCTCAATGCTGACCCGAATGGTGCATTCCCAGGACATAACAGCGAACCTGTTCCTGAGAATGCAGTGGATCTTGTCGAGCTGGTCAAATCGGGAGGCTTTGACTTCGGCGTCATCCACGATGGGGATGGCGACAGGACAATCTTCGTCGACGAGACCGGCAGATACCTTCAGGGAGACAGGAGCCTTGCAATCGTAGCCAACTACATCTGTTCTCTGAAACCCAACAGACTTATCGTCACCAATGTCGCCTCTTCCCAGTGCATCGAGGAGGCTGTGAAGATGGCTGGCGGCAGGATGCTCTACACGAGAGTGGGATCACCCACGATAGCTCGAGCAATGATGAAGGAAGGAGGGGTTTTCGGTGGTGAAGAGAATGGAGGTCTGATCTTCGCGGAGTTCCAGTTCTGTAGAGACGGGGCCATGGCAGTGGCGAAGATGCTCGAGATTGTTGCGAAGACCGGACAACTCTCGAAGCTCAACGATCGCATCCCCTCATATTGTCAGTGCAAGAAGAAGACCGGATGTCCCGAGGGAAGGAAGCAGGCGGTCCTGCGGGAAATCGAGAAGGATGCCAAGGGGCTCAAGGTCGACACGACCGATGGCATCAAGATACTGTTCGACGAAGGCTGGGTCATAATTCGCCCTTCGGGAACCGAACCGATATTCCGAATATTCTCGGAATCCAAGACCGCTTCAAGGGCCGAGGAACTAGCTGAGAAATACAAGAAGAAGGTCGAGAAACTCGTCAACGGTTGACTCACTTTCTCTGGTTCGCCTTCCACTTTACGGCCATCACTTCTCGCATGATCCTGGCGCCGAGAACTGAGGTATTGCCATTGTCGTACGGAGGAGATATCTCCACGACATCGAATCCCACCAGTCTGTCGCCCAGCTTGTTTACGATGTACCTGACGTCCCACGGGGTGATGCCGAAGGGCTCTGGTGTGCCCGTTCCGGGCGCGTAAGCTGGATCGATTCCATCGATATCCAATGAAAGGTACACGGGGGTCCTCTTCAGCCTCGAGAGCATTTCGTCGAAAACCTTTGGGGTTCCTTCTTCATGGATTCTGAAAGCGTCAACATACAATGCGGTGCTCACATCCTCGTCCGACGATATCGACCTGACACCGAATGCAAAAGCGTTGCCTTCTCCCACGTGGTCCAGAAGTCGTCTGTGCGCGCAAGCGTGGCTATTCTTCAAGCCCTGATAGGCTTCTCTGAAATCGAGATGGGCATCGATGGTAATGACAGATATCTCACCGAATGCCCTAACCACAGGAGGCGTAATGGAATGCTCCCCACCGATGAACAGGGGGAATTTTCCCGCAGCCACTAGCCTCTTGGCCTCTTCGTGGATGGCATCCACCATCTCGTCGACAGAACCCTCCTCGTAGAGGTCGCCCGCGTCGTGAACGGGTATGTCTTCGAAGGTCGTACCGTGCTCGAAATTCTCTCTCTCGAAGGTCTGCGAAGCCTCTCGGACGGTTGTTGGGGCGAATCTGGTGCCGCTGCGAAAACTAGTCGTCTTATCGAACGGGACGCCGACAATCACGAACCTAGCGTCCTCGAACGGAGCATTGGCGTCCGCGAACCTGAGCATTCCGCGGATCGGCATCGGTCACACCCTTGTGATCTTCTTTCTGTCCATGGCGACGAGGTACATTACCTCCCCGCCCGGCTTGAGCTCCGCCTTCATCTCCGCGTCCACCGGAAGGTGGAACATCTCGTAGGTCTCGAGGTCCATCAACTCGACCTCGTTGCCTGTGACGGCAATGACCTGACCCTGTCTCTTGTCAATTAGTGGGACTAGGACCCTGTGCTTCACAGGATAGACGACGCTCCTCTTGCTCCCGTCGAATATGCCGACGGCCTCAATCCTCGCCTTAGCTTCTCCATGCTTCCCTGGTTTGGATGTGGTGATGCTGAGAATCTTGCACGGCTCGTCGTCGATGACCATGTAGCGGTTCTCCTTGAGCTCCCTGACTTCGGCTTGCTCGGTCAACATGGCAATATCACTTCGTTGCTTTCCGTAACTTCTGGGCGCTTAAATATCTTCCTCACGGCCAGGGCCGTCTTCGCAACGGAAAAGCAGATGAAGAATCTATACAGAACCTTCGCCATGCACCGTGCGACATAGATGAAGACAATCGGACTTGACACGGAGATAGCGAGCATCTCGGAGTCAATAGACAGCAGAGAAGTAATCGCATTGGCTCAGGAACTCGTCCGAGTCCCCAGCGAGTACAGGAAAGAACACGCAGTATCGAGATACATTTTCAGGAAGCTCACCAAATGGGGCTTCAGGCCGAAAACAGTCAAAGTAGATGGTTTTGGACCGTGCGTCGTCTGCCAACATGAAGCAGGCCATAGGCGCTCCGTGGTCCTCAACGGCCATATGGACACGGTCGAGGTCAAAGAGGGCTGGAAGCACGATCCATTCGGCGCCAAGATCGAGAACGGCATGCTATATGGCCTGGGCGCTTTGGACATGAAATCCGGGCTCGCGGCACTGATGATCGCCTTCAGAACGATTGCCGAGAGCGGGGTCAAGCTACACTGCAATGTGAGATTCCAAGGGGTCACGGGCGAAGAGGAAAACTCGGCGGGGATAAGGACGCTTATCGCCCGCGGATTCTTCAAAGACGCCAAGGCGACGATAGTGGGAGAGGGCATAGGCGGGATGGGAGTCATCACGCACGGGCGAAGGGGAGGTTCATACTACAACATTGACGTCATAGGCAAATCCGCTCACGGATCAACGCCACACTTGGGTGTGAGCGCCATAGCGGACGCTGCGAGACTCGTTACCGCCCTGGACACGATGAAGATGCGAATCTCTCCGGGATTGATCTCGGATAGCGGTCAACAGCTTTCCGAGAGCCAGCTTGTGTTGCGCATTTCTGGCGGCGATGTCAGCTACAGCGTCCCCGACAAATGCTCATTGAGGATGATGCGCGCGACCGTTCCGGGCCGACCAGTCGACATAACAGAGGAGCTGCAACGAGTCATCAAGAAGCTTGACCTCAAGAGCACAGTGAAAATCAAGATGGAGCGCGGGCCCGGAGACCTGCTGAAGCCTTACTTCTCGCCTACGGACTCGGAGCTGGTCAATACGGCGAGCAAGTGGATCAAGCACTACACTTCGACGGATCCAAGACTAGTATGTGGACTCTCAGAGGCAGACGATAACAAGATCGCAGAGCTCGCACGAGTCCCGGTCATATGCTTCGGCCCGGGAGAGCGCGGGAAGTTGGCAAGATACCACCAGCCTGAGGAGGCGGTGAGCGTGGCGCAACTTGGAACCGCAGCGAAAATCTACTGCTCGGCCGTTCTAGAACTCGCGTCCGCCCCGTGAACATACACTGGCTCATCTGCGGAAGCGTTTCTTTCCCATGACCCGCTTCGGAGGTGAGGCGCGCTGTTTTCTGATTTCAGCCATGCGCTTCTCGATCTGTTCCTTGAGGATTCCAGATATGTCATTGTGAGAATAGGCATCCGCCCGGGCCGCTAGACATATTTTCGCTGCAAGTGCGCGCGCAATAGCGCCTCTCTGCCATGGGGGCGCGTTGTGCACGAGCGGATGCGTGAAGATAATTCCATGCTTGGGTGGCCTCGACCCTTCTTTCAAATGCCGGAACATCGCTTTCTCGGCACCAAGCAGCTGCACAGTCCCTGAGGGCATCGACGCCAGCCGGTGGATGCTCCCTGCGTGCATCATAAGCCGCGCGCCAATCACCGGCCCGACCAGAGCACTTACATTAGGGGCGACTTCCTTCATCCTCAGGTCGACGTACTTCTCCAGCTTGCGCCTTCCGGAAAGCACTTCGTTTAGCGCACGCGATAGTGTCACGATTGAATCCAGATCCTGCTGCTCGACCTCTGAGCCGATTGAGTCCATATCGAGCTTCAAGGCCTCGAGCAGCTTCGCACGGGACCCGTGTTCTGCGATGGCTTTAGCATAAGCCTCACCGTCGAGGACATTTTCGAGCTCGGGGAAGTGCAGACCATACCACTCATGCAGTCTCTCAGACAACAAGTTGGTTGTGTAGACCATATCATCGTATGCGCGCACAGCTTGACCGAGGTGGACATCGGGGCCCACGCTCTCCTTGACCGCCTGCCTGGCAAGTGCGATGGTGGCCTCCCTGTAGATGTCGATTGAGAATCCGTAGGTTTCAGGCCGGACGAAGGAAGAATCGAACTTCACTCTCTTGCCGAATTCGGCCAGGCGCCTGTCTGTCACCTGCTTCGCGGATGAGGCTAGAGCTAGTTCCTCTTCGAGGACCTCGCCCTTCTTCATCCTCTGAAGTCTTAGGGCGATATCCTTGGGATCCTTTGGGAAGAGCGCTGCTTTCTTGACTTTCCCCTCTTCGCAAAGGAAGGCCCCGAACCATTTGGTTACGAGGATCATCGGTGCCCATATCCTGAAGCCTGCTAAAAAGCCTGTTGTGAGGGTATTCATTAGAACCGTTCATTTGGTGTGAGTTCCAGGACTCACTTTGACCGCATGAAGGACGAGATCTCACTCGGTTTCAGAATCCCTCTCTCAGTCACGAATGCTTTCACGTATTTCACGGGAGTAACGTCAAAGCATGGGTTGAGAGCCTTTGAGCCTCTGGGTGCAACCCTGCAATCGCCCACACAGAGGACTTCGTCCTCTGACCTCTCCTCTATGATGATGCCCTTACCCGTGCTCATGGAAGGGTCAAAGGTGCTGATAGGAGCTGCCACGTAGAACGGCACCCAATTCTCCTTGGCAAGGACTGCCTTCGTGTAGGTCCCAATCTTGTTGGCAAAATCCCCGTTCCTCGCAATCCTGTCCGCGCCGACGATCACAAGGTCGACTGAGTCTTTCATATAATGACCCGCTGCGTTGTCGGAGATGATGGCGTGATCGATCCCCTCATTCAGCAACTCCCAGGCCGTGAGTTTCGCACCCTGCAGGCGGGGCCTCGTCTCGTCGACGTAGACGAATACTTTCTTGCCAGCACGATGAGCAACTCTAATTGGGGCCAGGGCAGTGCCAAAGTCCACAGTAGCCAAAGCGCCCGCGTTGCAGTGCGTCAGTATCCTGCTCCCGTCTTTAATCAGCTTCGCCCCATTCTCACCTATTCGCTTGCACTTGTCGACTATGCGGTCGGCGTAGGCGGAGGCTTCCTTGACGAGATCCTCGTCGCATCTCTCAAGCATTAAGTTCACAGCATAGGACAGATCGTATGCGGTCGGCCGAGTCTTAATCAATATCACCGAGACTTTGATCAGTGATTCCTTTCTCTGCCAAGCAAGCGCCATACCGTATGCGCCAGCCGCGCCAATTGATGGAGCTCCTCTGATGGTCATGTTCGATATCGCTTCTGCCATCTCCCTGGGGGTGCGGATGGACACTATTCTCAGCTGATCCGGGAGCAGACGCTGATCGATCGCCTTGACGATCCCCTTCTCCATCCAAAGAGCGCGAATGTCCTTAGTGCCTCGGGCGGTCTTAACGAGCATCTGAACCCGCCTCGTGAATCAGCATTGCGAGATAAAAGAATCGGTGCGATTACCCTGCCAAAAGAAACTTAAACCAATGGGGCATTCATCGACCTGCTCCGACAAGGGCCCATGGTCTAGCGGTTATGACAGCGCTCTCACACAGCGCAGATCACCGGTTCAAATCCGGTTGGGCCCACTCCATGTTGCAGCCAGACAATTATCCTCAGATTCCAGACACACAGATTTCCCGGTTGATTGAGTTCAGATCTCAATTCCCTGGCTTTGAACATGTTTGGGCCCCTTCGTGCCCACACGATCGGCCAGCTCTGTGCCGCGACTGGAGTTCCTGAACACTAATTCGCCTGCCCCTGCTAGACTCGTCATGAGATTTCTCTCTGCTGGAGCCTCTTCCTCTTGTCTATCGTTTTCTCAGTTCTGTAACTGAGGACAGTCGCAATGATAGTCGTGCCAAGAATGACAATGAGAGTGGTGTTGAGGAACAACGCCGTCAAGTCGATGCCCTGCGGCAAATCAGGCGCGCCTACGAGCAAGGTCGTGGCTCCCGTGGCCAGTACTGCAGCTGCCAATCCTCGAGGCATGAGAGCGAACAACGCAGACGAATCCTCCTGAGGAAGCGTGCCTATTCTGCTCGTGGCAGAGGACGTGATCCACCGAACTGCCACGATTACACACAGCATCGCGATACCGACAATGAGCTGCAGTCCATCTATGGTTCCGAATTCGAAAAGCAAGCCCATGTAGACGAAGAAGAACGTCCGTATGAAGAAGGTTATTTCTGCGTGGAAACGCTGAATCCTGTCATCGGAACCACCTGAGAGGTACACAGAAGTGATTTGTCTTTTCACGAAACCGCGGTTCCCTATCGACAGGCCAAAAGCCAAGGCTGCAATCGCACCCGAGCTACCGACTAGTTCAACCGCGCCTGCAGTGAGGAACAGCACTGCGATTGTCAGCATGTAGGCAAGAGGTTGCCTTTGAAGGAGCTGAAGAGCATAGAGCCAGAGCACTCCAACCCCAAAGCCCATCAGCGCACCACCCAAGAAATCGAATGTAAGATCTCCCGCGAGGTTCACGGCGTTGAACTCGCCAACTCTCACAATCGTGAGCAGGGTAATGGCGGCGAGAATGACCAAGACATCTGTGAGGGAAGATTCAATGACAAGAGTCGATTTCGTAGAGGGCCTAATCCTCAGTCTACCCGCAATGGGAATCACTATCGCGCCACTCGTTCCTCCGACTATCGCACCCAGGCTCATGGCAATGTAGATGCTCTCGCCAATCGCAACGTAGACCACGGCTGCGACTGCCATCATTGTAAGCAGAAACGTGGCGGTTGCCATGAAGAGCGAGAGCCTCATCGACTCGAACACGGCCCTTATGTCCAATGTCAAGCCTCCATCGAAAAGGATCATGACGAGCGCCACGGAGAGGAAAAGATCCCTGTAATTGTTGAATTCCTCCAGAGTCTCAGTCGTAAGAAGGTGGAGCCTACCTCCAAGAATGGCCGGTCCGAGCAGAACTCCGACAAAGACCAGCAAGAGCACGTCAGGTACCTTGTACCTCTTGAATATCAAGTTGCCAAAGAATCCGATGAACACAACCGCACCGATGGCCAGAAACGCGACTATCGTGTTGTCATCCATCTTCCGCACCGTTCCTTTTCAACCCAATTAGTCAAGGGCAGCTTAGGGCTGACCACGCGATGTCCTCCTATCCGCGCAGTCGTTCAACCACAGCATCTTGTCCTGATCTCTGTCGGGACTCCACAGGACAGGCTTCTTCTGATGTGGGAGTCCCGCTCATAGCCCTCCTGAGAAGAAACGGCGTGAAAACAGCCGTTAGAACCCCCATCAATATGATCACAGAGTAGATCTCCTTGGAAATAATCCCGATTGTCAGGCCGTACAGTCCTATGATCATGGCCACCTCCAATCTTGGTGACATTCCGATGCCTATCGAGAGGGAGTCTCGTCTTGATATTCCAAGCAGGCGCGCAGGAATGCCACAACCCGCGACCTTCGAGAGCACTGCCACGACCGTCAGCAATGCTGCGAACAGCCAGGCGATTCCCGATATCTCCCCAAGGTCAACAAGGACCCCAAGCGACACGAAGAATATCGGTGCAAAGACCATCTCGAGGACTGAGAGCTGTCTCTTGTAGCTCGATCTGAATTGACAGCGTGCAAAGCTCGTCCCGGCTACAAAGGCTCCTATAATCGCGGAAATGCCAATAGCCTCTGATACGACAGAGTATACGAAGGCAATGCACAACGCCAACAGAAACCCGCTCTCCTCTATACCTCTCTCCAGGCCTCGCTTCTGGACAGCAGCAATTCCCTTCGCGATATACTTGGAGCCGATATAGGCTCCCAGGCCGACAAACGCTGCTGAAGCGAACACAAGAAGAAACAGTTCCCAAAGGTCGATGCCTGCTCCTGTTGCTGTTCCCTTAGATATCCCGAGCACAACCATACCGAGAACATCGTCGACCACCGCAGCTCCTATGATGATCTTGGCGGTATCGGATCCTATGACCCTCATCTCGCGAAGAACCCCGGCAGTGATTGCCACGCTCGTTGCCACAAGCGCGGCGCCAACGAAAACTGATTGGGAGAACTTGTCGTAGCCGTTGCCGGGTTCAGGAAGCATCAGTTCTGCCAGAACGAAACCGCAGACCCACGGTACGATCACACCACCAAGTGCAATGACCATCGAGCGCTTTGTGTAGATCTGCTTGATATCACATTCGAGGCCTATCATGAACAGAAGCAAGATGGCGCCAAGATTCGCCAATTGCTCCACCAGATTTCCAGTTACTGTTCCGCCAACCGATATCAAGCCCAAAACGCTCGGTCCAATCACGATACCAACTATCAGTTGGCCGAGGATCTTCGGCTGCCTGAACCTTGCGAATAGGAAGCTTGAAGCTATGGCCACAGAGAGTAGAAGTGACAACTGCAGCCACAGATTGCCTACTATTGCGCTCCAGATGTCCTCGAGCATGGTCTAACCTTTTTGTCATGGCGGTGCGTTCTTCCGATGGCCTTCGAACATGTTTCCCCAGCATTGGTCCTCTCGCTCAGCCACGCCTTTGACGTCTCATTACTTCGCTTCCGAGGAGAAGGATCTCAAAGCCGTTGAGCTCCCCAATGAGTGTGTTATGCTCGTCAATGACAGGCAGGTCTTCAAGGCCATGTTTCATCATCTTCTCCAACGCAGTCAGCAGCCTGTCGTCCTCAGTGACCGTCACGGGCTTCACCATGTATTCCTCGACCGAGAAAGGGAGGGGGATTCGCTTGGACCGCGGCTGTTGCCGCCCTTTCTCGAAAAGCGATAGTGAACCCTGGATTGCAGCCAGCATCTCGGTGAGTCCAATCATTCCGATGAGCTTTCTCTTGTCGTCGACGACGTACGCGCTCCTTGTCCTTGGGTCGGCCAACACTCTGTCAACGACATCGTGAAGGCCCATGCCCTTCGTGACGACGATTGGATTGGCCACGACAAGCCTGTAAGCGTCCCTCACGAATCTGAATGAGAGCTCGTCGGCCATCCGTTCGAACATACCAACGCTCAATTCCCTCTCCACTAGGTCGAGCACGCTCTTTCCAACTGAGGTTAGACCGAACTTCTTCCATGTCTTCCGTCCAGGTTCCAACAGAGAAACGACCTTCCTCTCCTCCAGTTCCTTCAATGCCGTGCCGACGTTCTGAATCGAGCGATCTGTGTCCCGTGCGATTTCAGAGGCGCCGAGGTACTGGTTGTGCGCGAAACATCTGAGGGTGACAAGCCTTCGATCTGACATGATTATCCATCTTACAGTGTCCTTCATGCTCTGCTCCATGGTCTCACAATTCTCCATCTCGAGTTTCTCTCAGGCACTCGGCTTGTTGTGATAATTGCGGACAAGGATTTAATAGTTATTCATCATTATTCACAGATAGTCACAGGGATGTGCGGGCTCTCAACCCCCAATTTTGGCCCCACTGCACATCCCACGACTTGCCCCGAGAGTGCTCCGATGCCGTACAAGAAAAGAAAAGGAGAGAGGAAGCCAACTTTTGCAGTCCTGGGAGCAGGTCACGGAGGCTTGGCGATGGCAGGCCATCTAGCGCTTCTTGGCTTCCGCACACGGCTCTGGAACCGGTCGCGCGAAAGGACAGATCGTGTCTCCGACCGCGGAGGAATAGAGCTGGAGGGCGTGATAGAAGGTTTTGGGGAATTGGAGCTGGCCACGGACGATATTGGTGCCGCAATCGAAGGAGCGGATGTGATCATGGTGGTGGTGCCCGCAACGGGGCACAGAGACATCGCCAAGCTGTGCGCCCCGCATCTTAATCGCAACCAAGTCATAGTCCTGAATCCCGGAAGGACTTTCGGAGCGCTTGAGTTCCTTCAGGTGCTCAACAATGAGGAAGCTCCGGCCACTCCCACGTTGGCTGAGGCCCAGACTTTCATCTACGTATCTCGCCACACGGACTTCGCGCACGCGCGCATAATGCAGATCAAGAACTCCGTCCCTCTTGCGGCAATCCCCGCGCACAAGACGCCGGAAGTTCTGGACATCGTCCGAAAGGCCCTTCCCGAATTCGTAGCAGCAACAAACGTCCTCGAGACGAGCCTCGACAACATAGGAGCCATCTTCCATCCGGCTCTCACTATCCTCAATGCGGCTAGAATAGAATCTACTCACGGCGACTTCGAGTACTATCTTGAGGGTGTCTCCCCTTCGACGGCGAGGATCGTCGAAGCTGCGGACATGGAGCGCGTTGCATTGGGGACAGCTCTTGGCGTGCACCTCCACACCGCAAGGGAATGGCTCTATCTGGCCTATTCTTCTGCTGGTAAGACGCTTTATGATGCCACCCAGGGCACCCCTGGCTACAAGGGGGTAAGAGCTCCATCGACACTGACTCACAGGTACATCCTCGAGGATGTTCCAATGAGCCTCGTGCCGATGGTCTCAGTTGGCAAGTTGCTGGGGGTGAAGACCCCCACGCTCAACGCACTCATTCACATGGCTTCTCTTATTCACGCTCGCGATTTCTGGGCCGAGGGCAGGACTGTCCAGAAGCTAGGTCTTGCTGGGATGTCAGTTGAGGATATCCGAATGCTGGCCGTCAGAGGAGTGTCAAAATGAGAATCCTGGCAGCTTCCATAGGCAATTGCGTCCACACCGCTGGCATTCAGGCCTTCCTGGAAATAGCCCGTACTCTCGGACACGATACTGTATTCCTCGGTCCAGCGGTCTCCGTAAAGAGGCTCGCCGAAGCCATTGTCGAGCACAAGCCGGATGCTGTTGCCGTGAGTTACAGGTTGACCCCCGAAAGCGCAAAGGTGATTTTCGACGAGCTGCAATCTGAGATCACCAGGAGCCCAGACTTAAAGAAAAGCAGGAAGTTCTTCTTCGGTGGGACGCCTCCAGTAGCGGCCCTCGCCGTCAAGACAGGCATATTCGATACATGCTTCGACGGCAGCGAGCAGGAGAAAGCCGTTGTGGCACTTCTCCAAGGGACACCTCTGGTAAAGAGTGCATCCGAGTACGCCTCGGACCTTGTTACCAGGGTTCAGAGCTCTCAACCGCTGCCCCTTATTCGACATCATTTCGGGCTTCCATCGATGAAGGACACGATTGAAGGCGCCAGGAAGATCGCTGAGAGCGGCCTGTTGGATATCCTCTCGATAGCGCCGGATCAGAGCGCACAAGAATCCTTTTTCAGACCTCGGGAGATGGACTCGCGCCTCGATGGTGCCGGAGGCGTCCCTCTGAGAAGCCCCGCCGACCTCCAAGCACTATATGAGGCGACAAGAACAGGCAGCTTCCCCCTCCTCAGGTGCTATAGTGGCACAAGAGACCTCATCAGATGGGCCGAGATGATGAAGGACACCATCAACACAGCATGGGGTGCGGTCCCTCTCACCTGGTACAGCGAGCTCGACGGCCGCTCCAAAAGAACTCTGAATGAAGCCATTGCAGAAAACCAGCAGGCCATGAAATGGTATGCTGAGCACGGGATTCCCGTGGAGGTCAACGAATCCCATCAATGGGCTCTGAGGCGTTCAGGCGACGTCGTGGAACTCGCGACAGCATACCTCGCAGCGTACAACGCGAAAGCTCTCGGCGTGAGAGACTACGTTTGTCAGTTCATGTTCGACACTCCAAGAGGCATCTCGCCCGCAATGGACATCGCGAAGATGCTCGCCAAGCTCGAGCTCGTAGAGTCCATCAAGAACGGCGAGTTCAGGGTAATCAGGATGGTCAGATCTGGTCTGACCTCATTCTCCTCGTCGGCCAATGTCGCAAAGGGGCAGCTGGCTGCTTCCGTGTACGCCGCCATGACCCTGAAACCTCACATCGTCCACGTTGTGGGCTACAGTGAGGGGGATCATGTGTCCACGGCAGAAGAGGTGATCGAAAGCTGCGAGATCGCCCAGGGAGCAATCATGAAGGCTCTTCTCGGTGGGGTGAGACCGGAGACCGATCCAAAGGTCATGGTCAGAAAGGCAAACCTCATCGAGGAGACTCGGTACCTGCTTGATGCGATCAAACGCTTGAAGAGAGCCAACTCACATGATCCGCTCACATCCCCCGAGACGATAGCCGAGGCGATCAGGGAAGGATTGCTCGATGCATCGGATCTTCGCGGGAGCGGAGTGGCCCGGGGGAGAATAGTGACATCAATCGTCGATGGAGCCTATGTGGCGGTCGATTCCAACACTGGCAAGCCGATCACGGAGAAGGAGAGAATCCAGGAACTTGCAGTCTGCGAACACGACCTTGATCTCGCCGAGATTTGATTCATTCGGTGAATGGAAATGGAAGGGATCGCAGGCACATTCGGAATGAGAGACAAACACCTCGTGAGAATGATGCTGGAGAAGCTCGAACACAGGGGACCCGACGCATCAGCAATCTATGCTGACGACGCTCTCGTTCTCGGGGCCAGGAGGTCGAGAAGAAGCCCCATCGAAAAGGCCACAGCGATTGCACAGGAGGATGGGGTTGCTGTCGCATGCGATTCATACATCTTCAACAAAGAGCGGTTGCGAAAGACGATTGCCCCGAGCTGCGACGGGAGTGCCTCAGACGCGCAGCTCGTGCTCAAAATGTATAGGACCATAGGCGCTTCCGTCTTCCGCTACATCGATGGGGCATATGCCATAGTCATCGTTGACTGTGGCAAGACCCTTGTCGCAAGGGATACCTACGGTCTCAAACCGCTTTACTTCTCGGGGGACATGAGAAGGGGCATATACTCTTCCGAAATCAAGTCCCAGCAACTCGCAGAAGAGCGATTCATTCCCTTCCCGCCTGGCGAGATGCTTGTCTCCGGGGAGGGTTTCAGAAGAATCGTGAGGCAAGAAATCCCTTGGACCAAAGATCTCAATCCCAAGCGTCCCGCAGATAGAGTGCGTCAGCTCATAATGCAGAGTGTGTTGGGCTGTGTCGACAATTCGAGCGGATTCAACGTGTTACTCAGCGGAGGTGTCGACAGCAGCGTTATTGCTGCAGCTGCTGCTGAGACTGCATTGAGCACACAGAGTGTCTGCGTAGGGACGGAAGATAGCGAGGACCTCAAGATGGCTCGATTGGTCGCAGATCACCTCGGGACCAGACACAAAGAGCGTGTCTATGATGTCGAAGACATGCTCAAAGTCCTCAGCGACGCAATATACTATGGGGAGACTTTCGACTACCCTCTCGTGAGAAGTTGCATCCCCAATTACATTGCTACGCATGTCTTCTCGGACAGGCACAGGATCACTCTCTGCGGCGAGGGAGGAGACGAGGTATTCGCAGGATACGACTTCCTATTTGGCGTCAAGAAGGACGAGGCGCTGAGATTGGAGAGGGTCGCCCTGCTCAGGGATGGTCACATGACCGGATTCCAGAGAGTCGATCGGATGACTGCGTCTGCCTCTCTGGATGGAAGAATGCCCATGATGAGCAATCAGGTTGTGGATTATGGTCTTCGGCTGGGTAGGAAGGCATTGCTCGGATCCAAAGTCGAGAAGAGCAAACTTGTCCTTCGCAAAGCCTTCGCCGATCTCTTGCCGAAGCAGGTTACATGGAGAAAGAAGAGGAGGTTCAGCGATGGCGCTGGCTCCATCAGCTCTCTTGTCGGGTATTCAGAGAAGCTCATATCTGACAAGGAGTTCGAGAGAGAACGGGGACTACTGCCAAGAATCAGGACGAAGGAGGAGCTGTTGTACTACAGGGTCTTTCAGCGTCACTTCCCATCGGAGAGCGCACTAGCCTCAGTTGGATTCACGCCACGCCCATGACTACGCGAGGGAAGTCACGAATGAGAGACCTAACCCCATGTTTCCACCACGCAATCTCTCTCTGATAGTCTGAAACCATTTTCCTATGGGCAAATAGACTGTGTCCAAACCCGTTCATTTTGTACCCGTAAGTATAGCATCCAGCTTTAATCACCGGCAGATTCCGGGCCATAATCCGGGATTGAGAAAAAAGTTAAAGGGTTTTGAGAACTGGCCCTGCATTGTCTCACAGGAATTGAAATCCGAGATAGAATATCTGGCTCGCAACAGGTGCAGGCCCGGTTGGGCCCACTCGATTTCTCCGCTCAAAACAATAATCAACATTCATTTGTCGTAGAGTCGGCAGGCGACGAAATGACCGTTTCCAACATCGTCCATCTGCGGTTCCTCCACCGCTCCGAGCTTGACCGCCAATTCAAGCTTTGGTCCCTTTGTTCGTTTGATGGCGACCCGTCGCACTGCGAGCGCGATTGGGTTCTTCTGCTCCTTCATGAATTTGAGACGGGTCTCCAGCTCGGCGACCGCCTTATCGAGATTAGCCTCAGGCCCGAGCACTTTGAAAACGACGTGTCTCCCTCTGGGTTTGATCGACAGAATCATGTTGTGAACTCTGGAAGCAGGGTCCACGTCCAGCACTCTTTCCATCAACATCGCCGCTTCCTGAGCCACTTTCCTAGCTGATATCTTCCGTCGGGGCGGCTTCTTACCTTTATCCGCGCTCCCCGCCGCCGTCCCAGGCAATGACAACTTGTCGCAGGACACGACGACCTCTCGATCTACTAAGAACATGTCAATTGCGACCACAGCGTCCAATAATGAAGACTCCTTCTTGCGTTCGGCGAAATAGGCCCCGAGCCATCTCTTCACCAAATCAACGTCTTCCCCGGACCGCAGGTCGACATAGGCTGCGAAGCCATCGGATCTGAGCCCCACGACGTGGTTCGACAGGATGTGCGTCGGGTTTGTGATCTTCGCGACTTCTAGCAGGTGGGCAACAAGGTCCCTCCCCTCCCAGCCGCACTTGTCAAAGGCTACGGAGCACCTCGGATGGAATCTGCACCCCTTCGGCGGGTCAATGGGGCTGGGGACTTCGCCTTCAATGCCCCTCCTGTCCTTCCTCTTGAGAGGGTCGGGGATGGGAATTGACGAAATGAGAGCCTTCGTGTAGGGGTGCAGAGGGTTGCCCATGAACTCGCGAGTTGGAGCCAGCTCGACTATCTTCCCCAGATACATGACTGCGATCCTATCGCTCATATGCTCTATGACGGACAGATCGTGAGAGATGAAAAGGAAGCTTAGTCCCAGTTTAGACTGGAGACGCTTGAGAAGGTTCAGAGCCTGAGCCTGAACCGACACGTCCAACGCCGAAGTAGGCTCGTCCAGAACTATGAAGTCAGGATCGAGCGCAAGTGCTCTCGCAAGCGCTATCCTTTGCTTCTGACCCCCGCTGAACTCGTGTGGCAGCCTGGAAAGATGGTCATGGGAGAGGCCCACTTGCTCGATGAGCTCGTGGATCTTCTCCCTCTTTATGAACTTCGAGTCACCGATGCCCTTGGGTGGCCCATGAATCGCAAATCCCTCTCCAATTATCCTCTCCACCGTCATCCGCGGGTCGAGGCTGGAATATGGATCCTGGAAGACGATCTGCATCCTCTTCCTGAAGCCACGGACTGCGGACTGCGGGATCTCCGTGATATCCTTGCCCTGGAAGATGATCCTCCCACCTGTCGGCTCGGCGAGCCTCAGTATGGTGCGTCCGACCGTGGTTTTTCCGCATCCCGACTCACCGACTAGACCCAGGGTCTCACCCCTGAATACCGACAGATCTACGCCATCGACTGCGTGGACATGTCCGACCACAGTGCTGAAAACGCCCTTCTTCACCGGGAAGAGTTTCTCCAGACCAATGGTCTGGACGATTGGTTGGCTGCCGTTAGCCCGGTCTCCGCTAACGGACATTTGGGCCCTCCTTTCCAGTCCACAAATGGCATGAAACGAAGTGCCCTGGAGAGATCTCCACCCGCCGCGGCATATCCTCTCCGCAGACTTCCGTGGCCTTCTCGCATCTCTCTACGAACGCGCAGCCTTGGAACGGACGCATCAGGTTTGGCACCGTCCCTCTTATCACTGACAGCTCATCCTTTCTCTCGCCCAGTTTAGGGAATGCCGCGAGCAGTCCAGCCGTGTAAGGGTGTCTCGGGTTGGCGAATAGCTCGAAGGTCTCCGCCTCCTCCACGATCCGACCTGCGTACATCACGCATATCCGGTCGCACACCTCCGCCACGACTCCCAAGTTGTGCGTGATCAACATCATCGAGCTGCCAGTCGTGCGCATGAGGTCTCTCAACAGGTTGAGTATCTGGGCCTGGATCGTGACATCGAGCGCGGTCGTCGGTTCGTCCGCGATCAGAAGTGATGGGGAGCACGATAGCGCGAGCGCGATCATGACGCGTTGCTTCATGCCGCCGCTCAGCTCGTGGGGATACTGCTTCATGACATTGACCGGCGCGGCAATCCTCACCAGCTTCAGCACCTCCTCTATCTTCTTGTCGAGTACAGCTCGATCATAGATGCCCTGGTGCAAGGAGATGACCTCGCCGAGTTGATAGGCGACCGTGAAGACTGGATCTAGGGCGGTGGCAGGGTCTTGGAATATCATGGATATGCTCTTGCCTCTGATGGATCTCATCTGGTCATCGGTTCTTGTGAGCAAATCGAACGAGAAAAGCGCAGCAGCTCTCCCGACTTTGTCGGACGCAGGCATCGTCTTGGCATTCTGTGCGAGATAGTACCTTGTGACTCCGGTCGGAACTCTGTCCGGCGGAACGATCTTATCGATCTGCGCTGGGGTCAACTTCTTGGCCTTCTTCTTGCGACCAGTGTCCCTGTAATCGTAGAGCGCGACAAGCTTCTTCTTCTCCACCAGAGACGATCTCCTGTACCATTCCTGGGCCTCTATCTCCAGCTGCATCCTTCGCTGTCGGACATCCTGAGGCTCCATGAAGAAGATGTTGCCAGCTGTAATCTTTCCGGGGCCCGGAACGAGCCTCAATATGGAGAAGGCGGTCATGCTCTTCCCGCAGCCCGTTTCTCCAACAATCCCCACGGATTCCTTTTCGTAGACTGTGAAATCAATGCCGTCGAGAGCAGTCACCACCCCCTCGTGCAGGAAGAATTGAGTCCGTAGCCCCACAATCTCGAGCAGGGGCTTCCTACCGGGCATCATCTCCTCAGCCCCTTCATACGCGGGTCGAGCACGTCCCTCAGACCGTCCCCTAGCAGGTTGAACCCCAGAATGGTCAGCAGCAGCACGAGTCCAGTGAAGGTCGCCATCCATGGTGCCTCCTCCAGGTACGGGATGCCCCTGTACAGCATGTAGCCCCAGCTTGGCGTCGGAGGCTGCGTGCCCACTCCAAGGAAGCTGAGGCTGCTCTCAATTGTGATCGCATCCGCGACGCCGATGGACGCCCACACGATCAGAGGAGCCAGACAGTTCGGCAGGACGTGTGTGAACATGATCCTGATATTCTTCGCGCCCAGAGCCCTGCTAGCCTCGACGAACAGCCGCTCCCGAACCGCAAGCGCCTGACCGCGCATGAGCCTCGCGAACCCGGCCCAGTAGGATATGGATATCGCCAATATGACGTTGTTCAGGCTTGGTCCTAGCGCTGCGGCGAATGCAAGTGCCAGCAGGAACGCGGGGAATGTCCAGAACAAGTCAATCGTGCTCGCGATGATGTAATCGACTTTGCCGCCGAAATAGCCCGCCGTAAGCCCCAGCAACACCCCGATCACCAGGGAGAAAAAAACTGCCAGCGTCGCCACCAACAACGAAACTCTCGCGCCCCAGATAACCCGACTGAATACATCTCGACCTAGCTCGTCAGTCCCAAAGATGTGTCCGTCTCCCTTGGATACGTTGTACCCGAAGAACCTGAACCAGTGCGGAGGCAAAGTCTGGTCCTCCGGATGGATCTCGCTCGGGGTCGGGTCGGCAATTGGCAGGACGGGGGCAAACACGGCGAGCGCGACCATCACGACAATGACAGACAAACCAATGACGACCATCTTGTTCCTGCTGCCCCGCTGGATCATATCGGCTATGGTCTCCCTCGCGCCGCCGGCCATCTTCCAGCCGAGAAGCCTGTCGTTCAGACCCTTCCTCAGCCTCATCCCAGCCTCACCCTTGGGTCCACGAACGCGTAGAGTATGTCAGCAACCAGGTTGCCGAGTACGACGAACATCGCCAGTACGAGTATGCACCCCTGAACAGTCGGATAGTCGTAGTTCGTGATGGAGTTGGTCACGAGCAGACCAAGCCCAGGCCATGAGAAGACGGTCTCGACGACGACTGCGCCCGCGACGAACCAACCGATGTCGAGGCCAATGACCGTGATCACAGGGAGCATCGCGTTCTTGAGAGCATGCTTGAATATCACTTCGCTCTCCGGGAGTCCTCTAGACCTGAGCTGAGTGATGTAGTCCTGTCTCTGCACCTCAAGCATGCTCGATCTCATCATGCGGGTCGTGAGCGCCGCATTGCCAAGACCTAAAGTCATCGCGGGCAGGATGATGCTCTTGAAACCCCCGACCGTTCCTTCGATTGGAAGCCATCCTAAGTACACCGCGAACAGCAGCATTAGCAGGATGCCGAGCCAAAACGAGGGCATGGCGTATGCAACGAGCGTGAAGACCATCACACTCCTGTCCTTCCAGGAGTTCTGCTTCAGCGCCGAGTATACCCCAAGAGGGATGCCCAGTGAATATGAAATAGTCAAGCCGATGGCCATGAGCTCGAGTGTCTTCGGAAGCCTCTGGATGATGAGGTCGCTTACGTCGAGATTGAGTGTCTGACGACTGACCGATTGGCCGAGATCGCCCTGCGCCAGGCGGTAGAGGAATTTGCCGTACTGGACGATGAACGGCTGGTCAAACCCATACTTCTCTCTGAGCTTCTGAATATCATCGGGGGACGCGTGCGGAGGCAGGATGTTGACGATGGGATCTCCGGGGGTCAGGTACAGCATAAGAAAGACGATGAATGTCGCAAGCAGAATTACAGGAATGGCGAGAAGAATCTTCCTGATCACGTAAGAGATTAGATCCGCCATGGATTTCTTCCCCTTACAGCCCCCATCCGCCGCCGTCCATAGATGCTTCTGCTCCGCGTGTTTTGGTCGGGTTCCGCATATGAAATGAAATGGTAAAGGGTTTTCTAGTTTTTCCACTACTTCACTATGTCAACGTCCAGGATGTTAATAGGCTGCTCCTGGCCGAGCGGGTGCACATACCAGCCTGTCACATAGTTGTGTATCGCGAAGATCTGGTACCAGAATATGATCGGTGCCCAGGCCCCCTGCGTCAATAGCCTGATGTGTCCAGCTGTGGCGTTGTCAGAGAAATCCTTCTCCGTCTCCGCGTAGGTCCAGTTGGTGACATAGCCGTCGAAAACGTCGTCCATGTACCATCCGGTGTTCGAACCTCCAGCGGCCCATGTGCCGAAGTGCCAGTCGAGGATCTCCGCTCTCGGCCACGAGTACCAGAACAAGATGGCTTCCTGTTCTCCATCAGCCGCCTTGGCCCTCAGAGTTGTCTCCGCGTATTGCGCGAGATCCACATGGACTCCAACCGCCTGGAACTGGGTCTGCAGAATCTCTCCCATCGAAACGTCCTCGCCCTTGTTTGTAGTCCATAGATCCAGCGTCAGCTCAGCTCCCGCGGCATTCTCTAGCCATGCGTCGCTGTCTCTGTTGGTCCAGCCGGCCGCCGCGAACAGTGTGCTCGCCTTGGCGGGGTCATATGAATAGTTGTATATCGCTGGAACCTTCGTCGACTCAGGCTCGATTGGCGACAGGTAGTTGACACCCTCCTCACCAATGCCGTGCCAAACCGTCTGCAGGATCTGCGTTCTGTTGATGGCGTAGCCGAACGCTTTTCTGAGGTCCGCATTCGTCCACGGAGTCTTGTTGCAGTTGAACTCTACGTGATATGTCCCCTGTCCGCGGCCCGAAATCACCGTCATCTCGGTGTTGGCCTCGTATGTCGGAACCTTGTTCGGTGGCACCTGCTGCAGGATATCGATCGCCCCGCTCTCAAAGCCGGCGAATCTTGCTGCCTGGTCCGGTATCACCCTGTAGATGATCTTGTCGATCTTTGCGGGCCCCTTGTTTGTGTACCAGGAGGCTCCCCAGTTGTAGTCCTTGTTCTTCACAAGTGTGACATGATCGCCTGCGACCCACTCCTTGAGCTTGAACGGACCAGTCCCGATGACTTTGTGTCCGGCCGTTCCGTAGTTCTCAAGTCCGTCCGATTCAAGCGCGTCAGGACCCATCATCGAACCGTACAAGTGCGACAGGTTGAAGATCAACGCCACATCAACCCAAGTAAGGTTGAGCGTCATGTGGTAGTCATCCCTGCACCATATGCCCGCGTCCGGCCATCCGGTCTTGTTCTCGCAGCCATATATGGCCCAGAACTCGTACTGCACCCAGCTATCATCTTGGGCGTAGTAGTCGATGATCCTCCTGACCGCATCTGAGTCAAACGCCAATCCGTCATGGAACTTCACACCCTCCTTGAGCGTGATGTTGAATGTGGCGTTGTACGGGTAACCCGTGCCTCTCATGTTCTTGAGCTCCCAAGACTCTGCAAGTCCTGGTACGTAGGCACCGGTCAGGTCCCTGGCGATCAAGGTCTCGTATATCATGCCCGGAGGCCCATACATCGCACTCGTTTTCGCAGGGTCCATCGTCTCAACATCGGAGCTCATAGCGATAACGAGGACCTTACCCTCATCCGCATTGAACAGACCTGCGGCCCATGCGCCGGCTACTGCGGCTATCACCAGTATGACCACGATTACGACTGCCCACAACATCTTGCTTTTCGGTCGAGCTGGCGAGCCGGCAGGTTGCGCTATCTCACTCTCTGGTTGCTTCTCAGAACTCCCCACCTACTTCCCTCCTTTGAGACAAGATACAGGATCCACACGAGAAACGTCTCTACACGTTCAGTTTCCTCTGGGGGTCCGCTCTTGTTTCTACGGGCTCCAAGATTGTGGTTATCCGTATATAAGGGAATCCCTGCAGCCGAAAACCTATCACGTTGCGCTGACTGTTGGACCCTGACTCTCCGTCGATGTCAGTACTCACAGCGTGCGAAAAAGAAACCATCTGAACCTGAAACAGAACAGCCGAAGCATTATGTGAAAGCGTGGGCATCCATGTGAAAACAGGAGGGCCTCGCATGGAGATCGACGTCCACATGCATTCGCTCTACTCACCGGACTCCCGTTCCAAACCCGAGCTGATGGTGAAGCAAGCCATCGCCATCGGCCTCGGCGCAATAGCTGTAACGGATCACGACACTTGGGAAGGCGGCAGGGCGGCAGCCAAGCTGGCGGGAAATGACACACTGATAATACCGGGCGCTGAGCTCAAGACGGAGAAGGGCGACCTTCTCGCCCTCTTTGTGGACGAGGCTATCACTGCCAGTACATTCGCGAGGAAGGTCGACGAGATACACGCGAAGGGAGGCGTTGCAATCGTGCCTCACCCGGGGGTTTCCCCAAGAATCACCCGCCTCGAGCTTTCAATGGTGGACGGGTACGAGTCCTTCAACGCGATTCTGAGCGCGTCGTCGAATCGCCGGTCTGTCGAGAAGGCATCCGGCCTGGGGAAGCCGGGCTTCGGCTCCTCGGACGCCCACCTGGTGCGGGAGATCGGCAACGGGAGGACGGAGGTAGCGGACTGCGAGACTCTCGCCGATCTGCGAGAGGTTGTTCTCAAGAACCCGAGAGTGTCGCGGATGACAAGATCCAATCCAATTATTCATAGAACTAACGAAGCAATACTATTCGGAGTGAAAGGGATCTGGAAACGCTAGCCTGACGGTGACCGTTCGTCAGTCTTCTGCCTCAGAACTCGGACTTTCTGCTGCGGTCCAGAGACCTTCGACAGGAAATCCTCAATCTTGATGATCCTGGCATTAATCCTGGCAACATCCTCCTTGAGCGATGCTGCAGCCATGACCAATTCGTTCCGGATTTTCAGTTCCTGCTCCGAAGGCTGCGGAGTGAGCGCCAGCGGCGCGGGATCTGGATGCTGCAGAGCCTGTTCTTGCAGCTCTTTCACCCGTTGCTCGACGAACGCCTGAAGAGAGGCCGCGCTCTTGTCCAAAGAGTCCAGCTTGCTCAGAATATCCTGCGGCATCTCCATCTTGGGAGGCTCCCGCAGACCTATCTCCTTGATCTGCATCTGATGGGCATTCGCCATCTTCTCGATGTTCTCAAGGCGGACCTCGAGCTCTTTGGGGAATGCGATGGCGGGGTTTGCCCTAGACCCTCCGGCAAGCGCTGCGAAACCCTTGTCAATCTTCTTGTCGGAAGCCGAGAGGATCACAGCCAGCCCTTTGGATATCCTCTCGTCAATGCTCCTGTGGAATTCCTCAAGCGATTTCTTCATGGCGCTGTCGAGCTGCTCGAGTTTCTGCTCTTGGCTCTCGACTATGCGAATGATATTGCTGAGGTCCCCGAGGCTCCTTGATATGTTCTCAAGCACCTCCCTGTCCCCAGGGGATGCCCTGCCTCCAGCGTCGGACACCTGGAAGTCTCTCAGCAGGTCGATCACCGCGGACAGGTCCGCCTCTGGTCCCGCCTTCTTGATCGCGTCCTTGATCGGTGCGAGCTTCGCCAGCTCCTGCTCGGCGAGTTCTAGGATCTCCTTGTTATCGACTTCAACATTCTCCAGTCCCTGCATTATCTTCTCGAGCTGGTCGGCGGCCTTCGCAATGCTGGATTTCTCAATCGCATCGATGTCTTTCACGGCGTCCTTCTTCCCCTTGGCGATTGCATCCGCAACTGCCGTCCCCTCATGCGGGAACAGGGGCACCATGTGAATGACCCCTGTCTTGATCTTGGCCTCGACATAGGAGTATTCACGGTCGTTGACTGTCACGGTCTGCTTGTCTGACTTGACGTAAAGAATCGCGATGCAGTCGTTGGGCAGAACGCAAACCTCGACATCAAAGCCTGAGCTCTTGGCTAGTGCCGGCAGGCGTTCCGGCTTCTCTTTCGATACGGCCGCAAGATAGGCCCCCAGATAGGACGTCGCGTAGTTCTCAAGAGCCTTCTTGGCTGGGCGCATGGCCTTGGGGGGTGCGCTCTCCATGCGAATCTCAGCGGTATTATCCATTATGTTGTATTGAGCTTTTGCTTCAGAGGATGCAATCAGCGCAACCCAGGATATCACTCCTTCGGAGAACCCTTACAACCAACTGGCCCTCGTAGGAAAGGTTTATCTATTTATAACTCAAATCGCATATTTGTCGAATACCGCCCCTTATCGATCATTCTAGGCTGGGATTGCTCTGAGCATCATAAAATCCAAACGATACATCAAGAAGGTCGCACTCGTCGGCGACTCATCGGTCGGCAAGACCTCCCTCATTAGGAGGTTTGTGATCGACGTATTCGATGACAAATACATCGCCACGATCGGTGCGAAGGTCAGCAAGAGAGATGTCGAGTACACGATGCCCGATAAAACGGTCTACCTCACGATAATGCTCTGGGACATTCTCGGACAGAAAGACTACAAGAAGATGAGATTGCAGGGCCTGACGGGGGCGCACGGGGTAGTGCTGGTCACTGACCTAACTCGGCCTGAGACAATCAAGGCGGCCGTAGATTTCTGGCTCCCCGAGGTGAGCGAGATATGCCCGGCGGCTCCTGTGCTGCTCGTAGGCAACAAGTCCGACTTAGCCGGAGAAGTCAGTCCTGCCTCGACGCAATTGAACGAGATATCCGTCAAAGCGGAGATGCCCGTCATCTATTGCAGCGCCAAGACCGGTGCGAACGTCGAGCATGCCTTCAGGAGGATAGGAGAGCTGATGCTCTCCTCTGACCTCGGAGACAAGAAGGGCGGAGGGGATCTCACCGTTGCCTCACTCGCTCAAGCCATCGACGATGTGGTCAGTGATTTCTGCGAGCAGTACGGCGATACCCAGCGGGCGATGGAGGTCGTCGAAAGGGAGTTCAACAAGGCCAGGGTCAATGTGAATGCGCCGTCCAAGGACTCCCTTCTTATGGCGATAGAGTATTTGTCCGACATTGAGAGGGACATCCACGGACGTGATGTCTCCGAAGTGAACAAGCTCAGGCGCTGGAAGATGATCGACGAGGCCAGAGGTGGCTGAGAGTCGGTCTCTGTTTGTCGGGTGTGTTGTCGATGAAGAAACAGCAGCTTGAGATAGGCCTTCAGAAACTGACTCCTCTCCCAAAGCAGTCTGCCAGGCTCGAGCAGTATGCGACACCTGCGCACGTCGCCGCTGATATGCTCTGGGAGGCCTACACGGCCGGAGACATCGAAGGCAAATCCATTGTGGACCTTGGCTGCGGGAACGGGATATTCGCCATCGGAGCGAAGATACTCGGCGCGAAGAGCGCACTAGGAGTTGATCTGGATCCAGAGGCAGTCAAGATCGCGAACGAGAACGCGGATGCACTGCAGCTAATCGTCGATTTCCAGGAAGGGGATGTGACCGAGGTTGGAGGCAGGTACGATACGGTCCTGCAGAACCCTCCGTTTGGCTCCCAAACCAAGAACGCGGATCGCGCGTTCATCAAAAAGGCGGTCGAACTCGCCCCTCGGGCTTACTCACTACACAATGACGGCACTGAGGACTTCGTCCAGCAGATGGTTTCCGCGCTGGGCGCGAGAGCAGTGCTGGTCAAAAAGTATAAATTCGAGATTCCATATGCGTTCGAATTCCACAGAAAGCCGATCGAGACGATTTCAGTGGTTCTCCTAAGGTTTGAGAGATAGGTGATTCAGCTGGCAAGAACTGGTAAGAGAGTGCTTCCGGGCGACGAGGTGGCGATTGCTGAGGAATACATGTCCGGAGAAGGCACCTACGAGATGGAAGGGAAGGTCTACGCGAGCACTGTCGGGGAGCTCGACCTGGACGCGAGAGAGAAGGTCGCGAAGATCATCCTTGACAACCCGCCCGTGGTGCTCCAGGAGGGCGATGTCGTCCTGGGAGAGGTTTCGGACACGAAGCCAGCCATGGCGATTGTGAGCATCTTGAAGCAAGAGGGCAGGGATCGGGATGTGTCGAGCGAGACCCTGGCGTCTGTACATGTTTCCAAGATATCGAGCTCGTACGTCGAGGACGCGGGCGACCTGATGAGACCAGGCGACCTCATCCGAGCCTCGGTCATACAGGCGGAGCCGTCGGTCCAACTGTCGACCGCGGGACCGCACTTCGGAGTGGTCAGGGCCCTGTGCGGGCGCTGCAGATCGCCCCTGGAACGCAAGGGCAGAAGTCTGTACTGCGACAAGTGCGACAGAACGGAGAATCGGAAGGTGGCGGACGACTACCGCAACTTCTAACCATATTGGGAAAACCTCTTATCGCATGAGCTAGATAGAGCTATATCAGAAGGGGGGCAGGATTGGCAGATGACAAAGAGCTCCTCGCTGAGATAGAGCGTCTCAGAGAGGACGTGAAACAGCTACGCGAAATTGTGAACGTGCTAGTGAACGTCGTCATGGAAGAGGACTTCGAAGAGGAGGACCCGGAGTTCCCCGCCAACACCCACGGCTTCGAGACGAACCTCAGATTGAACAACTGATTCAAATACGGGCCCGCGAATCCCGTCTGGGGAAGATGAAGAACACATACTTCTTAGATAGCATGCGGGCTCAAGAGAAGTGGAGGATGGAGGAGTCGATCAACCTCTTGCCCTCCGAGAACATGACGAGCCCGCAGGTGCGCGCGCTGCTGTCGTCCGACTTCGTCAACAGGTATACTCTGCCTGTCGAGGCCGAGTACGCCGGCGAGTACATGGAGAATTCCTACAGAGGCACGCGCATCACAACCGATGTCGAGCGGAAGTGCGAGCAGGTCTGCAGAGAGGTTTTCGGAGCGAGACACGCATGCGTGCAACCGCTTTCTGGACACATAGCGGCCATAATCACGATCGTCGCGACGACGAAACGCGGTGATAAGGTCGCCTCCATATCGGACGAGTTCGGGGGCTACGACGGATACGCGCAGAAGTACATCCCCGACATTCTCGGGCTTAAGGCAGTCAAGCTGCCTTTCACCGCTGACTCGTGGAACCTCGATGCCGAGAAGGCATCGCAAACGATTCGGAAAGAGAAGCCCAAGCTAGTGATCCTCGGAGCATCGCTGATCCTGTTCCCTTACGAGATCAGACCCGTTGCGGAGGCATGCAAGGATGTGGGTGCCACGCTCGCCTATGACGGCTCGCATGTACTTGGCTTGATTGCGGGGGGTGAGTTCCAGGAACCTCTCAAGGAAGGAGTGCAAATATTATACGGCTCTACGCATAAAAGTTTCTTCGGACCTCAGGGAGGGCTTATAGTAACGGACTCAAAGGAACTGGACGGAGAGATCAGAAGGAATCTCACGTGGCGCGTGGTCGACAACATCCACTGGAACCGGGTGGCGTCGCTCGGACAGGCTCTCCTGGAGATGAAGAGGTTCGGCCCGCAGTACGCCAAGCAGGTCGTGAAGAACTCAAAGAGACTCGGCAAAGAGCTCAAAGAGAGGGGCTTCCCCATTATGTTTGAAGAACTCGGCTTCTCGCAATCTCACCAGCTGCTGATGGACAGAGGCGAGCTGAAAGCGATCTACGGCCTCACGATAAACGACTTCTCCATTAGGATGGAGAAGTCCAACCTGATAATCGACGCTGTCGGGAGGCTCGGGACCGCGGAGATAACCAGACTCGGGCTCAAGGAGAAGGACATACCCGAGCTGGCGGACCTTTACATGGAAGCCGCAAAGGGAAGGAATGTCAGAGGCCAGGTCAAGGCCATGAGGGACAGATTCGATATGGCCTTCCGCATCAGATAAGCCATTAATATGGTCAGGGACCATTCCACTCTCCTGTGAAAGAGAACAGGTACTCCAGGCAGACCCTTCTGCCCGAGATAGGGCCAGGGGGACAGAAGAAGCTCGAGAAGAGCAGGGCTGTCGTCATAGGGTGTGGTGCCCTCGGCACTAATGCTTTATCCTTCTTGGTAAGGGCAGGGGTAGGCCAGGTGCTGGTGGCGGACAGGGATATTGTTGACCTATCCAATCTTCAGAGACAGACTCTCTTCTCCGAACGGGACATCGGAAGGCCCAAGGCGAAGGTCGCCCAAGAGATCCTGCAGGAGATCAACTCTGATGTCGAAGTCGACGGACAGGTCGTTGACATCAGCCATGCCAATGTCGAGAAACTCGTCAAAGGTGCGACCGTAGTTCTCGACGCCACTGACAATATGGACACCCGATTCCTGGTCAATGACGCGTGCGTGAAGCACGCTATACCGTGGGTGTACGCGGGCGCGGTCGGCGTGACAGGGATGGTAATGCCAGTCTTCCCGAAGGGGCCGTGTCTCAGGTGCGTCTTCCCCGCACTGCCTCAGCCCGGTCAGCTCCCGACTTGCGATACCGTCGGCATCGTCAACACACTACCCGCGGCTGTGGCCTCGCTGGAAGTGACGGAGGCATTCAAGATCATGCAGGGCAAAGAGCCCATGATGGGGCTTATGGTCCTAGACATCTGGCTCGGTGAATTCCAGAAGATCAATGTCAAGAAGAACCCCGCGTGTCAGACCTGTGCCAAACGGGACTTCAAGTACCTCGAAGCAAGGGAGAGGAAGTTCGCCGCCTCGCTCTGCGGCAGGAACGCTGTTCAGATCGTGCCTGCGAGAGAACTTCGTGGCGGCCTTTCGGACCTCAGGAAGCAGCTAGCCAAGCTAGGTGATGCGAAGGTTGTAGACGGCGTTCTCAGGTTCAAGTCGAAAGAGGCAGATCTGACAGTATTCGCCGATGGCAGGACGATTATAGCAGGCACCACAAACATAGCGAAGGCAAAGACAGTGTTCTCAAAGTACATCGGTGATTGATTGCGCGGGCTCGTGCTGATGTCTGGAGGCATCGACTCTCCCGTGGCCGCTTACCTGATGGGAAAGCAGGGGTTGGAGCTGGTCCTAGTTCACTATGACAACAGACCATTCACCAGCGACGAGGAAGTCGACAAGGCAATCAGGTTGATGCGGAAGGTGGAAGAGGCCCTCGGAATGAAGACCACCAAGGTGCTGGTGCCCCACGGGAAGGCCCAGACCGAGTTCGCAAGGTCGTGCAGAAGGAACATGGAGTGCGTTCTCTGCAGACGGATGATGTTCAGAGTGGCCGAGCGGCTTGCAAAGAGATATTCCGCGGAATGCATCGTCACCGGAGAATCACTCGGCCAAGTCGCGTCACAGACCCTGGCCAACATCAACGTAGAGGAGAAGGCAACTTCGCTGCCGATACTCAGGCCCCTGATCGGCTTCGACAAAGTGGAGATCGAGAGGATAGCGAAGAAGATCGGCACCTACGAGATATCGATCCTGCCGGGGCTGTGTTGCACGATCGCGCCGAAGAAACCATCGACCTACGCGAAGATAGCCGATGCGGTCGAACAGGAGGCGAACGTGGACCTCGAGAAGCTGGCCCAAGACGCGTTCAGCGGCGCGGTGGAGATCGAATGAAAGGATACGTGCTCGACACTTCTGTGCTCTACTATGGCAAGGACCTCCCCGCGGGATATGAATTGGTAATCACTCCCGGAGTGGTGAACGAGCTGGACAAGGAGGATATGGGGACCAGGCTGGAACTGCTGCTCGCAACGCGCGTGAGAGTATCCTCGCCTTCTGAAAGGTCGCTGAAGAGGATAGAGATAGAAGCGGATAGGACGGGCGATTCGCGCAGGCTTTCCCAGACCGATAGAGAGATACTCGCTCTCGCCCTCGACCTTGGCTACGAGCTGATGACAGACGATTACTCGGTCCAGAATATCGCGAAAGTGATGGGCATTCCATGCAGAGGATTGGATCAGAAAGGCATTACGGAGATCTTCGAATGGCAGGCCAAGTGCAGGGGATGCGGAAAACTGTTCCCCGCAGATGTGCACGTGTGCGACGTCTGCGGGAGTGAGACAAAGACGAAAAGGAAGAGGAAAAGTTAGAGCCTCTCGAGCAGATATATCGTGACCGTGTCGTCGTCCTCGGGCGGGTCGCTCCTTGGATACCTCTTGGCCAGCTTGTTGTAGAGATCTCTCCTTGTCTCTCCTTTCTTGGCCTCCAGGTCGTACTGCAGGAAGGTCATGGGTATTTCCTTCAGCTTGTTCGAGCAGGAGTACAGCACGTTCGCCGTGAATCTCTTCTTCGGGCTAACGATCTCGACATTCTCGTCCGGGGAGTACTTCAACTCACCTTTGTGTATCCTGATGGTCGCGAACACGCGGTCATCAAGCTTCTTCCAGTCCTGTGAGAAGTCCATTGTTCGGAATCTCATCTCAATCCACGTATCAAGGAGTATCAGTTACTAGGCTTAAGCGTTACTTACGAATCACAACGCCCACACTGCCGGAATCGGAGCCGCCCTATCAAATTACGTAGAACACTTTCGTGCATCGAATTGCTCTTGCTAGCCCTCTCCGCCCGAGCACCCGCATCGCGAATTCTGTGCGCAAGTCCGACGGGAAGAACAGGTCCCCCAGCTTCCTGGTCCAGAGGGAGTTCGCGAGCGGCTTGCCCATCACCTCTCTCCATCTGCGGTCGTACGCGTCCAGTGGGATCCCTTTCTCCAAGTGTTCCTTGATCGTCTTCCCAGCTATCCTTCCTGCAATCATGGCTATGGGGATGCCACCGCCGTTGCTCGCCATCACATGACCCGCTGAGTCACCTACGAGCATTGCGTTGCCCCGAACGGTCCTATCAACAGGACCTGATTGCGGGACGAACCCCATGGTTAAACCCGTGTACGAAGGCACTCCGATCTTCTTGGCGAACCTATCAAACAATTCAGTGGGTTTGCCCATCAGAAGGTCGGGCCTGAAGCCGACCCCAATATTCGCTCCATTGTGCTTCGGTATCACCCATCCGTATCCACCGGGAGCGAGAGAGCCGAAATACATCTTCACGACAGGCTCGAAGCTCCCCTCCGCTTGGCATGCGATTGCTGGATATCTGGCGTCTGGGCGCTGCAGCCCAACGTCTCGGGCAGTCCTGGAGTTCGGGCCATCCGCGCCGACAATCACCTTTGCCTTGATCTCTCCTAAGGTCGTCGAGGCCACGCCGTTCGTGATCGAGTTCATCGATGTGGCCGTCTCAAGCCTCGCACCGGCCTCGACCGCAAGCTTCGCAAGGTGCTTGTCGAAGGCCCGGCGATCAAGCGTGATTCCCTCGAAGGGGACCCTATAGCCCCTCCCATTTGGAGATACGAGTTCGATGAATTCCGACCTCCCCATGACCAGTGAGCTGTCGACTGTAAGCAGCTCCTCCAGGTCTATCGTCTCGGGGAACATCGAGTACATCTCCTTGATCGCGGGGAGAAACTCGCCACACTGAACGGGGTAGCCAATCTCCGTCCGTCTATCAATCAGAAGAACGTCCAGGCCCTTCCCCGCGCAGTATTTGGCGGTAGTGCTGCCTGCCGGACCCGCGCCGACGATCAGGACGTCGACTTCCAAGGTTTCTTCCCCCTGGTCATCGTCGCGCCCTTCATCTCCAAGTACTCCGAGGTCACCTCGCAAAAGCCCGTCCGCTTCATGAGATCCTCGTAGACCCTCGTGGAGCCGAACGCCTCGTAGGTCTCCAGGAGCTTTGCATACGGATCCCTGGCCCATCTCTCCTTCGCCGCAGCGGGAGCCGCTATTCGGGTCAGTGGAGGCACCATGCGCCTCACATGTATCTCGAGCATCTTCGCAAGAGGGCCCGGAGGTGGTTTCGCCATGTCGACGACGATTGCCTCTCCGCCTTCCTTGAGGACTCTGTGTATCTCGCCCAGCCCCCGCTCTTTGTCGAAGAAGTCGCGGAAGGAGAAAACACAGAACACCTTGTCGACGCTCCCGGCAGTCATTGGTATCTCCTCGCCCACGCCTCTGAGGAACGATACACGCTCTGGGTCGACGTTCTTCGCAGCGGCTTTTGAGAGGTCGGGAGACGGCTCGAGCGCGAAGACGCTCTTTGATGACAAGTGCTTCGTGAAATTGCCAGGACCTGAACCTATCTCCAGGACGATGTCCTCGGGTTTGGCCAGCGCGGCAACCTTCTTTCGCCATCGATCGACCATTCCAAAGGTGATCAGCCAGTTCACTCGCTCGTAGTACGGCCCGACCTCTTCCATCGCATCCATGAGATCGCGCCACTCATTGGTGGACATTCCATGCGGATCCAATCAAATCACCTACGAGTCCCGTTCGAGAACCTTCTTGACGAGGTTTCTCAAGCCCGCGCTATACTGCGTATTCGTCAGGCATCCGAGATGACCTAGCGCCTCCATTCCGTAGTACTCGCTCATGCCCTTTGCCTTCTCGACGGCTCCTGACTTGATCACTAGCCTGGCGCACTTCCTGACCTCCTCGCTTGAGGGAGTCTCCGATGTGATGACATCGAAGATAGCCTTCTTGATATCCTCCGAACCCTTGATGGCCAGAAGGGAAGGGAGAGTCAGGTTGCCCTCCTTCAGATCGTTGCCAGCCGTCTTCCCGGTCTTCTTCTCGTCCCCCGTGAAGTCCAGGATATCGTCTATGATCTGGAATGCGATGCCGAGGTCTAGGCCGTAGCTGCCCAATGCTGATATCTCGTCCGCGGTCGCCCCTGCGAGATACGCACCAACCATAGCGCCCGCCCTGATGGGCTGCGCAGTCTTCCTCTCGGCAACCTGGAGATAAGTGTTAACGCTGAGATCCTTCCTGTGCCTGTACCGGTTCTGAAGGATCTCTCCTTCCGCAAGCGCAGTGCAGGCGTCCGCCGTGGTCTCGACAACGACCTTGTCGAACACGCCTCCCAACCGGAAGGCCTTGACGAAGAGAAAATCTCCAGTAACGACTGCCGAGTGAAGACCCCACTTCTTGTAGACTGTGTCTCGGCCCCGCCTAGTAGAACCGCCGTCGTTGACGTCGTCGTGAACAAGGGTGGCCGAATGTATGAGTTCGAACCCGGCGGCGATGTCCACGATCTTCTTGATGTCCGCGCCTCCGAGTGCCTTGTATGCTAGAATCGTCACGGTCGGGCGGATGCGCTTCCCGCCCGCATCGATGACATGGAGGGATGCCTCCGTCAGAACCTTCTCCTGAGACTTCACCATTTCATGGAGCTTGTCGTCGACCATCTGGAGCTCTTTCTTTATGCCGAAGTCCCATGGCGATGTCGTCATGGCGATGCGCATATAACCCAATGCATACTTAAGCGTAATGCCTTCTGGCTAGTGCTGTTTTCGGGCATCTGGCATGACAGAAAACGGAGGCATTTGGGCATCGACTCAGGGCCAACCGGAGGGCAGTCCCGCGAACGCCTCGGCCGCTGTGCGGCATGCCTCGACGAACGGGTCGGGGAACAGTCCGATGCCAACGACCATGACGACCGCAAAGAGGATCGCTACTGTCAGGATTGGCGGTACCTTCACAGTCGTCTCAGGGCCTTTCTCCATGTACATGTACTTGATCACGCGCGCGTAATAGTACAGAGACAGGGCGCTGTTGAGGACGCCTGCTACCGCCAGCCAAACGAGCCACGACGGTCCGGGGTCGATCGATGCGTAGACAGACGAGGAGAAGAGCACGAACTTGCTCGCGAATCCCGCCAGGGGCGGAATGCCAGCAAGAGACAGCAGGAATAGCGTCATGGTGAGCGCGAGGAACGGGGATCTCTTGCTCAGACCCTTGAAACCATCCAAGCGTTCGCCTATCGCGATCGCGCCCATCGCGGCAACGACCATGAACGCCCCTGACTTCATGAACGCGTGCGTGAGGATATGGAGCAGGCCCCCTGCGAGCGCGTACTGGGTCCCGACGGGCAGAACTATCAATATGTATCCCGCCTGGGCGATCGACGAGTATGCGAGCATCCTCTTGATGTTCGTCTGGGAGACCGCGATAAGGTTGCCCACCGTCATCGTGATTATCGCGAGCGCTGCGATGGCCACTTCCCAGTCGGTCTTCGTCAGGATCATGCCGATCAGGAATATCTTGAAGAGGGCTGCGAACCCCATCTTCTTGGAGGCCGCGGCCAGAAGGCCGGAGATCGGCGTCGGGGCCCCCTCGTATACATCCGGGGCCCACATGTGGAACGGGACCATGGCGATCTTGAAGCCCAAACCCGCCATGAGCAGCACAGATGCCAGTATGAGCATGGGCTCCGCGTCAATCCCGGCTGGGTTCCCCGCAAGGATGGGCTCGATCCCGACGATCCGCGTGGTGCCCGCAATGCCGTAGATGAGCGTTATTGCGAACAAGGTGAGGGCGGAGGAGAATCCTCCGATGATGAAGTACTTCGTCGCAGCTTCCGCGGACCTCTTCTCGGTCTTCCTGAAGCCGGACAGCGCAAACGACGATATACCCGCTATCTCGAGCCCAACGAAGAGCGCGATCAGGTCGGTGGATTCGGCCACGATAGTCATGCCGGTAATGGCCAGCAGTATGAGCGAATAGTACTCGCCCTGGTTCCGATCAGTCCTGATGAACTCCGGGGACCCGAGCACGACCACTATCCCGACGAACAAGAATACGAGCATGAACAGCCCGGAGAACGCGTTGACCTCGATCAGGTCTATCATGCTTGTGGACATCGCCCAGACATCCAGGAAAAGCCACCCGACCAATAGTATCACGAGGGACACAAGAGGAACGAGCGACACGAGGGCCAACACCCGCTTGTCCTTGAACAGGTAGTCCAACGCGGGGAGCACCAGCGCGAACACTATCAATACGAGTTGAGGCATGAGCGACTCAAGATAGTTCCAGACGGCCATCTCATCCACCTCCTGCGAACAGCACTTGCACTATCCGCACAGCAGGGTCGATGTACTGGAAGATCACGAGCGGGAAGACCCCGAAAATCGCAATGACCGCGATCAGTGTGCCCACAGGGACCCCTTCGAACCAATCGATGTCGTGTATGTGGGAGGTATCGATCTTATCCGTCATCGGGCCGAACATGGACCGCTGCAGGGCCCACAAGTAGTAGCCCGCGGTTATGGCGACGGCTATCATCGGCAGGAGCAGCCACAAGCCCCAGGTCTGGTACACGCTGGCGAAGACCATGAACTCCGCAGCGAAACTCACGAGGCCGGGCAGCCCCAGGGACGCCAAGAAGCCTATCGTCATCATCGTAGCCGCGTTCGGCATCTTCTTCGAGAGCCCTCCGAGGCTAGGTATCATCCTAGTGCCCGCGTGGTGCTGAACCACGCCGCACATCATGAATAGGACTGCCGTCACGAGACCGTGAGCGAACATCTGGAACACGCCTGCGACGATCCCCAGCTGCGTGAACGTGGCGTATCCCAGCAGAACGAAACCCATGTGGCTGATCGAGCTGTAAGCGACCATCTTCTTCAGGTCGCGCTGAGCCAGACAGACCATCGCTCCATATAGGATGCTCGCGATCGCTATCGCGGCCATCACGAGCTGCATCGCATCCGCGCCTGCAGGCAATGTGGGCATCGAGACCCTGATGATGCCGTAGCCGCCCATCTTCAGCAACAGGCCGGCCAGGAGAACGCTTCCTGCGGTGGGGGCCTCGACATGCGCGTCGGGCAGCCAAGTGTGGAAGGGCACCATCGGCAGCTTCACGCCGAACCCGAAGAAGGTGGCAGCGAAGGCTATGATCTGGAACGTTCGGCCGAACTCTGAGAGCCCGGCCCTCCAGATGTCTTCCATCCCGAACGAATTGACACCCGCTTGGAAGTACATCGCCATAATGGCGATGAGCATCGCGAGGCTCGCGATGTGTGTGTATATGAAGAACTTGATCGCGGCGTAATCCTTCCTCGGACCTCCCCAGACGCCTATCAGGAAGTACATCGGGATGAGGACTATCTCCCAGAATACGTAGAACACGAAGTAGTCGAGAGTGGAGAAGACGCCCAGTACGCCGACCTCGAGGATCAACATCAGCCCGAAGTACTCCTTCGGCCTCTGCTTCGTGTCCCACGAGAACACGATGGACAGCGTGGTGAGAAGTGTGGTCAGCAGGAACATGGGCAGGCCAATGCCGTCAAGGCCCACGATGTACCGAATCCCGAGCGACTGTATCCATGAGTACTCCTCATAGTACTGGAAATCGAAGAAGCCGTTCCCCTCGTGGTATCCGGTGGCAGAGCCATCGGGCTCGACCATAAAGTCCACCGCAACGAGCAACGAAAGCACAAGGGCCGCCAGCGAGAAGGAGAACGCGACCCATTTCGCGTACTTCTCGTACCTGCCGAGACTGAAGGTCGCGATGGCGCCTATCAGAGGCAGCAGTATGATGATCGAGATGATTGGTATGTTCTCGAACATGGTTCACCAACCTCCCCAGGGCACGACGAACAACAGGAATGCGAGGAGTATGACGATGCCCAAGATGATCAGGCTCGCGTATCTCTGCACATTCCCGCTCTGAGCCTTCCTTATGATTCCGCCGATGCTGGCGCCCAGGTATGAGAATCCGTTGACCGCACCGTCGATGACGCGTCTGTCGAAGGCATCGCAGACCAGCGAAAACCCGTACCAGACCTTGCACGCGAAGTCGTCGTAGAACTTGCTGATGTACCATCTGTTCTCGAGCGCCCTCTGCAAAGTGCCTGCGGTGCCTCTGGCGAATACCGAGCGGTCGAATCCCGGCATGTAGTACATTCTATATGCCAGCAGAATCCCGACAACCGCGAGTGCCAGCGACACGTATGTCAGCGGGTCGGTGAAGATCTCAACCGCGACATCCATCGCAGACTCGTGTCCTGCCAATACATGCTCCTCGATCGGAAGCTCCATGAACGCCTTGAATCCGTCTCCCGCAAACAGCGCGAACCCGGAGGTTATCGCCAACCCCGCCAGAATGATTAGTGGGATGGTCATAATCCTAGGTGACTCGTGTGCGTGGTAATCCGACCGTGCCTTGCCAGCGAAGGTCATGAACCACATCCTGAACATGTAGAAGGCCGTCATGAAAGCGGTCGCGATGCCCAGCACCCAGAGCAACAGAAAAATCGGGTCGAGATCTCCCGCATGATAAACGGCAGCGAGCACCTCATCCTTGCTCCAGAACCCGGATAATGGCGGTACGCCCGCGATAGCTAGCGCTCCTATGAGCATCGTCGTTGAGGTGATCTTCATATGCTTGCGTAGCCCGCCCATAAGTCGCATGTCGTTTGTGCCGACGGCGTGTATGACGCTGCCAGCGCATAGGAACAGAAGCGCCTTGAAGAAGGCGTGGTTCATTAGATGGAATGTCGCGGCAGTGTAGCCGCTCGGGTTCTGGAGATGATACACCAAGTATCCCCCGGCCCCCAATCCAAGGATCATATAGCCCAGCTGACTGATGGTGCTGTAAGCCAGCACTCTCTTGATATCGTTGGCAGCCAAGGCGCAAGTGGCAGCAATGAGCGCCGTGACGCCACCTATGACGGCCGCGAACAACAAGCTCTCCGGCGTCTGGACAAGCAGAGGATACGTCCTCGCGGTCAAGTACACGCCCGCTTTCACCATGGTCGCAGCATGGATGAGCGCCGACACCGTTGTTGGGCCCTCCATCGCATCAGGCAGCCATTCGTGCAACGGGAACTGCGCGCTCTTGCCGATCGCTCCGCCGAAGATCAACGCGGTCGACAGAATCAGTATATCCGAGGGAACCGTCGGAGCACCCGCAGCGCCGCTGTTTACGTCGAACAAGACAGCGAAATCGAGGTTTCCGACGTACTTGAAAAGCAGGATGATCCCTGCCATAAACATGATGTCGCCCACGCGCGTGACTATGAACGCGCGCTTGGCCGCGCTCGCGGCGGACGGCTTCTGATACCAGAAGCCTATGAGAAGGTAGGAGCACAGGCCCACGAGCTCCCAGAAGATGAACATCTGGAGGTAGTTGTCCGCGATGACCAGGCCGTACATCACCGATATGAACAGCATGATCTCGGCGTAGTACCTCCGTCTGGTCTCTCCCTCCGCGTGCATGTACCCGCCGGAGTAGACGACAACCAGAGTACCGACTATCGATACGACAAGGAGCATCAGCGCGGCCAGCTGGTCGATCCAGATCCCAAATGTGACTTCGTAGCCGCCGATGATCAGCCAAGTGGTCCGAGGTGCGTCTTCGGTGAGCGTGTTTCCGTTCATTACCTCCCAGATCACGAGGAACGAGAGAGCGAGTGCTCCTCCTGCGCCCGCGATTCCGTACCCCCAGCCATCCTCCCATCCGAGAGTCCTCTTGGGCATCAGCGCTATCAGAATGAAGGCGATGAACGGGAACACCGGTATGAGCCATGCGTACTGGAGCACGTCCATCTTACCACCTCAGGATGTTGATCTTGTCAACATCGATAGTCTGATACCTTCTGTAGACCGACAGCAGTATCGCCAATCCCACGGCAACCTCTGCGGCCGCAATCGCTATCGAGAAGAGAGCAAACGCCTGACCAGTCGCATCCGTGCCTAGTGTTGGATGCAGCGAACTGTAGTAGGAGCTGAAGGCGACGAGGTTGATGTTCGCGGCGTTGAGCATGATCTCGATCGACATCAGCACGACGATTGCATTCCTTCTAGTCATGACGCCATAGACGCCCACGGCGAGCAGGAGGGAGCTGAGTATGAGCCAATACTCTATCGGGATCATTCTTCCTCCTCCTTCGCCAGGAACACTCCGCCCAGGAGCGCGACCAATAGCAACAATCCGATGAACAGCATCACGAGACCGTATCCGGAAGCATCGCTCTCGCCGAACAGCGCATTCCCAACATCTTCATTGGTGGTGTTGTCGAGTGTCGTAGCATCCGGCCACGATACTTGCATGATGGCTCCAACGAACAACAACGCGAGTGCGAGCACCATGAGAGCTCGGAACAACCCAGAGTTCATCGCTTCTCACTCTCCATGATCTCGCGCCTTGTGAGCATGATACCGAAGAGGATTACCACGACTACTGCCCCGACATAGACGAGTATCTGGACTATCGCAACGAACTCAGCGCTCAGCATGATGTACAGCGCAGCGATCGCGATGAAGCATGTTGCCAGACCGACCACGCTGTGGACGATCTCCCTCGCCCTGATCACATATATCGCTGAGAGCAGGGTCGACGCAGACAAGAACAGGAATACGAACATCTCCCAGTCCAAGGTCACTTCCTCACCCCCGGCCATTCGAGCGCATCGAACTTGCAGGCCCTGTAACACTTCCCGCACCCGACGCACTTCTCAAGCACGAAGACCGCGCGCTTCTTCGGCTTGCCTTTCTTGCCATCCTTGAGCACCTTCTCCGTGCCTGGCAAATCCATCATGTAAATGACATCCGCAGGGCAGGCTCTCGCGCACGCGCCGCATCCAGTGCATTTCTTGATAAGGAATTTCGGCTCAGGCATCTCGAAGTAGGATTCGTAAACCTCCTCCATCTCGAGGGCGCTCTCGGGGCAAACGGTCTCGCATTTCTTGCAGGATGTACATTTGCCGAGGTTGATCTCTGGCTTGGTCTTGCCAACCCCCTCGATGGGCATCATTGCGATCGCCATCTCGGGGCATTCGCCCGCGCACTTCTCGCAGCTGGTACACTTGGTCATATCCAGGATAGGCAGGAGGCGCTTCTGCCGTTCCTCCTTCACTTTCCCCGCGAACGAATCGTCCCTCAGCTCCTTGGGACCGTACTTGAGCTTGGAGCGTTCATGATGGGCGAGCTCAAATTCGACGCTCTCGTGGATGGCGACCGTTGGACATATCTCGACGCACAGACCGCAGAACAGGCATCTGCCATAGTCCACTCCAGGCCGTTCGATCTTGCCCAGCTCAGGGTCCTCCAGCTTCTCCATCCACATGCAGTCGTTCGGACAAATCTGAACGCAGTTCGAGCATCCGATGCATCGCTTGAAATCCACAATGTGTTTTCCGCGGTAGCCGATCGGCAGCTCCAGTTTCTGATATGGATACAACACGGTGTTCGGCTTGCCCAGAATCAGCGAGTTGGCGACCGTCTTTCCAGTGCGCTTCATCGGCTGCAGGACAAGCCCCAGGGAACTCCTCTTCTTAGCCTGCGGCATCAGAACCACCCCATCGACTTGAGCGCAACTGCGATCATGAGGTTGATCACTGCCAGAGGCAACAGCCGCTTCCAGCCAATCCCGAGCATCTGGTCGACCCTTACCCTCGGGAGGGACCATGTCATCCACTGGAATATCGTGTAGACGATGTAGGCCTTGATCAGGAACCATATCTCGTCGGGAATGAGAGCAGGACCATGCCAGCCCCCGAGAAAGAGGGCAGTCGCGAGGGCGCCTCCTGCGTAAGATCGTATCGTGGTCGTGAAGTAGAACAGGCCGAACCTCATCCCGCCGTACTCCGTGGTCCAGCCCTCGACGAGCTCTGCCTCCGCCTCGGGCAGATCGAATGGGATGATCTCAACCTCAGCGGCGAGACAAACGAGGAAGATCAGAAAGCCGATGAACAGCGGAAATGCAAACCATATATCGTGTTGAGCATCGACGATGTCCACGAACCCGTAGCTGCCTGCGAGAAGGAACACGCTGGCGACAGTCATGAGGAGCGGGATCTCGTAGCTCATCATCTGCGCAGCAGACCTCATCCCGCCTATCAGCGTGTACTTGTTGTTCGAGGCCCAACCTGCCAGAAGGATCGAGAACGGCGCGATTGCGAATGCCGCTAGAGCAAACAGAGCCCCTGCGGGCACATAAGAGCCCGACTCGTTGGTCGCGACGCCGAAGTTCTCGCTGAACGGGATAGTCGCAAGGATGAGTATCGATGAGCCGATGTAGATAATCGGTGCTAGCAAGTATCCCATCTTGTCTGCCTTGGCGGGGACTATTATCTCCTTGACGAACAGTTTGATGCCATCAGCTAGATTCTGGAGCCAGCCGCCGATTCTGTAGCCCACATAGTATGGACCGTAGAAATCGAACATGCGACCCATGAACTTCCGGAATATCCAGATGAAGTTGAGCACGTTGATTAGTGCAATTACTACAACAATCACCACTTCGAGGAAGATCGTCATCACAGCCATGTGGCCCTGCGATGCTGCGAAGTTCCCAACGGCATCAAAGAAGTCCCCGAACCACCATGGGAGCACATCTCCTAGCCAGTACCATAGGTGATTGATGAGGTCCACGAGCCAGTGGATGATTCCGTAGCAGAATTCGAACAGGTTCATGCTGTCACCTATCGGTCTCCCCTATGCACATGTCGAGTCCGCCCATGATCGCGACGACATCTGCGACCTTGTATCCGATCAGTATCTTGGGTGCCGCGGATACGGTGACGAATATCGGGCTCCTGATCTTGACCCTATACGGCTTGTCAGTGCCGTCTCCGACGATGTACATCATGCCTTCGCCGCGCGGGTCCTCGACTCGCGCCAGCCCCGTGCCCACGGGAGCGTTCCTTGGCGAAACTATGCGCACTTTCCCCTTGGGCATCTTCTTGAGCGCCTGCTTCATGATCTGGCAGCTCTCCCACATCTCGTCCATGCGGACGCGGTAACGAGCATAGCAGTCGCAATCCTTGTGAGTGACAACATTGAAATTCATTTCCTCGTAGACGGAGTACGGTCTGTCCTTCCTGAGATCGTAGGAGACGCCGCTCGCTCTCAGCGTCGGTCCCGTGACGCCCATGTTGATGGCGTCCTCTTTCTTCAGGATGCCCACGCCCACGTTCCTCATCATGAATATCTTGGAGCCCTCGAACAAATCCTCGTACTCCTTCAGACGGCCCTCGAAGTACGAAATGGCCCGCAAGGTGTCCCGCTCGAAGTTCGGCGGCAGGTCGTGCGCGACACCACCAATCCTCGGGAAATTGTACGTGATGCGCGCGCCCGTGAGCGCCTGGAATAGATCCAGGAAGACCTCTCTCTCCCTCATGGTGTAGACAAAACCGACTCCAAGTCCAAGATCTCCCGCGTACGCCGCGAGCCACATCAAGTGGGAGACGATCCTCTGCATCTCGATGGTGAGTACCCGGATATACTCTGCCCTCTCGGGCACCTCCACATTCATCAGGTCCTCAACAGCCATGCAGTACAAATGAGACCAAGTGAGTGATGAGCCGTAACAGAGCCTGTCAGCGAGCGGAATTATCTGTGGGTACGTCTTGCCCTCGCAGAGTTTCTCGATTCCCCTATGAAGGTACCCCACCTCGGGCTGCGCGTCGACTATCGTCTCCCCGTCGACCTTCACCCTGAGGTTCCAGAGCCCGTGCGTCATCGGGTGCTGCGGGCCCATGTTGATCCACATCTCAGCCATCCATCATCACCCCTTGAAATCCTTCCTAAGCGGATGGAAAGTGTAGTCCTTGGGCAGCAGGATCCGCTCAAGGTTCGGATGGCCATTGAACATGATACCCATCAGGTCGTACGACTCGCGTTCCTGCCAGTTCGCCCCTCCCCAGATGGATGACACCGAGTCGACGCTGGGATCGTCCTTCGGGGTTCTGGTGATCAGCTCGAGCAGGAGCTTGTTCTGATAAGACGTGATGTGATAGACTATCTCGAACCTGTCATCGTACTCGACCGCGGAGATCATCGACAGGTGCTCGAACCCGAGTTCGTCCCTCAGGTACTTGCAGGCCTTGGCAATCTCTCGCCGGTCCAACTTCGCCCTCACGAATCCTTCCTTGAGCTTCGTGAAACCGGTAATGGCTTCGGGGAAGGCGTTCATGAGGGCCCTTATCAGCTTCTCCTCAGGGACCGCGTCTATCCTTGAGGGTGCCTTCTCCATGTCCTCTTTCTGGTCGCTCCTTCCCCTCTCCGCCATAGCAACTACCCTGTCTCTCACTTGCCTGTCAGAAGACCCTTCCGGTTCTCCTTGATCATAACTTGTAACTTCAGGAACCCGTCTATCAAGGCCTCTGGCCTTGCCGGACAGCCTGGAATGTAAATATCGACTGGAATGAATTGGTCGACACCCGGAACGACGCTGTAGCTGTTGTAGAACGGGCCGCCGGAAATTGCGCACTCTCCCATTGCGATGACCCACTTGGGCTCCGGCATCTGATCGTAGAGCCTTCTCAATACGGGTTTCAGCTTCTTGCTGACGGGGCCGTTCACGAGAAGGACATCGCACTGCCTCGGGGACGACCGGGGGATGATGCCGAACCGTTGCTGGTCGAACCTGGGCGCCGAGGCCACGGCCATCTCGAGGGCGCAACACATGATGCCGAAATGCAGGAAATAGAGCGAGTTCCTTGTGGCCCAGTTGAAGAAATCCTTGGTGATATAATCCAGTCCGCTGCCGACGGGTGACCTCCGAAGGATTCCCTCGAGAACCTCGTCGCACCATTTCAGGAAATCCTTTGAGTGGAACGCTAATGCCTGTCCTGCGGACTGATCTCCGCGATCCTTCAAATCCAGACGATCTCCTCCTTCTTCAGGGCGTAGGTCACCCCGACGAGAAGTATGCCCAGGAACATCAGCAGGAACAACTTCGACAAATCCGTCAGGTTCGTGAACACCAGGGCCCATATCAGAATGAAGACCGTGACGATATCGAAAGCCACGAAAATGATGGCATACATGTAGTACTGGAAATGGAACTGGATTCGGGCGTCGCCGATTGGCACCTCGCCGCACTCGTACGTCGTGGCGCCCCTGGGGTCGTGCTTATCAGTTCTGAAATACCGCGAGAGGAAGAACACGACCGTTGGAAAAAGAAGAGCAACTATCGCAAAAACTGCGACGCCCATGTAGTCCTCTGCGAGCATTGTTCGGTGATTTTCATGCTTGTATAAATCGTTTTTCGAATTGGACGGTATCCTCTCGAGGCGTCAATACAGTGCTCACGCTCTCACGTGCGCCATGCTAGCACCCCCATTTCCACTGGAGCTGTTCGTCTACCGTACCCTCGCGCCGCACTTCTGGCAGAACGCGCCAGCAGGGTCAAGCGGCACGCCACACCTCGGGCAGTTCGTCAGAGGCGCGCCCATAGGCCCTGCCTGCATCGGCGGAGGTGCATACTGTGGAGCTGCCGGTTTCTTGTCCTTCGCTAATACGTAGACGACCAAGACAATGATGACCACGATGATGATCACGATGACCGCTACGACTATCAGGACCGTTTGCCAGAGATCCTCGAACAATCCTTGTCCTCCTCCAATAGGCACTCTGGTAGCCTCGTAGTTTATTGTGACATCGGTAGTCTGGCCGTTGGTCCATGTGAGAGTGTACGTGCCGTCCATCTGGGCGGTGTATAACCCCCAATCATCCGAGGACGTACTTGTCACCTGAACGACGCTGTTCGGGTCTCGCAGGACAAACGAGAGAGCTGCGGAAGACGTCCAGGAATAGTCAATCCAGTCCCCTTCATCCACATTGATCTGCTTGGTGAGAACTTCACCCGGAGACAACGTATCGTTGACGGCAACCGCCAGTCCCGAAACGGACAGTGCCATCGCGGCCAACACCAACACTCCGATTGCTATGCGTGCGCTTCTCATAATAACCACATCCGAATGGACTCCGTTCCGTATAAAATGCTCCAAGGACTTGGCAGTCCCTCCCAGGGAACTCTCGTGACCGATGGGCATTAGGAATGTAACATGGTAGATTCTAATAACCGCGACCCGCTTGCCTTCCGAGATGCCACGTCCAGACCTGATGCTCCTCCATCCGCCGAGCGTGATGGACTTCAGAAAAAGGACCATGCTCCTGGGGCCGGTCAGCGACCTGATACCTTCGACCCCTGTCTTCGAGATGTATCCGATTGGGTTCATCACATTGGCCTCCCACCTCGAGTCGAAAGGGTATGAGGTGCGGATATCCAACGTCGCCACGCGTATGCTATCCTCGGAGAAATTCGACCCGGAGAGGTTCGTCAAGTCAGTCGACGCTGAGGTCTTCGGGATAGACCTCCACTGGATGCCTCACGTGCAAGGGGCGCTCGAGCTTGCCGCAATGGTCAAGAGACACCACCCTGACAGGCCCGTGGTCCTAGGCGGCTTCAGCGCATCGTACTACCACGAGAAGCTGGTGAGTGACTACCCGCAAGTCGACATGGTTCTCAGAGGTGATTCTACCGAGGTGCCCATTGAGAGACTGATGGAAAAGCTGTCGGCCGGGAAATCACTGACGGACACCCCCAACCTGACCTACAGAGACGGCGCGAGGACGAGGATCAATCCCCTCACGCATGTTCCAGACACGCTCGACGACGTGGCGATTGACTACGGTCTCGTGATCAGAAAGGTCCTGAAATACAGGGATTTGGAGGGTCATCTGCCCTACAAGAATTGGAAATCGAACCCGATGTCCATCGCCGTCTCTGTCAGGGGATGCACGCACAACTGCGTCAATTGCGCAGGCTCTTGCGATTCATTTGCCAGGAACTTCGGCAGGAACAAGCCCGCATTCAGATCGCCCACGATGCTCGCTGACGATATCGCCCGGGCCGAGGAGTATGTGAAAGGAGCGACGTTCGTAGTGGGGGATGTCAGGCAGGCGGGCAGAACCTACGCCGATAAGTTCCTGAAGGAACTGAAGAATCGCAGGATCAGGAACGAAGTGGTGCTCGAGCTGTTCACGCCCGCGGATAAGGATTTCGCAGACGAGGTCGCGACCAGCCTCGACCGTTTCAGCATACAAATATCACCAGAAACGCACGACGAAGCAGTGAGGAAGGCCCAGGGAAAGCCCTACACCAATGCAGCACTCGAGAAGACAGCCGATGCATTCCTCGACAGAGGGTGCGGCCGCTTCGACATGTTCTACATGATCGGTCTTCCGCTCCAGACCCCCGAGTCAGTGGACGGGACTGTCATCTACGCGAAGAAGCTCTATGAGAGATTCAAAGGGAAGCGCCTGTTCCCGTTCATCAGCCCCCTGGCCCCGTTCCTGGACCCCGGAGGAAACGCATTCGAGAAGTCGGAGGAGCTCGGGTTCAGGTTATTCGCATCTTCCCTTGACGATCATATCAGGCTCGCGACGATGCCCAGCTGGAAGTACGTCCTCAACTATGAGACGCAGTGGATGACTAGAGGGCAGATCGTTGACGCCAGCTACTCGTCTGGGCTTGGACTGAACGCGATCAAGAGGGACATGGGACTAGTGGACAAATCGGTCGCTGACAGAACTGAGGAGCGTATTCTGGCCGCGCAGGACCTGTCGCGGAGGATTGATGCCATCGTGGGGCGAGGGAAGGCGAGCGGGAGCGACATGGAGCAGCTCAGGGATTCTGCAAAGGCACTAAGCGAATCTACAGTATGCGAGAAGGAAGAGCTCGACTGGTCCGAAGATTCCATCTACGCTAGCATACCGCGAATGATCTCATCGTTGGTCAGGCGACGGTGAGTTCTCAGAATCCCTTTTAAGTCCTGCAATCGGTTAGGGGCTTCGGGAGTCCGAATGATCATAGGCATATATGGATACCAAGACTCGGGCAAGACTAAGTTGGTCGAGCAGTTGGTCTCGACCCTCGTGAGGAAAGGCTACCGAGTCGCCTCGGTCAAACACACCTCCGGGGAATGGACCCTGGACCAGAAGGGCAAGGACACATGGAGACACTGGAAGGCAGGGAGCGACCCTGTCGTGTTCTCATCAGCCTCGGAAACGTCGATCATGGTGCACTCGCCTATGGATCTCGATCACATAACCGGACTGCTCATGAGAGAATTTAATCCTGATATTATTATAATTGAAGGGTATAAGAAAGGCCGTTTTCCGAAGGTGGCAGTAGGGGATATCAAATCCCAGGACGGGACGGTTCTCCGGAACCCGGACCTCAGGACGTTGCTTCGATACGTCGAGCGAGAGGCAGCGATGGAGAAGATCATGCATGTGCTTCCTGGCCTCGACTGTCGGAGATGCGGGCTGGACTGTGAATCGTTTGCGAGCGCGGTTGTGAGCGGAAAAAAGAAGCTGTCTGATTGCGTCGAGCTCCCCGACTTAGACGTCCACATTACTGTCGGCGGCAAGCGCATCAATACCGGCAGATTCGTTGCTGAGGTCGCTGACAAGACTGTGAGGGGGATGCTTAGCAGCTTCAAGGGCTACGAGCCCGGGAAGGATGTTGGAATCCGTCTCGGCGCTAAGAAGGCGATTTCGAAAAAGGTCAGAAGAACTAGCTAGCCCGTTCGTACGCCTTCCAATGCGACTTCGCTATGTTTATCAAGGCCGACGCCATCCTGAGCGCCAGGGGGTCCAGAGATCTCCTTGGCGCGGGGTTACGGCGGAACATATTTCCCACCATGCACACAACACATCAGGTGACATTTCATGAGAAAGTTGAACGAGATCGAGAAGGACCTTTACGCATGCTTGCAGTGCGGTTATTGCAGAGACACCTGTCCCGTGCACGGGCAGATTGGGTGGGAGTCCGGATCACCTCGAGGGAAGGTGTACTACCTCAAGCAGATCGCCAACAGGACGCCGATGGACAGGCTCTTGAGAAGGACACCTGAGATAACGCCCGAGTTCGTCGAGAGGGTCTTCCAGTGCACATCGTGTGCGGCGTGTGAGCACAACTGTCATGTCGAGATAGATTTCGCCCATGTTTGGGAAGAGGTCAAGGAGTGGTTGATCGACCAGGGCTACGGGCCAATGGAGGCTCACAAGAAGATCAGAGAGAAGGTCGTAGCCAAGCGCAACCCGTACGATGAGCCCATGGAAAAGCGCGCCGCCTGGTTGCCCCCAGAGATCGAGCTCTCACCGAACCCTGAAGTCGTGTTCTTCACCGGTTGTACAGAGGCGTACAGGATGCAGCCACTCGCGGTGGCAACGGCGAAATTGCTGGACAAAGCCGGTGTCAAGTTCAACGTGCTCGGAGAAGACGAGTGGTGCTGCGGCTCCCCGCTGCTTAGGACCGGCCAGAAGAGTGTTGTCAGGGACGACATCGCCCCGCACAACGTCAACGCTATGGAGAAGCGTGGATGGAAGACAATGGTCACTGCGTGCGCAGGCTGCTTCAACACGATGAAGAACGACTATCCGCACCTGACCGGCACCCCGGGCTACAAGCTATACCATGTCTCCGAGTACCTGGAAAAGCTCATCAAAGATGGCAAGCTCAAGTTCACAAAGGAGTACAAGAAGAAGATATTCTACCACGACCCCTGCCACCTCGGCAGGCATGCGAAGGTCTACGACGCCCCGAGAAACGTGCTGAAGGCGATCCCTGGCGTTACCCTGCTTGAGACGAAGGCGGAGAAAGAGGAATCTCAGTGTTGTGGTGCTGGTGGCGGGTTCAAGTCAGCGTTCAATGAGATGGCGGAGAGCATTGCCGCGGAGCGCGTGAAGCAAGCAGTGGATGCGGGGGCCGAAGTCATCGCTACCTCGTGCCCATTCTGTCAGGTCAACCTGAACGCGGGCGCGAAGAAGGCCGGCCTCGGCATCAAGACAATGGATGTCGTCCAGATTGCACTCCAGGCCGTTTGATATCCAACAGGGAGGGGGAATTCAATCAGTGATTTCAATCCTGGTTATCGCAATCCCATTCTGAGAAATGCGGTCTCAACAATCTCCCAGCATCCATTCGTTTCAGCGATAGCTCGAACCAGCTCCCAGTCTGAGATGACGTTTGCGATGCCGTGAATGTCGTAGGTGTCTTTCTGTATCTTGCTCCTCAGATAGGCGGAGTCGACAGGACCTATTGCCAGGTGATCAAGGTCCCAGTTGCGATCAAGAAATGCTTTGACCTTCTGGAGCAGGAGCAGCTCAGGAATGGGGATCCGAACAGTCGCGTCGCCTAGGTCCCACACCACGCTGTGCTCCTTGAGCAACGCAAAAGGGAGGTTCGCGTCGGCGTTCCCCTTGAATGGAGGACTATCATCAAAACTCGCAGCGTCGATATAGACGAACACAGGCTCGCTCCGTACAATCACTCTCTTGCGGTAGCGTCGACTTGCGAAACCGCCGTACTGTTCATACCCGTTCACTTTGTAGTACTGCGTCAAGAACATGTCCAGGATCGCTTCGTCAGGAAACACAACATCAATGTCCCGACTTCCCAACCCCCCGTGGAGTCTCCAGGCTGCCCAGCCCCCAATGAGATAGAACTCCGGTCCTTTCATCTTCGCCCAGAACGCAAGACTTCGCAACTCGGTGAAGCTTGGGGAGGTAATCTCCTCACGGTATTGGGAAGCCATAGAATCTGCATCGATGAGGTTACCGGCTCGCTTTTCGCTACTCAATCTCAACGCCCCACAGCTCACGGAGAAGATCACGTGCGGCGTAGACCCTGTTGTCGCAAGCAAGGTCAACGATCGTCCTGAACTTGGAGGTCATGCGGCCTGCAACGACATCTCCTGCAAGCGGAATATCTGGAAGATATAGTTCAAGGGGCACATTGCCGCCGCCGAGCGACCTAAGCTTCTCAAGTGCGCTCTCGGGGGATGCGTGGTAGGCACAGACGCGCGAGGGACGGTAGAATTGACTGTATTCCGCAAGCGCAGTCTCAAGACACAGAATGCCACCAACCTTCAGCACCTCCTCTTTCGTGCTGCTGATATTCCCTCGGAGCTTCACTGATAGCGCTAGCGCGTCCGACATGGTCCTCTGCGTGGGTATTGCTCCGACAGCCACTCCGACAGCACCGCGGACCACATAGTCCCCCGTATGCAGTCGTTCCGCCGCTCCCCTGGCCATGAGCCAACGAACCACCCTGCTAACCTGGGCTCGGCTGGCCTCTGCCCGCTCGGCAAGACCACTTTCAGTGAACGGTCGATTGTATGTGAGAGCCTCTCGCAGAATGCGATAGGTTGTCGGACTCACCAACGACTTGACATGAGGTGGCGAATTTCGCATGTGAGACAACATTTCATATTCATGAAACATATATATAAGTTTCCATTATCCAGCATTTCTCAGTTCATATATGCAGTTGGCAACGACGAACGCATATGGTTCCATAGTACACGGTACTATGGAACCCATTGCGGATAGTAAACCAGACGGTTCTCAGATTCCAGTCCAGGGAACGCCTTTGTGCGCGCTCATGACTATCTGCGTGTCCGTCTCTTTGATACCATCCATCTTAAGGAATGTGTCGATGAATTCCTGGAGTTCGGTCATTCCGACGAAGAGTGCGACGACTAGAAGATCGTACTCGCCCGTGACCCTGTACACGGCGACGACCCTGTTGTGGTTGACTATCTTCTGAACAACCTGGTCGAGCTTGTCAGTCACGGTCTTGACGTGCACGTATGCCTTCACGGTGTTCTCAATGAGTCTGTAATCTATGTGAATTGAGAAGCGCATGATGATGCCCTTCTCTATCAGATTCTTGATCCGTCGCCTGACTGTCGCCTCAGTCACGCTGAGCTTCTTGGCAATCTCAGAGTTGCTCATCCTGGCGTTGTCCCTGAGCTCGCACAGAATCCTGATGTCGGTCCGGTCGATCGGCAGCATCTTGAGGTCCAGACCCTTCCATCGCTCGTATAGCTCGCAGGGGAGATCGTCAGCTTTGTTCTGCATCGGAACACCGCTCCTCCAATATGCAAGTCATACTTCAAACTAACGGAATCCACACAAAACCTGGGCGAATACGCATCCATTTCGTATGGTTTCTGCCCATCGGCTGACGATTGATGCCAACGAGACGCCGAAAAGCAATCACGTGCCGTACCGACGCTTCCTCAGCTGATACGCCCTGACAGCCCTCAGGAAATCTATCTTTCTGAAGCCCGGCCAGTACACATCTGAGAAGTAGAGTTCGGAGTACGCCAGCTGCCAGAGAAGAAAATTCGATATCCGCTCCTCCCCCGAAGTCCTCAGGATGAGGTCAGGGTCGGGCATGTCTTTTGTGTAGAGGTATCCTGTGAACGTCTTCTCTGTTATGTCCTCCACTGAAAGCTTCCCCTTCTTGACCTCGTCGGCGATCCTCCGAATGGCCTGCACGATCTCCTCTCTGCCACCGTACGCGACCGCGAGGTTGAAGAAGTACTGGTCATAGCCCTTGGTCTTCTCCTCTGCCAGCGCTATCGCCTGCTGGACGTCTTTTGGGAGCAACTCCTTCTGGCCCAGGACGCTGACTCGTATCTTGTGCTTGTGCACTCTGTCGTCCTCGGAAAGCCTTCGGAAGTTCTCCGTGAACATCCTCATCAGGTCGTCCACTTCCGCCTTCTCCCGGTTGATATTCTCCGTCGAGAAGGCGTACACCGTCAGCATCTTCACGCCGATCTCCATGCACCATTCAAGGATCTGCTCCAGTTTCTCTCTGCCCTTCTCGTGCCCCTGAGAGATCACCATCCCGAACTCGCTCGCGTAGCGTCTGTTTCCGTCCATGATGATGGCCACGTGATGCGGGACTGGCCTCGACATGACCTCCTTTAGCAGCCTCTTCTCGTAGGTCGAATATGCAGTCGAAGAAATCGCTTTCGACAGATCGGATGCCATATGACAGACCGTCTGGGCTCCCAATATGCCCGTCCCATTTAAAACTATACGTGCTTGAAGTCCTCGGGCAGGCCAGCACTGTAAAGACCGAGGTCGAAGCACCCGATGGCCGCAAGAGCGCCTATTGTGCCACGGCGGCCGGTTATCTCCAGCAGCTTGGTGTTGTTCTCCTTCGCGGTGTGCTCGGCGTCGTGGATCGAGAGAATTGTCTCTTTCGCATCAGCTCCGTACCGCACCAATTTCCTGGGAATCTCGAGGCCCTCGAAAACTGCCATCGAGGTCTGGTCCGAGTAAGTCCCGTTCCTGACGTATTCTTTGGCCCAGTCGACAGCCTTGGAAGCATCTTCCGGCTTCACGGCGAACGCGACTCCCGTCGAGGCGCAATTCGTGGTTTTCTGGGGCGCATGAGGATTCAGCTGTACTATCTTGTGTGTGAGGAAGATCCCGTGCGGAGTCTCTCTGCCCATCTTAAGCCCGAGAACCCAAGTCGCCCCTTTCTCCTTAGTGTCCGTATCATCGATACCTATTATGAGCCTCCTGTGAAGGGGCGTTGTGATCTTGATCTCGACCCTGCGGCTGCCCCCGACTAGTTGATCGCTCAGGAACTCGACCTTCTCGACTCCTTCCGCCTGCGGCAAGCAAGCGCCCACGCCGACACTCGCGCCCGCGAGCCCTATCCAGGTAGTCTCGACCTTGCCGTGCTTCACAATCAACGACTTGAGTGCCTGGCCGCCGGTATCCTTTGACGCCGCGCCGAATCTCACTTCGCCTTCGCCCACGCGCGCGTCCATGATGAGCGTAGTACCCATGACCTCAATGTGTTCAACCACTCCCTTCGCCCGGAGCCTGTTCATCGCATCCCACTCTACAGGGCCCTGGGCGCAGCATTCCTCGACTATCCTCGCCTTACCGAGCTCCTCGTCCACCATGGTGATGAGGCGCTTCGAGAACAGAGGACCATGCCTCTGCCTGATTTCAGAAGGCGTGAAGATGACGGCCATGGCTTCAAACTTCCATTGACTCCCCGGGTTTCAACAAGATCGTCTTGGTCTTCGGCGACGATTTCCTGACTAGTCTCTCGAACTCCTTCGGGTCGACAGCTATCTGAGGCCAAGTGCCATAGTGCATCGGCACTACTTTCTTTGGTCTGACTAGCTTCGTCGCCATCGCAGCCTGTTTTGGATCCATGGTGAAGAACCCGCCGATGGGCAGCAGCGCCAAATCCGGCTTGTACATGTCCCCTATGAGCTTCATGTCCCCGAACACGCACGTGTCGCCGGCGTGATAGACCACCTTGCCCGAGTTGATGATGAGTCCGACGGGCATGGCGGCAGAGAACTCCAACCCAGGCGCACCTATGCTGGATGAGTGGAATGCGGGAACCATCGTGATCTCCGTGTTGCGTATCTTGGCGGTCCCACCCAAGTTGAATCCCACACTCCTGACACCCGTGCGCTCGAGGAAGTTCGACATCTCGAGTATGGCCGCCACAGTGGCATCGTTCCTCCGGGCGATCTCGACAGTGTCCCCGAGATGGTCACCGTGACCGTGCGTCACACATATGATGTCGCAACTAACCTTGTCCGCTGTGGTCGACGCCTTGGTATTACCCGTGAGATAGGGGTCCACAAGAACCCTGTCGTTGCCCTCTATCAGAAAAGCCGAATGACCGAGCCAAGTAACCTTCATGCTCTCTCCGGGCAACACAAACGCATGGAGGATATTTCTGTGTTTGGCTATGGTCTTGTCACGGCACGAGCCTGGCCAGGAAACGCGCCGGAACATCCGATAGGTTCAGCGCCTTGAGCCCGTCGGAATCGAATACCATCCACTTGCCCTTGATCCCGACAAGCTCTCCCCTGTGCACTCCCGCGGATGGTTCCAGCTTGGGGACCTCTCGCAGGGGCAGGTCGATGGGGTAGCCCTTGAGCCATCTGAGTGGATCTGGCTTCAGTTGGAACGCCTCGCCCAGCGTGATCTTGAGCGCCTCGAGCCTCCCCTCGATACCCTCAGCGTCGAGAGGTCGGGACAGGTTTCGGAGCAAAACCTCCTGTCTGTGAAACTGAGGTATTCTGAGCCTTTCCGATATCTTCTTCTCCGCCTCCCTAGCTCTCTTCCGAGTTGGATGCTTCCCGATGATCGAATATGCGTCCGCGCCTTGTTCTATCAGCCTTTTGTCGATCCGTCTTGTCGAGCTCATCCCGATCTTCATGCGCGTGTCGTAGAAGGCGATATACAGCATGTGCTCCCGTTTGCAGAATTCGATGTCGCACAGCTCGCCGTCGCATCTGGGTTCGAAAACGCATTCCTGGTGGGGAAGGAATGACTCCTCGGAACACTCCTGGCACTGAGCGAACCTTGACACTGGGGCCTGCTTGGCGCACGGAACATACCTCCCCTCATCGTCCCACATCCCAATGCAGACCTTCCTCTGGCTGACAGAGAAGTTGATGTCCTCCAGGTCGAACTCGCATTCCTGCGCCGCGGAGCTGTCAAAGCACAGCAGATGAGGGTCGAACTCGTCCCAGTGGAACTCGAGCGCATGGATTGGGAAATCCTCGTTCCTTGAATCGTTCAGTGGATGCTTATGGCTTTCATCCATCAGGTGAGGAATGACTCCGCAGTTGCTATTAAGCATTCGGCCAGAAGGGCGAATGTATTCGCCTATTCCTCAGGAGGCAGCTCCTGCACGGGCTTTGCCTCAGGCGTCTCCTCAGAATCATGCTTCCTAACCGGACGAGGCGGTTCCGGTGGGAACTCCGTGAGATCCACTTCGAGTCGTGTCAGGTACTTCGGTGGCACGTCGGTCGTGAGATACACTGTCCTGCCTGCCTTCTGAATAACGAGGCCGTCCTCGGACGCGTTCCTGGCATCGACCTCGAGGATGATGGGCTCGGGCGTCCTGACCCGGCCTGCATTGACGGCGTCGCCTATCCCCCTGCTGAGGTGAACCATCTTCCTGTCCGAAGGCTTGAGCCCTACCTCCAGGACGATGTCAACCTCCTCCTTAGTGGTGGGATAGTAAAGCCTGTCCGGGGTTCCGCCAGATGGAAGCTCGAGGTCCACATTGAATGAGTGGGCGTAGGTCGCTCTAATCATCCCGTCTCTGTACTCGTATCGACCTTTGTTGTCGGTCTCGATGATCGCAACTATGTGATGTGGGCGCACCCAATGGTAGCGCCTCTGCTTTCTCTGGATAGCGTTCACGAAATCCCTGAGACTGACGAATCCGTGACTGTCCATCTGCAGGTCGAACCGCTCCGGGAAATGCCTAAGCACACCGGCCATAGTCCTGCTCAGGCGGTCGAGCTCTTCGGAGTTCATGAGGAACCTGCCCTCGTCTCCGCACACGGGACAAGACTCGGCTCTGAAATAGCCGTGTTCTCTACACTCCTTCAAGCCGCCCTCTTGGGAAGCGTTCTCCATGGGGTTACCTTGGGCACAGGTTATGACTGAAGCTGATAAAAGCTTTCCCTTGACCCGATAGCCTCTGATATCCTGACCCAGGAGCGACAGAGAGCGACTCGGACGAGAACGCGCCTCCCTCACTTCAGAGGGTGTTGTCTCCCTGAGAAGCCGGTCCAAAGTCCGGGGGAATCGCAAGTCCTGCTACGCCTTCACCCAGGGGGCAAAACCCTTATGTAGGCGACCCGCGTAGCCCACGAAAAGGAGTGCCCAGCCAACGCCCGCGAGCGCGCGGGTTACATTGGTTCAACGAAACAGATAAAGGATGCACCAGCATCCTTTCATCCAGGACGCCGAGAGGCCTGGAGGGGGAACGATGCCGAAGAAGGTCGTAGTAATAGGCGGAGGCATAGCCGGCATACAGGCCTGTTTGGACATCGCAGAGATGGGTTATGAGGTCCACCTTGTCGAACGCACACCGTCGATCGGCGGCAGGATGGCGCAGCTCGATAAGACATTTCCCACCAACGACTGCTCTTTGTGCATCCTCTCCCCCAAGATGATAATGTGCGCGGGTCATGAGAACATCAAGCTCCACACCTATTCGGAGATCCAGAGCGTTGGAGGCGAATTCCCGCGGTTCAAGGTCAGGATACGTGAGAAGGCTAGGCACATTGCGATCAACAGATGCACCGGCTGCGGGGACTGCGTCACCAAGTGCCCGGTGAAGGTGCCGAACGAGTTCGAAGAGGGCCTGTCAACGAGGAAGGCAATCTACCTGCCCTTCCCTCAGGCTGTCCCGAGGAAGGTCACGATAGACGCTGTACATTGCAGAATGATCACGGAGAAGAAGTGCGGCGTCTGCAAGAAAGTCTGCCAGGCAGGCGCGATAGACTACGACCAGAAGGATGCTCTTGTGGACATCGTTGCGGCGGCGATCGTAGTGACAACCGGCTTCGATCTCTTCGATGCGTCCGCTCTCCGCCAGTACGGGCTCGGGGCATGTAAGGACGTTGTGACCTCGCTCCAACTCGAGAGAATCCTGTCTGCAGCGGGACCCACGGGCGGGCATCTTGTTAGGCCGTCGGACGGCAAGGAGCCGAAGAAACTCGCGTTTGTCCAGTGTGTCGGTTCGAGGGATGCGAAGATGTTCCAGTACTGCAGCAGCGTCTGCTGCATGTACGCCACCAAGGAATCCATCCTAGTGAGGGAGCATGTCCCTGATGTTGAATCGACGATATTCTACATGGACATGAGGGCGACGGGCAAGGGCTTCCAGGAGTTCGTCAACAGGGCGGAGAAGCAGTACGGGGTGAGGTACATGCGCTCTAGACCCGCTAGCGTCCAGCCAGCACACGGCGAATCAGGAGTTCTCGTGACGTACGAGATGGTCGGTGGCATTACTGGGCAGAAGACCGAGGAATTCGACATGCTCATCCTCTGTCCTGCTCTGGTGCCATCCCGCGGCTCGGAAGAGCTCTCCGGACTCCTGAAGATCGAGCTGGACAAGGACAAGTTCGCTAGCACACCGAGCTGGAAAAACCCGATCGATTCCACAAGAAGGGGAGTCCTAGTATGCGGATTCGCGGCTGAGCCCATGGACATTCCGGACTCAGTGGCTCAAGCCTCCGGAGTCGCTTCGAGGATTGGCGAACTCCTCCAGGGGGTGTCGTAGGCATGCCGAGGATTGGCGTTTTCATCTGTCATTGCGGTCACAACATAGCCTCGACCGTTTCGGTGGAGGAGGTCGTCAGATTCGCGAGCACCCTGCCCGGTGTCATAGTCGCCGATCACAACCTGTACTCATGTTCGGAGGAAGGGCTCGACTCGATCAGGAAGAGCATTGAGCAGAACAAGCTTGATCGCGTGGTTGTGGCCGCATGCACGCCCCGCACCCATGAGCCTCTATTCCGAAGCGTCTGCGAGCAAGCGGGAGTGAACAAGTACCTATTCGAGTTCGTCAACATCAGGGAGCATTGCTCCTGGATTCATGCCAAGGAGCCGGCCAACGCGACTGAGAAGGCGAAGAGGCTCGTGGCGATGGGCGTCTCGAAGGCCGCGCTTCTGGAACCACAGACTGAGGGCGAGTCGAGCGTTACGCCAACCGCACTTGTCATTGGCGGAGGACTCGCAGGCCTGAGAGCGACCGCCTCGCTGGTCGCCCAGGGAATCGATACCCATCTAGTGGAGAAGGAGTCCAGGCTCGGTGGCCTCCTCAACGACATATCAGCTCTCGCGCCCTACTCCGAGGATGCCAGCACCTTGCTGAAGGAGCTCGTCGATGAGGTCAAGGCATCGAATAAGGCGCACATACATCTGAATACCAAGCTCCAGGGCGTGACAGGATTCGTTGGGAATTTCAATGTGGTCTTGAACGAAGCTGGCAAGGAGAAGGAGGTCCGAGCAGGAGCGATTATCGTAGCCACGGGTGCGCGCGACTTCATACCGACGGGGGAGTACGGATACGGGAGCGTACCTGGAGTCATCACGCAACTCGAGTTCGAAAGGGTTTTAAAGACAGGCGAGAAACCTGGGCGAGTCGTTTTCATCCAGTGCGTCGGCAGCAGACAGCCTGGAAGGGAGTACTGCTCGAGGATCTGCTGCAACACCTCCCTGAAGAATGCTTTGAAGGTGGTCGAAGCAGGCGGGACTGCGACGATCGTACACAGGGACATCATGAGCTCCGGCACCGTGTGGGAGGAGCTGTACAGAAACGCCTCTGAGAAAGGTGTCCAGTTCATAAGATACATGCTCAGCGACCCGCCGCGGATCCACAAGAAAGCCACGGGAATCGCCGCGGAGGTTTATGACGAAGCCCTCGGAGAAAGGATAGAGGTCGACGCTGACCGGGTCGTATTGGCCACACCCTTGGTCTCAAGGGTGGACTCGGCAGAAGTTGGCAAGCTGCTCAAGGTGCCGAGGGACAAGCATGGGTTCTTCCTCGAGGCGCATGTGAAGCTCAGGCCAGTCGAGTTCGCCACCGACGGCGTGTTCATCTGCGGAAGCGCCAGATGGCCTAGCAGCGCTAAGGAGACCATGTCCCAGGCGCTTGGTGCGGCCGCAAAAGCCGCCATACCGATTAAGAGGGGCAAGGTGGTCATCGAAGCAATCACCGCTTGGGTGGATGCTGACAAATGCGCTGCGTGCGGCAACTGCGTCGTGTCGTGTCCTTACGAAGCTATCGAGATTGTCGAGCAGGATGGGAAGAGAGTCGCGAAGGTCAACGAAACGCAATGCAAGGGATGCGGCGCGTGCGTCGCGGCATGTCCTAACGATGCGATGCAGCAGAGGGGATTCACGACTCGCCAGCTGGGCGCGATGATAGACTCCCTCGTCAAACACGCTCTGGAGGAGTCCCCGTGACGGAGTTCAAGCCGACCATCCTCGCATTCTGCTGCAACTGGTGTTCGTACGCAGGAGCCGATCTCGCGGGCGTCAGCAGGCTCCAGATGCCGCCGAACGTTCACGTGGTGCGAGTGATGTGCAGCGCGAGCGTCAAACCAGAATATGTCATGAAGGCCATCTCACAGGGCATCGATGGTGTGCTCGTGCTCGGCTGCCACGTAGGGGACTGCCACTACATGACGGGTAACCACAGGACGGCGAAGAGGATGCCGGTCGTCCAGAAGATCCTGAAGGACATCGGACTCAACGAGAAGCGCGTGAGACTGGACTGGGTCAGCGCTGCGGAAGGCGAGAAGTTCCAGAAGGTCATAGTGGACTTCGTCGATGAGGTGGCCAAGCTCGGTCCGAACCCGTTGAAGGAGGTGAGGTTCTGAACGAGCTAGCGAAGAGATTTGCGACAATCGCCTTCGACCTCAAAGGGGCGGACTATCTCCTCGCGATGCGGGAGGAGCACGGAAATGTCGGTCCAGTAATGATCTCGAAGGGCGAGGACCCCGGCGATGTCAGGACAGATGTGCCATATCAGTTAATCACAATCCTCAGCAACCTCTACCCTTGGATGACCGACGGGAAGAAGATCGCGGTAGTGACTAGGAAGTGCGACGAGAAGGCACTCGCAGAGTTCTTCAAGCGCGGATATTTCGCCCGCGACCGGGTGATCCAGATCGGGCTCGCGTGTAACCGGGAGCAGATCAGACAGTGCAGATGCAGCGATCCGGTGCCGAGCGTCGTCGACATCGGTGAACCGCATGGAGGTCTGGACACTGACGCTCTCTCGGAGAAGCTCATGGCAATGTCCAGTGAAGAGCGATTGAGGTTTTGGGAGTACCAGTTCCGCAAGTGCAACAAGTGTTTCGCGTGCACAACGAACTGTCCGGTCTGCTTCTGCGATGAGTGTGTGCTCGAGGAACGGACCTTCGTCCCGGAAAGGGGCGTGCCCCCAGGCATGTCTTTCCATATGATACGCGCCTACCACTTGTCGGACAAGTGCATCGAGTGCGGAGAGTGCGAGAGGTCGTGCCCTGCGGGGATCCCGCTCCTGACGCTCAGGAAGCTTGTTGCGAGGGACTTCAAGGAGATGTATGGATTCAGCCCGGGCGACGAGAAGACCGTCAGTCCGCTCCTGACGACGCTCGAGGGAGAGTCTCTGGATGGAGATGAATGCGATGAATGTTAAGCACGTCCTGACGACATGCCCTTACTGCGGCACGGGGTGCAATTTCTACCTACAGGTGGTGGAGGACAAGCTCATCAGCGTGGTGCCGTGCAAGACGGACGAGATAAGTCGCGGACAGTTGTGCATCAAGGGGTACAACGCCCACGCATTCGTGCAGCATCCTGACAGGCTCAAGACCCCTCTGGCCAGGGAGCACGGAGAGCTCAGGCAGATATCCTGGGAGGATGCCCTTGACAGGCTGGCGAAGGAGATAAGGAGAATAAAGGAGAAGTACGGGCCTGATTCCATCGCCTTCCTCGCATCCGCGAAATGCACCAACGAGGAGAACTATCTCTTCCAGAAACTTGCGAGAGCAGTAGTCCATACGAACAACGTCGACCACTGCGCACGACTATGCCACGCCTCGACCGTAACCGGTCTGTTGTACTCGTTCGGGAGCGGGGCTATGACGAACACGATCCCTGAGTTCGGGGACGCGGACTTCATCCTGATAACCGGGTCCAATACACTCGAGGCGCACCCGATCATCGGCTCGCACATGTTAAGAGCACTCGACAAGGGTGCCAAGATAGTGGTCGTCGACCCGAGGGATACGCCACTCTCCAGGCTTGCGCACATCCGGCTGAGCCAGAAGCCGGGGAGCGACATCGCATGGATAAACGGAATGATCAAGGTCATAATCGACGAGGGTCTGGTAAACGAGGAGTTCGTCAGGACCAGGACCTCTGAGTTCGATAAGCTGAAGGAGGTCGTGATGGGCTACACTTTGGAGATGGTCGAATCGATAGCCGGTGTCAAGGGCAAGGACCTCTCAAAGGCGGCGAGGCTGTACGCGAAGGCGGACAGGGCGATGGTCGCTTACGCGATGGGGGTCACGCAGCACAGCAACGGTACGGACATCGTCATGGCTCTGGCCAACCTCGCCATGGTCACGGGCCATCTAGGAAAGGAGTCCACCGGCCTCAACCCCTTGAGGGGGCAGTGCAATGTCCAAGGTTCGTGCGACTCAGGCGGGCTGCCAAACCTCTTCCCCGGCTATCAGAGAGTCGACGACGAACAAGTCAGAGCGAAATTCGAGCAGGCCTGGGGGGTCGAGCTTCCAGAGAAGCCCGGGCTGACCCTGACATGCGCCATCAAGGAGGCCGCTCTGGGCAAGTTGAAGGCCATGATAGTCTTCGGGGAGAACGTCATGCTCTCGGACCCAGACCTCACGCATGTAGAGGAAGCGCTGAAGGAACTCGAACTGCTCGCAGTCGTGGACATCTTCCCCACAGAGACGACCAAGCTCGCCCACATAGTACTGCCCGCGGCGTGCTACGCGGAGAAGGACGGAACTTTCACTAACACTGACAGGGCTGTCAGGTTGCTTAGGAAGGCGGTGGACCCGCCGGGCGAGGCGATGCCTGACTGGAAGATCGCCTGCGAGCTCGCCAAGCGGCTCGGGGCGAAAGGATTCGACTTCTCGTCTCCTGCGGAAATCATGGACGAGATGGCGAAGGTCACACCGATCTATGGAGGCATCGATCACGGGAGAATCGACCGCGAACTGATCCGCTGGCCCTGCCCCACGAAGGAGCACAAGGGCACGAGGATCCTGCACGCCCAGAAGTTCACGAAAGGCCTCGGGACTTTCGCGCCTGTGCATCACTCGCCCCCTGCCGAATCACCTTCGGAAGAATACCCGTTCATACTCACGACTGGTCGGAACCTCTTCCAGTATCACACGGGCACGATGACGAGAAGGTCGCCCAAGCTCGAGCGGGAGGCCCCGGAACCATATGCCGAGGTGAACAATGGTGACGCGAAAAGGCTCGGCATTTCGGAAGGCGACAGGATCATGGTGTCGTCGAAGCGGGGGTCTATAACGCTACTGGCGCGCGTGACCGAGAGAATCATCCCAGGATCGGTGTTCATACCGTTCCACTACGCTGAAGCGGCGGCGAACAGGCTCACGAACGCCGCTCTGGACCCAGTGTCAAAGATACCGGAGCTGAAGGTCTGCGCCGCCAGGATCCAGAAAGGCTGAATCACACCTTCCCGCGGCGCAAGTATCCGACGAAATCCCCGCCTAGATGGGCCAGGTCCTCGGCCCGAAGCGCGTTCGCAGCCGACGCGTCGAACAGTATGTTGCCTGTTGTCGGGACCTCCTCGTCCCCTTTCCAGAAAGAGATGTTCACAAGGAGGAAAGGGAAGAACATGAAATCGAAGGACATGTCCCCTCGTTGGACTCTGATGCCGCCGAGCGACGAAGCCGCCCTGCCGAGTGCTTCGGGATCTCTCTCGAACATCCTGACCAACGGAGCGATGGCCCTCTGATGGAACACGGAGTAGTAGAGGCTCCCTCCCTCGATCTCGCGGTACGATATCAGCCTGTGCTCGAGTTTCCCCGGCGATCCGAGAAGATAGTGCAGTATGACCACTTTCGTGTCAGGATCCGGCTCGCCACCGTCCTGCCAGACGACCGACCAGTCCTCAACGGAAATGATTGCTGTCCTGTTGAGGACCCTGAGCATGACGCGGTTGCCTTCGAGCAGGCCTCCGGAACCGGAAACCAAGATTGATACATCCCGGAGCCTGAGCTCACCAACGGCCTTCTCGAAGGCCCCTGCCAGCCTGCGCTCTTCTCCCATTCGTTTCTACTCCGCTCATGCCCGGAGGAAGGAGTGCGCATACAGCTTCTGATTCAACAGGACCTCTGCTGCCTTGACGACCTTCATCAGATCGACATCGTTGGGGTCGACTATAGCAGCATCCAAGCCTCTCCCGAGAAGCATCGCTAGGTAAGTCCTGTTGAGCAGGCTCCTCTCCTCGGCACCGCTCGAGACGTTGCTGAGTCCTACAATGGTCTTGGGGGGTGGAGTGCTCAGGTTTCTGAAGGCGGTTATCGCATCACATAGCATGGGGCACTGACTCTGGGCCGCGGAGATCGGCAACACGACGGGGTCGATGTATATCCTCTCCTGGGGGATGCCGATGTCCATCGCGTTCCCGAGCAGGAGCATAGCGATCTCGGACCTTCCCTCAACTGAGTTGGGGATCCCCTTCTCATCTATCGTGAGGCACACTATGTCTGCGTTGTGCTCCTTCGCCAGAGGGAAAAACTTCTCCATGCGCTTCAGTTCCGCCGTGGTCGAGTTGATCATCGGCTCTTTCCTCGCTGCGGTCAACCCTGCCTGCTGCACCTTGAGACCCGGCGCGTCTATTGACACCCGCACGTCGACGGCATCCTGGACCGATCTCACCAGCCAGGTCATCGTCTCAACGGCATCCTGCCTTCCAGGCCCAGTATTGATGTCGAGCACCTGTGCCCCGGCGTTTACCTGCTCCATCGCAAGATCTTGAACGTACTTGGCATTCCTTGCGTCGATGGCTTTGGCGACTTCCACGAATTGCCCGTTGATTCTCTCCCCTACGACTATCAAAAACTCTCCCCGCCGATAAAGGCATAGAGCCCTTGGCGCATATCAAACGTTCGTATGGCTGTCGGCATTCCTGGTCAGCCATTATGTCGCAACAGTTAATAGCAGCGCAGTCTGTTCACTCCGAGCTGGTCACAGATGGAGGGAGTAAAGACCGAAAGGGAACGCGTCGTGCGGTTCGCCCCAGATGGTAGAACTTCCTTGGTGGAGACCGGGACGACGATACTCGAAGCATCCAGGAAGGCTGGCGTCAGCATCGATGCCGTGTGCGGCGGGGAGGGGAAGTGCGGCAGGTGCAAGGTGAGGCCGGAGGGCATGTTCTCTGCCCCGGAATCTTCATTGGTCTCGGGCGAGGAGAAGGCCGCGGGAATCGTGCTCGCATGCGAGGCGATCGTCGAAGGCGATCTCACCGTGGAAGTCCTCCCACGCTCCTTGGTGGGCAGACACCAGATCCTGACAAAGAGCATCGAAGAGGTTCAGAGACCCCTTTCACCATGGGTTCGGAAGGATTTCCTCAGGCTCCCGAAGGCGACGGTCTGGGATAACGTGGCCGACCTAGAAAGGCTGTGGAGAGCTTTGGGACGTGGCGGACTGCCAATGATGCCGCTAGAATCTCTGAGAGACCTTCCAAATGCCATCAGAGCGGGCGACTGGCAGGTAACAGTCACTATGTCCAACATCGGCTCGATTGACGAGATAACTAGGGTCGAGTCCGGTGACAAGTCCGCCGAACTCCTCGGTGTGGCAGTGGACATAGGCACCACAACAGTCGTCGCAGACCTCGTGGGCCTACTCGATGGAGCCATCATAGCGACGGCGTCCGACTACAATCGCCAAGTTTCCCGAGGTGAGGACGTCATCGCTCGGATGATGTTCAGTGAAGACGGTGGCTCTGAAGAGCTCACATCGCTCGCGCGTGAGACTATTAACTCGCTGATGTCAAGACTCGTTACAGAAGGCTCGAAGGTACTCGGAAGGCAGATTTCTGACCAGGACATCGTATCGCTCTCAGTCGCGGGCAACACCGTCATGACGCACTTCTTTGCTGGCCTACCAACGAAGTTTCTGAGACTGGAACCGTATGTACCTGTTGCATATCATACGGGATATCTGAAAGCCGCAGAGCTAGGACTCAAGGCCAACTCGGCTGCACGTGTTCTTCTGTTCCCTTCGCGCGCGGGTTATGTGGGAGGCGATGTCGTCGCCGATGTCCTGTCTAGCGGGATGCACCTGTCCAACAAGCTCACACTTCTGATCGACGTTGGCACGAACGGGGAGATAGTCCTTGGGAAGAAGGACTGGATGGTCTCCTGTTCGTGCTCCGCCGGCCCCGCCTTCGAGGGAGGAGAAGTCTCATGCGGGATGCGGGCGATGGACGGGGCCATAGACAAGATACGCGTGGACGATGACCTATCGACTGCCTACCACGTGCTCGGCGAGAGAACGCCCATCGGCATATGTGGATCCGGATTGATCGACCTGGTAGCCGAGATGTATTGCAGGGGCATAATCGACCGGAAGGCAAGGATCCAGGATCTGCAGACAGACCGGGTCCGACTATCTGATTCTGGGCGCGAGTACGTTGTGGAGAGGAAGGAGAGAATGGGAGGGACTGCCGTCTCCGACCTGGTGATCAACGACGCAGACCTTCAGAATCTGCTCAGAACAAAGGCGGCCATCTACGGCGCTTGCTCGACGCTCCTCAAGAAGATGGGCGAGGATCTAAACGCCGTGTCGAGCATCGTCATTGCCGGAGGCTTCGGATACCACCTTGATGTGGCCAGAGCCATCATGATCGGGATGTTCCCCGATGTTCCTCAGGAGAAGTACAGATATATTGGGAACGGCTCGCTCGGCGGGGCAAGAATGGCGCTCCTTTCGGCTAAGAAGAGGGAGGAGATGAACGAGATATTCAACAAGATGACATACCTAGAGCTGAGCGTCGACACCGATTTCTACACCGAATTCTCCTCCTCACTTTTCATCCCGCATACCGACATAAGCAAGTTCCCGAGCGCTCCCCCCGAGAGCGCGTGCAAGGAGGCGAAGTCCTGACATTCACCATCGCGGTCGCTGGCAAGGGAGGGGTAGGGAAAAGCACCTTCGCTGCGCTGGCAATTCGTCAACTTCACGAAAAGAGCAAGGCCGTGATACTGGCGGTCGACGCCGACCCCAACTCGAACCTAGGCGAGAAGCTCGGGATCGAGCCCGGCAAGACGGTAGGCGCCATCAGAGAGGAACTGGCTTCTCTGGGCGAGGAGCCGTCTAAGGGCATGTCGAAGCAGGAGTTCCTGGACTACCAGGTTCGGCTCTCCCTCAGAGAGGGCGAGGGCGTCGACCTGATCACGATGGGGAGACAGGAAGGTCCCGGCTGCTACTGTTACGTCAACAACGTGCTGAGGCAGATAATCGATTCGATTTCGTCGAAGTACGATTATGTCGTCATAGACAACGAAGCGGGCATGGAGCACCTCAGCAGACGCACAACCCGTTCGTCCGATGTCCTCTTCGTCCTGTGCGACAGGTCCAAGTCTTCCATAGACGCGGCGAAGAGGATCGCAGCCCTCGCGACGGAGATGAAATTGGCGATCAGGAGAAAGGTCCTCGTGTACAACATGCGGGACGCGGTTGAAGAGGTACCTCAGAGGGATGTTGTCCCGAGCTTCGATCGAGCGTACAGTTTGAGGAGGAGCGGCGCGATTCAGGCCATGATGCAGAAAGGAGAGTCTCTGACCGACGTCCCCGCGAACGACCCTGCGGTCCTGGATGTGGCGAGAGTCGTCGACAGCGAATGCCGGTTCAAGACAGCGTAGATCGTCAAGGGCCGATCGACTTCAGCATCTTGGGCAAGCCCGAGGACTCTCTGGGTCCCACGACGATCTTCAGACCGGTCAGCTCATTCAGCTTCCCGCTCATCCTGCTGACCATGCCCGGGATGACGATGGCGTTCCGCTTGCTCTTCTCCTTGACCTTCTCGGTCTCGACCGACTTGGCGACCGACTCGGGCGTGAGCTTGCCTGCGGCAAAAGCGGTCATGACCGATTGGCCGTCAGTGTCGACGACGAGAAGCCACACGGGCACCTTGCTTTTCTCGACATCGGCTCGGACGGTGAAGTATGTCAGGGAGAAGTTGGTCGTGAAGAGGACCGGCGACTCCTCGGTCGGCTCACCGATTGTGTAGAGGCCCGCCTTAACCTGGATAGGCACCTGCGGGTCTGTGAATATGTTCTGACGCAAGGCCATCAGCGGGAAGAGGAACTCCCTCGGGACGTCCCTCAAGAGCACGATCGACGAGTACTTCATGACGCCCAGGGCGGCCTTCATGAGGTCCGACTCCGAGTTGCCCAGCACCGATATGGTCGGGAAACCCAGAGGCCTGAACTTCTTCTTCACAGCGGCCCTCCGAACGATCGTCAAGTTCTCTAGCATCGAGCTCGCATTCGAAGCCGCGGGTTCAAGAACCAGGTCTGAGACTCCGGCCTTCTTCGCCTTGTCAGCCATCTGAGCCAGCTCGTCCAGGTTCGAAGCGCCTCCGAGCACGAGCGGGAAGCAACATGCCTTTGCGAGGGCGATCATCGAGTCGATGCTCTGCGGGGTGGCGCGATACAGCAACGGTCTCTTGTCAGCGCAGACAGCCACTGCATCCCCCATTACCTTCGGGTCCTCAGCCATCAGGACCATCGGGAGCTTCCCGCCAGCAGCCGTCTTCACCGCTTCGAGGAAGTCCTCCGGTCTCCCCGTAGAATGCCTCAGGGCAACCGAGTCCACGCGGACCATCTGACCGACCCTCTCGAAGCTCATCGACTGCGCCGCGGCAATACTGGCCTTCATCGCATCGAGGCCGTCAGCGTCGTCCGCAACGAACCCCAGCATCGTCGGATGGTAGAATGTCTTGTCATGTCTGAACAGCTGAGTCTCGTCACCTATCTTGACCGCAAGCTCGCCAGTCCCGATCGTCACGAGCCTGATCGGAGGGGCGCCGCTTTCCTCCAGGGCCGCCTTCGCCTCAGGGCTGACATACGGACAGGCCTCGAGCGCCACCTTCTGATTGGCGAGCTGCATGGCGAACGCGAGGCACGTCGGGAACTTGCACTCTCCGCAGTTCTTCTTCGGCAACAGCTTGTATATGTCCATGGCGGTTGGCATCTACGCACCACCTCGAAGATCGGCAATGGAGGCCTTCAACTTGGAAACCGCCTGAGGATGCCTCATGATGACCGCGTCTGCTCCCGCCACGACCGCCGCGTAGGCGGTGATTGCCTCCCAGAACACTCCCCTGATCTCAGGCTTGCCACGTGCCGAGTCCTCCTCCAGCGCCTCTGGCGCGGCCCATGCACACGAGCAGTCGCAGATGATCGGCATCTGAAGGACGGAGTCGCCCATCAGCGCCGCGAGCCTGAGCCTCTCAATGACGGAGTACGAATATTCGAGTCCCATCCCCAGCGCGGCCATCAGAGGGTCCATCAATATGTTCTCCGGTTTCACGCCGAAGTCCAGCAGAAGGATGTTCATCTGCTTTGCCAGGTTGATGTCCAGATTGGAGAACGCCACGATGCCGTGGCCGTTCGACATGGACGCGGCCGCCACCGACTTGAAAGCCTTCTCTTCGGCCATGCCCAGGAAGAGCCTCTCGCCCTTGCCGGCATTCGAGACCGCCTCCATGAGCTTGGAGTCCTTCTCCTCGAACCCGCATCCGTACACAATGAGGGGAATCGTAGTGGATTTGATCACCTCAGTGACCAAGGAGACGCACTCCTCGACGGACCTGTTCTCTTCCTCGGGATTGGCGGACTGGAGCTTGAGAACGCAGATGTCCGCTCCCCACTCACGGTCGACTTTCTTCGCCCACTCCACGGGCTCCTTCACCACGGGTCCGATGGAACTGAGAAGATGCTCGGGGACGACGCGCACTGTGTCAATCACATCCATTGCCACAAGCGGCCGGTTAGGCATCTCGGCGTCGAATCGGTGGAACTGCAGTCCGCTTGATCCGCCAGCTACGGCCCTGGCCCTCCGCGTCCCTCCCTGATCCCTGGTGGCCCCTACGACGACCTCTCTGATCCTGCCTGGATACCTCTCTTTGGGCGACTCAAACGCCATTTTAGTTTCCCCCAACCAACCTTGTCGCTCAGCTCATCATTGACGGCATCTTCACTGCTGGATGGCTGACCTTGACGAGCCACTCAGCGAGCTCCTCAGGCGTCCTCGCGACGGTCTCATCCGCGATCTTGTCGACGAAGTCCTGGACCCCTTCCTCCTGTGCCCGCTTCGTTAGATCGTCCCTCATGGCGGCTTTCAGATCCTTAGGCATCCACACGATCCTGAGGAACCCTCCGTCCGCGCTGATGAACTTCTTGCTTGTGAGATACCTCCTGCCGACTCCAATGAATCCCGGCGTCTGGATGCCCCCGCCGACCGACCCGGCGAGAGTGGAGAAAGTCATTCCCAGTGGGGTCATGCCTGGGAACTCGCGGTTGACGACGACCACACCCTGTAGATCGGGCGAGACCCCTACGATGCATTCGAAACAGCCGCATGAGGTCATCGGGTCGTCCATCATGGTGTACGCACTGAAGCTCAGAAGCTTTCCGTGGGTCTTCTCGGCCACGGCCTCGTTCACACCAGTCCACTTGCCCTTGGTCACGTCGATGACCTCCTTCTTCGATACAGGGCTGTTCGGACCCGTGGCAGATATCTGGTACGAGGCCTTGGCATCAAGCCAGTTGATGGCTCCGCACAAGCCCAGGCGCTCAGGAGTCACGATACACACGTGTCCCGGTGCGAAGCTCTGACAGAGCGTGCATGTGTAGAACGTGTCGACGTTCTCGTCCGTGAGGTTGGCGATCCTGGCATCTCTCTCGGCGTATGCTTCTTTGGCTTCGTCGATGTGTTTCCTGAGCTCGGCCTCGTCAGTGACTATCGTCACTTCGATCTTGGAGACGATCGCGCCGAACTCCTGCTTCATCTTGGTCACCAAGATGTCACCGAAGTGCTTGAGCCTCAGGCCCGCCTTGACGGAACTCTTGCTGAGGCGGATCCACAGGAGGTTCCTCTGGCCGGTGTGCCAGCCGCCCTCAGCGAAATTGATGAACTGGTGAATCCTCCTCTCGAGCACGGACTCGAAGTCCTTCTGCATGCTCTTTCCGTAGACGTTCACGAAGATTCCGAGGTGCGTCACTCCTCCTTCGGGCATCCCGTCGACGTCCTTCCCAATCAGCATGACCTTGCCGTCTGTGACCGCCTCTGGTCCGCGCATCTTCAGCAGCTCGAACGCGAGCGACTTGGACGGCCCTCCGGCTTCGATGTACATGTCAGGTCTCCGAATCGATTCACCCTCGAATGCAGGGCCGTATGGCACGGGCAGGTCGATGGCACCCAGCTTGATCCTGCAGCCTCTGACCTCGATGGCGGTCGATATCATCTCAGCGAGGTTCTTCTGCACGACATACTTGTCGGGGATCGGCTCCACGTCCTGGTCGGTTATCGTGGGCGAACCGTTGAACATGACAGCGAACTCCGCAGCGACCTTGATGTAGTCCAACGGGCCGAGCTGCAGAACGAACACCTTGGGACGCTTTGAGAGGTACTTGAGGAGGCCTTCGCGGTCTCCCCGCTGGACGCCCCCGAAGGACAACGCGGCCCGGATGGCGAAATTGAGGCCATGGATGATCTGGGTGAACTCACCGACGGGATACAGCATGCGTTCCAGGCCCATGGCGATCTTCTCGTCCTTCAGCTGCTTGATGATGTCGTAGGTCGCGACTATGAGCATCCCCTTGTTCTGGCAGTCCCGGATCATCGCGCCGAGCTTCTTGGGGTCGCTCGCGCGGCCGACAAACACAGCAGCGCCAGGGATCGTGTCATCAACGAACGCGATGCCCAACTGCCTCAGTATCCTGTCAGGAACGAATCCGCAGTAGAGCGATCCCTGGTACGGGGTCGGTGTCTCGATGTACTTGAGGGCCTCGACTATCTCGGCCGCTATCATCGTTGCCTCTCCCGATGCGATCGCCGTCTCCAGCGTCGGCCGCTCAACGATCCTGCTCCTGGCCTCGCCGAGCAGCCTCGGCAGGTCTCCGAGCTTCGTGCAGTCCTTTCCGAGCCATGCGAAAAGACTCGGGAGCTGGTATCCGGTTTCTGGGAACTCGATCTTCTGATTGGGGCCGTATTTCTGCAACGCCCGGCTGAGCAAGACGTCTGCATATCCCGTCGCGATGATCGACCCCTCAATGGCCATCTTGAAGAGCTTCTCCTTCGGGATGTGCTCTTGCTTGCCGGGATAGTAGGAAGCGCGTTCCACCATGGGGTCCGTCATGTCGAGCTTCCAGCGCCTGTACTCGATGGCGGAGTATAGCCGCTTGGCAGCCTCGTGCGGGTCTTTCTCGAAAATGAAGTACCCGCCGTACACGTCCCTTGCAGTGTTCTCCAGGACCTCCGTGACCAGCGTGCTACCGTAAAGGTAGTTGATGGTACCCACATGAACAGGAAAGCCCATGACCGCCGCCCATGTGCCGATCGAGACCGCTTTCTCGTGCATTGCCTCCGGTGCGATCACCACGAATGGGATCTTCTCGACATCCACGCCCCCGTGGTTGGCCACCTCGGTTGCTAGGTTCGAGAAGCGGACATTGTCGACGCATGAGCCCATGTGCCATACGATTGGCAGACCCTCGAGTCCTGAGGCCTCGGCTAGCTCCCCCAGGAACGACAGAAGACCCTCCCCCGCAAGCTCCTTCGTCTTCGCGGGGTCCATGAACCCAGCCTTGGCGAACTCGACTGCATTGCAGCCAGTCGCCATCAGGAGGACGTCCCTCTTTGCGAGTTCGCGCGCTATGGTAAGCACGTCCTCGTCCTGCTCCGCCTTGATGTTCTTGCAGCCCGCAAAGAGCGCGACCCCGCGGATCCTTCCAGTAGTGATGTTGTCCACCAGGTACTGGATCGGATCGGTGGGGTTCTTCTTCGAAAGTAGCAGCTTGATCTGCTCAAGGCTAAACCCAGCCATGACGATCGAGGGTTTGACTTCCGGCATCCGGCGAATCTTGCCCCGTCTCCTATAAGCCTCCGCGGCCAACAGCAGGACCTCCCTCGCCGAGGCCTTGGCCCTTTCAGGCGTGAACTCTATGTGAGTATCTCCCACCAGCCGCGCGACCCCCTCGGTGGAGATGATCTTTGTGTGGGTGCAGGAGCAAAGTGCGGACACAGATGGCATGAAGCATTGGTAATCCAGAACCATCGCATCGAGGAGACCGCTCAGGAGCACGAGCTCCTGCGATAGGACGTTGGTGGCAATTGGAATCCCCTTCCGCATTAGTATCTCGTTGCCCGTGCAACATATGCCCACGATGTTGAATCCCTCGGCGCCTACCTTCTGAGCCTCTGCCTTTAACTCGCGGGCGATATCAACCATGATGTCGCTGAGCAGCGGGTTGTGGCCGTGGACAGCCACATTCACCTGTTTCTCGTCGAGCACTCCCAGATTGGCCTTGCTCATCACGATCTTGGGAGTGCCAAAGAGCACATCGCTCAGGTCGGACGAGATCTGGGCGCCTGTGTAGTCAGAGAGCGCTGACTTGATGCCGCCGAACAGGATCGGAACAGGGTCGGCGTCCACTCCCATCGCGGTCCTGTGCATCACCTCAGAGATCGAAGAATCGATGTTCGAGGGCATCACCGCATGGGTGTCCCACCTGTGGTTTCTGCCCCTCGTGACAGTCGCCTTCAAAAACGAGAGCGGATCGGATGTGTAACGGGAGTAATCCTCCAGCGCGGCGCGCGAGACCTCCTCGGCGAGCGCTGTTACGCTTTTGCCATCGCATGCGATTCCCTGCCTCTTGGCGATGGCCTTCAGCTTGACCTCGTCGACGACGCTGTAGTCCTTCGTCTCACCCTTCGAGACCATGAGCAGCACGTGCGCAATCTCCTTCCCGTGCCCGGAGTGAGAAGCGGTCCCGCCGGCGATCATGCGGTCGATGAACCGCGCGACAATTGTGTAGTCCCGTGCCCCGCAGATACCTGCAGTGGGCTCCTTGCCCATCGGGTTTATTCTGCAGGGGCCCTGCAGGCAGAACCGACAGCAGAGGCCGAGCTGGCCGAACCGGCATTGGGCACCTTGAGCGGCCACTCTGTCCATGACGGTGCACACGCCCTCCTCGTGGAGGTCCATGAACATCTTCTGGCAGCTGCCATCCCAGCAATCGCAGGCGAACTCCTTTTCCTTCTCTCCCTGGCCCGCCCGCTTGGTGACCTTGACCTCGACGTTAGATTCCAACTATGCGCACTCCTTTGTTGATACCATTCCAGGCGAGTGGGTGGAAAGACCTGTCACGACAGTCCCACGCGCAACGGTAGCGAGAAGAGCCGTGGCACCTTCTGAGACTTGAGAGGGACTTGCGCCCCTGGTACTCTCTGGGGACGACCAATCGCACGAGCGGTGACAATCATTCGTGACGAAGGATTCCCGCCGTGAACGCTCCATCCCGTGCATCTGAATGCCTGGCCATGACCGATTTCGGCAGATCATATCGGCATCTGACGGATATGGTTGAAGCTACTAAAACGTTTTTACTGACGAGCGCACGGCAGATGACGAATGAAGAGGACACCTACCTGGTACGTCATTCTCCCCCGGTGCGCCCAGCTAGCGCGAAACGCCCCGGGAGATAGCCAGCGAGAGCTGTCTGACGGCAGCTACCCACTCAGCTGATTCCTCCAGTTTGAAAGGCGAAATACCCCTCAGATCAGCAACCCTCACACCCTCAGAGAAGGGGAGAAAATACACTTGACCGAGGCCCTTGCTTGAAGTCGCTGACAGTATAGCGGATTTCTCGTCCTGGCTCCTGGTCCTATTCGCAACAATCGAAATCCTGGGAACGCCCATCTCTGTCGCCAATCTGACAATCCTGGAAGCCGTGTCTATGGACCTCACTCCGGGCTCAATGACCACGATAAGGACATCCACCCCCCGGCAAGTCGCGCGCCCAAACTGCTCAAGGCCTGCCTCCATGTCTATCACCACTGCCTCATCCCTCTCAAGCACGACATGTTCGAGGAGGCTCCTGAGGAGTGCGTTCTCCGGGCAGAAACAACCTGACCCTGGGGCTCTTATCTCCCCTAGAACGATCAGTCTGACGCCATCGGCGCCGATGGCACAGTACTTGTCTGGAATGTCATCCACTTTGGGGGTCAGCCTGAAGAATGGCCCAGTGCTTGTGCCCGGCCTCGCGCCTGTCCGCTCCTCAATGAGATCGAGTTCCGAGGAGATTGGCGGCGGCACGCGGTCATCTGATACTTCGAGGACGACGTGCAGGTGCGATGCTGGATCAGCATCGACGGCGAGAACCTTGGCACCGTCCTGAGCCAGCACTCTGGCGAGGGTTCCGACGATCGTGGTCTTCCCGACGCCTCCCTTTCCGGCCACGGCGATCTTGATGCCCAAACACTCAGCCCTGTCTGGACTTGAGGATGATCTCATGCTTCATGAGATCTGCCTCCGCAATCCATACCCCGGATACGGTCTCTCGATCGCCCGAGAGGCTGATACAGAGCACGCTGCCGGCCGAGGATACGACCTTGGCCGCCTCTGGCATGACCAGTTTCTTCTCCGACCCTTTCAGTAGATACACCGAAGACTCGCACATGGGAGCAACACGCCTCCGCTTCTCACCACTGACGCTCAGTCAGCGGCGCATTCCGCTATCTGGCCAGCGACCTTCTTCGCCTTCTCATAGTCGTCCACGCAGAAGACGAACCGCATCCTGTCCCCCTGCACGCTGTACAGGTAGCTCGCTCTCAGCTGCACCCCCGCGTTGACGAGGCACCTGGCTGCCTTCATCCACTGGCCGGGCCTGTTGTACATGTCCACGACGAGCACCCGCTGTTCTTTGAACGGAAGGTCCGCCTTGATAAACGTCCTTCGGCATTCCTCATCGTTCCCCGTCAGGAATTTCACGATGTATCGGTCATCGGTTTTCCCGGTAGCGATGGTGTCGAGGTTCACATTCTGGCTCGACAGGATGGCAATGGCATCCAGAAGATCCTTGCTGTTCCCGTTGACGGACATCTCGAATTCAGTAGTCATTCGAAAAACCCCCAAACCTCTGAGGTCAGTGGTAATACGCTGTAATATATTTATTGGATATGCTTCCCGCGGCGAGTGTTCGAACAAGCTGAGAACCGAATCTCCTGATTCCGTCGCGATAGCCTTGAGATATGATAGCATGCCAGAAATTGTCAATTGAAACTCTTCCGATAAGGCGAATTCGGGACATGAATGAGCCTTCCAGGACCAATATCCTCCAGGCTGGAATCGAACGCTATGCTCCTCGGCAGAAGGGATTTCGGGGCAATCTCCTTATTGAGTCCCATGAATGTCACTAACCAGCGTCTGAGGGCGAGAAATGCTATCCCATTGTCCTGGATCCCTGTGGTTCAAGCAGCCAGTCCCAGAGCCAGTCAAATGCCCCTCCTGCGGCAAGGAGGTGGAGATCTTCACGAACGAGCAAACGATGAAGTGCTACCACTGCGGCGGGATCGTGACGAGGGAGAAGAGGCCGAGCTGCTTCGATTGGTGTAAGTACGCGGATCAGTGCATAGCTGAACTCGTGGCCCAAAGAAGAGGGGCAGGGGATTCGTCAGCCCGATGCCCGGAAGAGGAATGAAACGAGTGGTTTTCTCACCCGACGGCTTCCTCGACCACTGGGTCCACAATCTGCTCCGCCCTCACGGAGGGCGCCCTCGTGAATATGGCGACGACGAAAGCTAGCATCGAAGCGATCCCGACGACGACGAAGACGTAGACAAACCCCGCCTGCGAGCCCGCAAGGACCCCAGGGATTAGCGCGCCGAGAACACCCGCAAGGCCGTAGGATGTGAAGACATAGCCATAGTTGTTGCCGAAGTTGGCAGAGCCGAAGTACTCCGAGGTCGTCGATGGGAACAGTGCGAAATTGCCTCCGAACGTGAACCCTACCAGCGAGGCGAAGGTCGTGAGTCCCACGAAATGAACGAGCTCTCCCTCCGGCTTCAATGCGAAGAATCCCGCCGCGCAGAACATCACGACCGCCTGAATGATGAACATCAGTTTCAGCGTGGTCATCCGGCCCAGTCTGTCGGACAGTCTCCCCCAACCGATCCTTCCTCCAGCATTGAAAAGGGCGAGGATCCCAGCGATAGTCTGGAATTCCGCGACCACCATAGTCGTCTTTGACGGATCTAGGTATGCCGCGAGGTTCTTCACATTGCTGATCATCATGAGTCCCGCCGTTCCGGAAAGCGCGAACATGACCCAAAGCATCACGAAACTCCTGGTCCTCATCATCTCCCTCTGGGTGAAGTCCAACTTGTGGTTGTTTCTGTTGTTCGAGGGAGGGACAAATCCCTTCGGCATCCAACCCGCAGTAGGATTCGACAAGAGCTGCGCGCCCACAAGGACCATTCCCATGTAGATGAGTCCGAGGTAGATGAAGGCGTTTTCCAGGCCGCTGTCGGATATAAGCAACTTGCCAATCTGTGTGAATATGAAGGCGCCCGCGCCGAAACCAGCGACGGCGATTCCACTTACTAGGCCCTTCCTGTCAGGGAACCATTTCATGCCCGCGGCGAGAGGGCAGACATATCCGAACCCGAGGCCAATCCCACCAACGCCGCCATACGTAAGGTACATTAGGACGATGTTCTCCGTGGACAGCGAAGAAAGCACATAGCCTGCCCCGAGGATGAGTCCGCCAATCGTGGCGACCATCCTGGGTCCCCGCCTGTCCTGGATCTTGCCGGCAAAGATCACGGTGATGGCGAACACTGCTATGGCCGCAGCGAATATGCCAAGGATTTGGAATGAGGTTGCTGGGTAGCCGAGCGAGTCCGACAGGGGGCTGGTGAATATCGAGAACGCATAGAGCGATCCGAGTGCCAACTGAATCGTGAGCGCACCAACTACAACCATCCATCTGTTCGTAGACTTCTTATCGTCCTGACCCATCCTATCCGTTCTCCCAACTGCTGTTACCTTGTTGGATTAGTCACGACCGCGAATCATCAGAGCAATCTCACGAAACCCGTTGACAGATCGTACATGCCGCCGACTATTGCAAGCTTCCCGGATGCCATAGCATCTCTAATCACTCGACCACCGTTCGCGATCTGCCCCATCTGCAACTTCACGTTCGCTTCGGCGATCGCATCGACGTTGTTCGCCTCGCAACCCGAGAGCAACTTCCGTGCCTGATCGATGTCGCGGGCCACTCCCCCGAGTCCTTCGTGAGCCTCGTCCTCCAAGGCGGCCTTCACGGCTCCACAATCGGTGTGACCCAATACCAGTATCGTGCGGATGTGCAGCGTTCTGACTGCATACTCCAAGCTACCCATGACTGCTGGATCCGAAGCGCTGTTGCCGGCAATCCTAACGACGAAGGCATCGCCTATTGACAGGTTGAACACCTTCTCCGGAATCACCCGACAGTCTGAACAACTGAGAATGGCAATTGATGGCTCCGCCTTGACCGCCAGTCTTGAGAGCAGTGCAGGGTCGGTATTCCTCCGAAATACCTTGTTGCCATCCGTCAACCTCATCTGCACGTTCACATGACCCACCGCCTTTCGCCCCTGTCCATCGCATATCGTCGTGATACCGAAGATCTCCCTTTTTCAGAACAACCGCCCTCTAGTTATCCAGAGTCGACGTGTCCCCTATGGGCAACCCGAGATCTTTCGCCCTCAGCATCCGCCTCATAATCTTGCCGCTCCTTGTCTTGGGGAGCGACTTCACGATCTCTATCTCTCTGGGGTATGCGTGCCCGGCGAGCTTGGTCTTGACGAACTTCTGAATATCTTCTTTGAGCTGTGGAGATTCCGAGAAGCCTGGCGTGAGCACAATGAAGGCTTTGATGATGTTGCCCCTCAGTTCATCAGGCTTTCCGATCACACCTGCCTCGGCTACTGCCGGATGCTCGATCAGAGCGCTCTCCACCTCGAACGGGCCGACCCGCTCTCCCGCGGTCTTGATCACATCGTCAGCCCGGCCGACATACCAGAAGTAACCGTCCTTGTCGATCTGGGCGGTGTCGCCCGTGTAGTACCATCCGTTCCTGAAGTACTCGCTGTATTTCGCAGGGTTGTTCCAGATCTGCCTCATCATGGACGGCCAGCCTGGCCTGATGGCTAGACTGCCCTCCTCTCCTTGGGGCAATACGTTGCCGGAGTCGCCGAGTATGGCGGCCTCGACGCCTGGAAGAGGCTTTCCCATGGAGCCTGGCTTGATGTCCATCTCTGGGAAATTCGTAATGAGGATCGAACCCGTTTCGGTCTGCCACCATGTGTCATGAAACGGCTTGAGGTCGAAGACGTCGAGAGCCCACTTCACACCCTCGGGGTTGAGGGGCTCGCCGACGGAGTAGAGAACCCGCAGCGATGAGAGGTCATACTTCATCGGCAGGTCGTCGCCCTTGGCCATCAGCATTCGGACGGCCGTCGGTGCGGTGTACCAGATTGTGATCTTGTAGGCCTGAATGGTCTTGTACCAGCGCTCGGGGTCGAACCTTCCAGCAAGGCCAACCTGCGTCACGCCGTTAGACCATGGTCCGAGACATCCGTAGACGACCCCAGTGACCCACCCGAGGTCTGCGGTGCACCAGTACACATCTTCATCGTGCACGTCGAGGACCCAGTATGTGGAGAGGTGCACCTGCACGATGTCCTTGTGCGCGTGCATGACGCCCTTGGGCTTACCCGTCGTGCCTGACGTGTACAGCATGTACGAGAACTCCTCGGGATCCATCGGCGTGGCGTCGAACTTGTCGCTCGCAGCCGCCATTTCCTCCTCCCAGCTGATCTCGTTGGCCGCGACGTCCTTGCCGACTATCACCATATGCTTCAGCTCGGGCAGGAGGCTCTTGACTTCGTACACACGCTTCTTGAGAGCACTATCTGTCACAAGCACGACAGCCCCGCTATCCTGCAATCTGTCTCTGATTGCGTCGGGGCCGAACGCAGGGAACATGGGGCTGGCAATCGCGCCGTACTTGATGGCTCCGATGAATCCGACGTACAGCTCAGGAGACCTCGACAGGAAGAAGAAGATCCTGTCCTGCCTTTTGATGTCGAGCTTTTTGAGCAGATTGGCGAACTTGTTCGTCAGGACATTCAACTGGCCGAACGTGAATTTCTGAGCGTTCCCCTCACCATCATCGAAAATCAGCGCGATCTTGTCCTTCCGCTCCCCCTTGGCATGGCGGTCGATGCAGTTGTATGCAGCATTGATCTTGCCTCCGGGAAACCATTCGACCATCTTGTCGGCGTCAGACCACTTGAAGGTCTTCCTCAGCTGCTCGAAGCCTTGAAGGTTCGGCTTCAGCCTGAGCCTCGCCGGGTCCTTCTTCACGATCTGACCATGCATAAGTTCCGTGCCTTTGTCAGCCATCCTTTCCACATCCGACGTGTGTATGCAACACATGTCTGCGCTTCTGGTATCGACACCCTATCTGCTGGGCCCCCGCAATAGGGTCCTGGCAGCATTTCAGGTCGATTCCTGGCGCCCCCATTCTTAAGTAGGTAATAATCCTTTTCGATGCGACAACGCCGATTCCTAGACCAAAACATGCAGCGAAGTTATGATAGGAAAAGGGTGGGACGCCGACTTTCGACACTGCATGACAGGAATCGAACTTATTCCGATAGGGACGCTCAACAGCCCAGAAAGGACCCAAGTAGTGCTCAGGATGATGGGAGAACCCTACTAGCCTTCCCAGTCCATGAGGGCAACTGCAAGTATTGACGCTATGAACTCCATCCACTTGATGGCCTGCGCATCTGGCAGTTTGACGTCCCATGTGCCGCCAGTCTCTATCCAGCCGACTACTTCCCTGTTCCTACCATGTATGTAGACATCAATGTAATCGCCTTCGACATATGCATCGGGCGTCTTGCGTTTCATTCTCATGCCCATCTGGGCATCAAAGGTGCCCTTCTCCGTATCGAGATACGGCTTCTCCTCGAAGAGGAACAGCCTCGTAGACTCGCTTATCGTGAAACCTCCCCACTTGGTGAAGTCCCCGAAATCCTCCTTGGTGTATGCGAGAGCCTTGTGCTCCGACCAGACGAATTCCCTCATGCCGGCCATCACAAGGTATCGGTACATGCCATCAGAAGGAGTCCTGACCCCTATCGAGACCTCCTTTATCCTAAGCTGCTTATGGATCAGCTTTGCTGCGTCCTGAAGAAGCGCGACAACTTTCAAGCGCGGCTCCTTGAAGTGATTGAGCAGCTCGGTCAGACTGTCAAGCATGCGGTCGGTCGATTCCTTGGAGGCATATGTGTACTCGAACCTGAGCTTCCGCACTACCTCTTGGGAAGTGATCGCCGACTGCTTCGGAGGCGACTTTGCAGCGTTTGTATCTTGTGACATGGTCTCCATGGCCGGGGACTGTGAACTGGACTTCGTAAGGCTGTCTGGGCCGAACTGCAGATCGTGGATACAGCCACATTTCCATCGGGCCGATGTACGATGACCTTCTGAATGAATGCTGCCGTGCAGTAGGTCCGCCCAGACACTGCGCATCTTAGTTATTATCTTTTATGACGTTAGCATTTCGGAGGGGTTATAAGACGTGAGGGTGCAGGTGGCGAAACGTGATAATCAGCCGGAAATCGGCTATAAAACCCCCAAGCTGCTGGTCTATGACGCAGAAAAAGGGCCGATGCAATCTCCATGATAGGCAGGAGTCGGGTGACTCCTAGCTGGGAGTCCCCGAGACGGGAGGAGTCCGGGCGTCCTACTCCTTGTATTTATGATGTATCTTGGCGGCATGCACTGTATTCTTCATCAGCATCGTGATGGTCATCGGACCAACTCCGCCAGGGACAGGGGTTATTGCCTTCGCCTTCTCTTTCACCGCCTCGAAATCGACATCGCCCACTAGCCTGCAACCGCCCTTCGCCGCGGGGTCATTGATCCGGTTTACGCCCACATCGATGACAACCACCCCGTCCTTGACCATGTCGGCCTTCACGAAGTTCGGAGAGCCGATGGCAGCGATCAGTATGTCTGCCTGTCTTGTGATCTCTGAGAGGTTCTTCGTCCGCGAATGACAGATCGTTACGGTGGCGTCGGCCCCCTTTGCCTTCTGTACAAGGATGCAGGCAACAGGCTTGCCAACGATGTTGCTTCTCCCAAGCACCACAACATGCTTCCCTGCTGGATCGTTCCCGCTCCGCATCAGAAGCTCCTGGACTCCATGCGGCGTGCATGGCTTGTAGGATTCTGCACCGACTACGAGCTTACCGACATTGATCGGGTGGAATCCGTCGACATCCTTGCTCGGGTCTATCCTGATAAGCACCTTCTCCTCGCTGATATGCTTTGGAAGCGGCAGTTGGACGAGGATCCCGTCGAATTTCGAGTTCTCATTATATTGGTCGATGACCTTCAGCAACTCGTCCTCAGTCGTAGTCGCTGGAAGGCGCAGGGTCTCGGAGCAAATACCCAACTCATTGCATGCCTCACCCTTCTTGCGCACATACACTTGTGATGCGGGATCTTCACCCACGATAATGACCACGAGGCCGGGTTCGATGCCCGACTGTTTCAGCTTCGCGACTTCCGCCTTGATTTCGGCTCTGATACTCTTCGCGACCTCATTGCCACTAATGATTTGCGCAGTCATCCTTGGCCCTCCGAAAACCGGATGCAGACGCCGTACTTAAGGATTCGGGAATGACACCATCAGCGTGCTATCTGAGACGGTAGAATACGTCCTGCACATCGATATCACGAACTCAAGTATGTGCCCCGGCGGAATGCTGACAGCCCCAAAGTGAATCGGGTACTATCTCCGCTCCGATTCGCTATTTTAGACCGAAATTCGAAAAAGCTAACTAGGCGCGTACAATACTCCCTTGAAAGGAGGTCAAGAAATGGCTCCAATGCCGAAGGACATTGAGATTGCGCAGGCAGCGAAGGTTCAGCACATAGAGAAGATCGCGGAGAAGATTGGCCTCTCTCGCGATGACCTTGAATTCTACGGGAAGTACAAGGCGAAGGTTCCGTTGGAAGTGTTGAAACGCTTCGACAAGAACAAGGATGGCAAGCTCATCTTCGTGACTGCTATCACAGCGACGAAGGCAGGTGAGGGAAAGACCGTAACATCCATCGGCCTGTGCCAGGGGATGGGGGTGCTCGGCAAGAAAGTGATGTTATCACTTAGAGAGCCTTCCCTAGGCCCGACATTTGGGATCAAGGGAGGCGCAACTGGTGGTGGGTACTCGCAGATCTATCCAATGTGGGATATTGACCTGCACTTCACAGGGGACATACACGCTGTGGGAACGGCGCACAATCTTCTCTCCGCGCTTGTTGAGAACCATGTCACAAAGAAGAATCCGCTTAACATCGACCCGACGCGGATAGTCCTAAGGAAGGTCATGGACATGAACGCCAGGGAGCTCAGGAACATCATTGTTGGCCTTGGCGGCAGGAGCGAGGGCGGTGTGCCTCATGAGAGCGGCTTTGACATCACGGTAGCATCTGAAATCATGGCAATACTCGCGCTCTCAAAGGACATGAAGGACCTTAGGGAGAGGTTGTCAAAGGTTGTCGTCGCCTACACATACGACAACAAGCCGGTCACTGCCGACAAGCTGAAGGGCATCGGCGCGATGTGCCTCCTCCTAAAGGACGCAATCATGCCGAACCTCGTGCAGACACTTGAGGGGCAGCCGGCATTCATCCACGGGGCGCCGTTCGCGAACATCGCTCACGGGAACAGTTCGATCATCGCCACGAAGTACGCCCTGAAAATGGCAGACTATGTCATTACCGAGGGCGGGTTCGCTGCAGACCTCGGTGGCGAGAAGTTCTACGACATCGTCTGCAGGATCGCTGGTTTGAAACCGGACGTCACCGTCATAGTCTCCAGCGTCAGGGCGCTCAAGATGCACGGCGGGATGGTCGAGGACGACATCGGAACTCCAAACCTCGTATACCTTGAGAAAGGGTTCGCCAACCTCGACAAGCACATCGAGAACATGAAGAAGTTCGGCGTGCCCGTAGTCGTAGCGCTCAACAGATTCGCGACCGATAGCCAAGAGGAGCTCGACCTGTGCAAGAAGCACTGCGACAAGATGGGCGTCAGGTCCGCGCACTCCCGCGTATTCGCTGAGGGTGGCAAAGGCGGCGTCGAGCTGGCAAAGGCCATACTAGAGTGCCTGGAGAAGGAGAAGTCCCACTTCAAGGTCTTGTACGACGAGAAGCTCCCGATCAAGAAGAAGATAGAGACAATCGCGAAGGAGATCTACGGCGCAGACGGAGTCGTGTATACTGGCTCGGCATCGTCGGACATCGCGGCGATAGAGAAGTCTGGGAACGACAAGCTGCCGATCTGCATGGCGAAGACACAGCTCTCCATATCCGACGACCCCAAGGTCAAGGGGGCTCCGAAGGGATGGACACTGACCGTCAGAGAGGTTAGACTGTCGGCAGGAGCTGGATTCATCGTGCCCTTGACGGGCAAGATGATGACCATCCCGGGCCTACCGACCTCGCCCGCGGCCGAGAGGATCAACATCGACGACAAGGGCTACATAACCGGTTTGAACTGAACGGCCAAACCGCCCCGGGAACGCGATTCCCCTGGGAACCGCAAACCTCTTATTTCATATCATATCGGAGAGTTCTTTTATCTCTCCGCAACTGTTTCAGCTGCCTGCTCATGCCCCACTGGATAGTGGGGCTTGGTATAGAGGGAGGGTCTTGATGATGCCGATCCTGGTAATCGGAGGGGGACCAGCGGGGGTGACCGCTGCGAAATCCCTCGTTGACAAGGGTGGAGAAGTCGTCCTGGTTGAGAAGACCGACTCGCTTGGCGGAAGAGCTCGAGAGTGGACCTGCAAGGGACTAGTAGAGTGCAGGAACTGCGGTGTGTGCTATGCCATCGACCGTGCTGCGGAGCTGTTGACACAACCATCCGTTGAGGTGTTGCTGCTCTCGAACGTGACCTTCGCGCAGAAGAGCGAGGAAGGATTCTCAGTCAAGATCAAGAGCTCTCCAAGATACGTCACGGACGATTGCATCGGATGCGGCAAGTGCGTTGCGGTCTGTCCCGTGGATGGCAAGGCGGTCTTTCCTCCAACCGGCAGCGGACAGCCCCGAGTGCACTGGATAGACCGGGACAAGTGCTTGCACTTCAAGAAAGGCAAGTGTAGCGCATGTGCAGAAATCTGTCCGACAGGCGCAGTTGACTACGAGGACCGCGCTCGCAATATCACAAGGAACGTGGCCGCCGTTGTCTATGCGACCGGAATCGAACCCATCGAGGCCTGCGAGATGAACAGGCTTGGTTGCGGCCGATACCCCAACGTGATCTCCAGCGTAGACGCGGAGAAGACACTCAACGAGAAGGGTAGGCTGGCGAGACCATCGGATGGCAAGGCCCCGAAGAAGATAGCGATCATCCAGTGCGTCGGCTCCCGGTCTGTCAAGGTCGGAGTTGAGTACTGCTCGAAGTTCTGCTGCAAGTACGCAACCAAGATCTCGCAACTGTTGCTTGATATCGACCCAGAGGTCAACTTGGACTTCTACTTCATGGATCTTAGGACGCTCTATGAACCCCAAGACGAATTCAAAGTCTGGGCCAAGGCGAAGAAGACCGTGAAGTTGATCAGGAGCATGCCAGCGGTCATCTTCGATAGGCCCGACACCGGCAATCTGTTGGTCAGAGTGGCCAGCGAAACGGATCTGGAAATTCACGAGAGCGAATACGATCTCGTTATTCTCTCAGTTGGGATGCGCCCACACGACGCGACGGGTGACATCGCGAAGTCACTAGGAATCAACGCCGACCAGATGGGGTTCGCGGCAACCACGTCCGACCTAGAGAAGAGCGGAGTGTATGTCTGCGGCGCGGTGACGCAACCGATGGACATTGAGGAAACTGCAGTGCGAGCGATGGCAATCGCATCCAAAATCAAGACCAGGGAGGGTGGCACATGAACGCTAAGATCCAGGTCGTCCTGTGCAAGTGCTGCTCCGAGATGCCGAAGCTACTCAATATCGCCAGACTCGAAAAGCTCGCCTCGGAGAGCGGGAATGTCCTCTCTGTAATGACTCTCGACGGACTCTGTGACGGAAAGGAACTCACGCAAATCGTCGCCGAGGCCAGGGCAAAGGAGATAGACAGGGCAATCGTCCTCGCATGTCAGAAGAAGGATGTCAGCCCAGCCCTGATCAAGGCCTATAGGCGGGCCGGAGTCAACGAGTACTTGGTGGGAATCGTTAACATCCGCGAGGAGGTCGTCCTGCCCCACACCGCGGAGCCAGAAAGGGCTCAGACTAAGGCCGAGACGAAGCTCCTGGCAGCTATTGCGCGCTCTCGATTGCTGCAGCCACTGGAGCGCTCGTCGGAGGACATGAAGACAAGGAACGTGGTCATAGTAGGCGGCGGGGTCGCTGGCCAGGCTGCAGCGAGAGAGGCGGCCAAGTATGGTGTGCACACGATCATCCTGGAGAAGACGGGGAAATCAATCACTGCTCCTGGAGTCGTCATGCCCCGTGCTAGGCTGATCGGAGGCAAGGGATACGGCGGCAACTTCGAGCTAAGAATCAAGGTAGGCGAGAGCGTCGAGGACCTCGGAGCTGCAAGCATCGTCGTCGCATCTGGTGGTGGTTGGGCGACGCTCAAGGGAGCGCTCGCGAAGACCGTCAAGGGGGCACTGCCTCTCTATGAGTTCTACCAGAAGCTGCAGTTGGACCAGGTTCCTGCCGGAACGGTTGTGTTCATGGATACCCCGGATCCGGCCGGAAAGACGCTCAAGGTCCAGGACTTCGCCTGGGACGATACCCTTGAGACGGCTATCGAGTTGAAGAAGAAGCGCCCGGACACGGCGGTCTTCGTAGTCTTCCAGGAGATGAGGGCTTCCGGGCTGTCTGAGCTGGCGTACAAGGAGGCTGCTGAGATCGGGGTGAAGTTCGTGAGGTACGACAGGAGCGCGACCCCGAAGGTCGACCCCAAGGATCCGACAGTGCTCACTGTCAAGGATTTGTCTCAAGGCGAAGTGCTCAAGATCAAGCTGGGAGCCATGGTGTTTGCATCAATACCGGCGAGCCAGGACAACCAGATCATTGCTGAAGCTCTGAGGATACCGATGTCCCCAGATGGAGGCATAAGACGAGGCAGTATTCAGAGAGGCCCCGTCTCCACTCCAAAGCCAGGCGTGTTCGTCTGTGGCTCGGCACTTTTCCCGAAGTCCCGGGATGTTGCCGCTGCTGAGGGAGAAGCGGCGGGCAAGATGGCAGGTGAGTTTGCGGCCAGGGGCAGCATCGAATACGGAGGCATCGTCGCGCAAGTGACTCAAGAGAAGTGCTCCGCCTGCTTGACCTGCGTCCGCACTTGTCCGTACGAGGCGCCCTTCATAGGGACTGCCACAAAGGCAGAGATACGGGTGCAAGCCTGCCAAGGCTGCGGTATGTGCGTTGGCATCTGCCCCAGCAAAGCGATAGAGCTGCTTAACTACACAGATGATCAAATCATGACGGAATCGAAGACGCTGCTCGGAGGTGACTTCTGATGACGGAGCCGAGACCGAAGATTGTCGGCTTCTGCTGCGAGAGACACGGGATGGACGCGGTGGTGCTCGCGGCGAGGAGTGGGAAGCAATTCGAGGTTAGCGTTAGGCTTGTTCAGGTTCCGTGCACTGGGAGAGTCGACGGGATGCACATATTGAGGTCGCTCGAGGAGGGGGCAGACGCCGTTTTCGTCCTCGGATGCCTTGAAAAGAACTGCTACTACGATACTGGCTCGATTGAGGGGAGGAAGCGCGTCGGCTACGTGAAGCAGATGCTTTCCGAGCTGGGGCTGGAGAAAGAACGCGTAGAGATGTTCAATGCTGCCTCTTCGAATTCATGGGTCTTCCCTGAGATTGTTGCGAAGATGGTCGAGGTCGTCAGGAAATTCGGTCCCGTCGGAGGTGAGAAGAGATGATAGTGGCGAAGAGGAAGCCTCTGAACGAGATCGCGGAGATGCTGGCACCCTACAAGAAAGTGACAATCATCGGATGCAGGAGCTGCGTCGCGATATGTCTCGCGGGCGGGGAGAAAGAAGTCAAGATGCTGGTGTCGGCGCTCAAGATCAAGAACAAGCGAGACGGCAGGAAGCAACAGATCGAGGGGACAGTCGTCGAGAGACAATGCGAGAAGGAGTGGGTCCAGGAGATCGAGGACGAGATACTCGACTCCGACGTGACTCTGTCAATGGCATGTTCGCTGGGTGCCCAGACGATCGGCGACATGTATCCCAAACATCTCACCTTCCCGGGTCTGAACACTGGCATTTTTGGAGTGCCTGAAGAGCAGGGCGTATGGTCGGAGAATTGTGTGGGCTGCGGAAACTGCATCATCCACACGACGGGAGGCATTTGCCCAATCGCGAGGTGCGCGAAGAGCATGTTGAACGGTCCATGCGGGGGCTCCGCGAACAGAAAGTGCGAGGTAAACCTCGAGGTAGACTGCGCATGGTCTGCCATATATGATAGATTGAAGCTGCAGAACCGGTTGGATCTCATCGAGTCGGTCACACCAGCGAAGGACTGGTCCGCTAGCCATTCGGGCGGGAGGCGCGTAATCGTGAGAGAAGACGCCAAGCTCACCCAGCACCAGAAGAAGGGCAAGGGGGTGACGTGATGAAGGCTGGGAGTAACCTCGAGAAGGTGTTCGAGTCCGGGCAGTTCGCCGTCACCGCGGAAATCGGCCCTCCTCAGTCTGCGAATCCAGCGCCTCTCACGCATCACGCAAAGATGCTCAAGGGCTACGCCGATGCCTTCAACTTGACTGACAACCAGACAGCGGTGGTTAGGTTATCTAGCATAGCTAGCGCCGTCATCATCATGCGGGAGGGTGTTGAGCCCGTGATCCAGATGACCTGCAGGGACAGGAACAGGATTGCCCTCCAGAGCGATCTGTTGGGCGCAGCTGCGCTAGGCGTGAAGAACGTTCTCTGCCTCACTGGAGACCATCAAACCTTCGGCAACGAGAAGGGCGCGAAGAACGTGTTCGACTTCGATTCTATTGTCGAGCTTCAGGTCTTCAACCAGCTGAGAATCCAGGGCAAGCAGGTCGGCGGGGAGGTCCTCAAGGATCCGCCGAAGACTTACCTTGGATGCGCTGAGAACCCGTTCGCGACTCCTTATGAGTTCAGGGCCTTCAGGCTCGCCAAGAAGGTCGTAGCGGGGGCAGACTTCTGCCAAACCCAGGCGATATTCGACATGGACATGTTCGAGATGTGGATGGACGAGGTCAGGGCACGTGGTTTGGACAAGAAGATACACATCCTTGCAGGCGTGATCCCGATGAAGTCGGCAGGCGCTGCCCGGTACATGAAGAACAAGGTCCCAGGGATGATAGTCCCCGATCACATCGTGGACCGAATGAAAGGCGCCAAAGACGCCAAGGAAGAAGGGATCAAGCTGTGCGTTGAGCAGATAGAGCACCTGAAGAATGTGAAGGGAGTGCATGGGGTCCACATCATGGCGGTGGCATGGGAAGAGATGGTCCCAAGGATTGTCGAGATGGCGGGATTGCTACCACGCCCGAATTTCGAATCGTAGCCCCGCAATCATCATGCACAATGAAAGCATTCAGCCACTTGTGATAGTATGGCCTCCAAGAAGTTCGATGATCTGAACGAGGAGATGCTCAAGGAGTACCTCAAGATCAACCCAGATATCGCCACTGGTATGGGGATTCACGTGCCCTATGATTGGCAGCTCCCGAACGGTGGGTTCAAGAAACTCGAGGATACGCGGAATCTCCTGACCTTTTGGCACACAAAGGTCAAGGAGCTCGAATCCTCTGAAGAACTAAGCCTAGAGCAGAAAATCTCGATAAAGAATCTCAAGTACGCTATCGATTTTCATGAGTTCTCGCTTGTGGACTATCCTCACTGGAAGATGAACCCGAACGCTATCGACATGCCGGGGGCGCTCTTCTTCATCATGCTGACGAGGGACTATGCACCCTTCGACCAGCGAGTGAGTGCGATCAACTCTCGACTGATGCGACTGCCGAAGTATCTGAAGGAGTATGAATCCAGATTCCAGGATGCCAAGCCGGTCAAGGAATGGACAAGGATGGCAATCACGTCGACCGAGCAATTCCCAGGGTTTCTGAAATTCATAGAAGAAGCCGCCAGAGGAAAGGTCCACGAAAGTCTGATGGAAGACCTAACGAAGAGCGTCAGGGCGGCCGAGGCCGCGGTCAAGGAGCACCTGGACTGGCTTAACAAGCTCCCGGACAAACCTGGCATCAAGTTCGCCATGGGGAAGAGGAAATTCTCCAAGCTGATGAAGATGCGAGGATTCGGGCTGACGCCAGAGGCCATCCTCGGTCTAGGGGAGAAATACCTAAAGGAGTTCAAGGAAGAGCGGGAAAGGGTTGCCGAGAGGATAGCGCCAGGCAAAGGCATCGAGGGGGCGACCGAGATCGTCAGGAGCCATTGCGGCAAGACCTTCGAGGACGCGCTCAAGATGACAGAAGACGAGATGAACAACGCAAAGAAATTCATCGTCGATCACAATCTCGCGACAATTGATCATGGTGCGAAACTCATGATTGTCGAGACGCCCTCGTTCATGGCACGACTCCTTCCATACGCTGCCCTTTTCATGCCGGCCATGTTCGACAAGGTCCAGGAAGGGGCGTACATCGTCACGAGACCAAAGGACCCCAAGGACCTCGGAAGCCACCTCAACCATGCAGCTATCGTCAACACGGCCGTGCACGAAGCATATCCGGGCCATTTCCACCAAGGTGTTGCTTCAAACAAGAAGCATTGGATGCTGCAGATAGCGGGCGGTGCGGACGCGGACATTGTAGGGGTCGCGACCGAGACCGTCGAGGGCTGGGCGCATTACTGCGAGCAGATGATGATCAACCACGGCTTCGAGGCGACCAACGAAGCAGCGTTCGAGATGCTGAACGGGGCGATCTGGAGAGCCTGCAGGATAGTAGCAGATGTGAAGCTCGCTCAGGGAGAAGCGACAATCCAGGAGATGGCCGACTGGATCGTCAAGGAAACCGGCATGGCACAGGGAGCGACCGAGGATGAGGTCAGGCGGTATTCACAGACTCCAGGTCAGGCACTCTCCTACATGATCGGCAGACATCTGATCCTCGACCTAAGAAAGGATATGGAGAATAAACTAGGAAGCAGGTTCGACGAGAAGAGGTTCCACGACCTCGTCGCGGGTTACGGATACTTGCCGTTCCCGCTGATGAAAGAGGCAGTGACTTCCGAGCTTGGAATCTAGGGACCCTCTACGAAAACGGTTATATCTGACCGGGAGATAACCTGGTCGCATACCTTTTGCTACAAAGGGGAGAGATGCTCGAATAACACACGGAGTGAATGATTCATGAGCAAAGTGAAGAGAGCGTTAGTCAGCGTTTCCGACAAGACTGGCTTGGTAGAATTCTCCAAGGGTATGTCGGAGCTAGGTATCGAGATCCTGTCGACTGGCGGGACCATGGCAGCACTGGAAAAGGCCAGCGTGCCCGTGATCGGCGTCTCTGAGGTCACGAAATTCCCGGAGATGCTGGACGGGAGAGTGAAAACGCTTCACCCCGCGATACATGGAGGCATCCTTGCGATGAGGAGCAAGGACGAGCACATGGAAGCCATAAGAAAGCACGGAATCGAACCGATAGATATGGTCGTCGTCAATCTGTATCCGTTCGAGGCAACTGTGGCGAAGCCAGGCGTGAAATTGGAGGACGCGGTTGAGAACATAGACATCGGCGGACCATCCATGATAAGATCGGCTGCGAAGAACCACGCAGCGGTCGCGGTCGTCACTAGCTCCGCACAGTACGAACCTGTGCTGAAGGAGCTGAAGGAGAGCGACTGCCATCTGTCGGAAGAGACCAGGAAGATGCTCGCGTTGGAAGCATTCAGGGCGACGGCGAGATATGACTCAGCCATCGCGCTGTTCCTCGGGAAGAAGTTCTCACCAACTGACCTGTTCCCGAAGAACGTGACTCTGTCATTCGAGAAGCTGGGGGATTTGAGATACGGAGAGAACCCGCATCAGAAAGCGGCATTCTACAAGGACCTGTTTGACTGGACTCCGCTAAGCGTCGCTGCAGCCGAGAAGATGCACGGCAAGGAGATCTCGTTCTGCAACGTGATCGACCTCGATGCCGCGCTTGCGATAGTCTCCGATTTCGAGAAACCTACTGCTGCGGTGATCAAGCACACGAACCCATCCGGAGTGGCTTGTGCCGCGACTATTGCAGATGCTTTCCGAATCGCATACAACGCTGACTCTCTTAGCGCCTTCGGATGCGTCGTCGGACTGAACAGGCCAGTCGACCTCGAGACTGCGCAAGAAATCGGGAGCCACTTCGTCGAAGCGGTCATCGCGCCTGCGTATGAACCGGATGCAGAGGACCATTTGGAGAAGAAGAAGAACATAAGACTGCTCAGAACCAACACCCCCATCAAGAGGGATAACGGGAGGCTCTACATGGTCAAGGTCAAAGGTGGACTCCTCATCCAGACAGATGCGTATGCGGACCTGGACAGGACGAAGCTGAAGGTTGTCACAAAGAAAGCTCCCGCGGATGATGAGGTCGATGCTATGGTCTTCGGGGTCAAGGTCGCTCGGCACATCAAGTCCAACACGATTCTCCTGGTCAAGGGAGAGAGGACCGTCGGCGTCGGTGCTGGCCAGATGAGCCGAGTGGACTCAACAAAGATAGCTGGCATGAAGGCTGGGTCGGAGGCGAAGGGCAGCGTGCTGATCTCTGATGCGTTCTTCCCGTTCAGGGACGGAGTCGATGCAGCTGCGGCAGTAGGCGTCTCTGCGATCGTGCAACCTGGAGGATCCGTCAACGATGCGGAGGCCATTCAGGCGGCAGAAGAGCACGGTATCTCGATGGTATTCAGCGGTCTGCGACTGTTCAAGCACTGACCCGATATGACCGGAAAACCCTTTCCACCAATCCTTTTCCTGTTTCCTTCAGCGCTATCTCAGCTGTTCCCTGTTCCATCCGAGCACGGCGCTCTCATCTTCCTCTTTGTCCTCGATCTCGAACTCGAATGGAACCCATTTCGGGGTGACGAGCACCCCTCTCAGATGGTTGATTCTGACGAACCGTCTGAAGTTCTCGTCGACTTTCATCTCGATCAATCCGTCGGCTATCGAAACAAGGTCTGCGATTTGATCTTCATCAAGCATGCCCCTGTGGACCAGTGATGTCATGGAGCCGCTGAATCTCGCCATCGTGGAAAGATCCCTGAAGAAACGATTCACAGACTTCGAATCGTGGTGCTCGTAGAGGGAAGTCAGAGAATCAAACAGCATGCGGACTGGTCCTCCTCCCGATTTCTCGATGGCCTCGGTCACTGAATCGAAAATATCGGCCAGGTTGCCCGGGTCCTCCGGCCGGAGGGCGTTCGCGTCCGAGGAGTTGACCTCCGGCGGTGTATAGCAGTCGACGAGGGTCAGCGAGCTCTTACCCTGGTTGTCGTAAGCACATACGCCGAACATGTGTAGTTGCCGGTGGACATGTTCTGGAGACGTGTTGGCCTCGACGAAGACCACCTTCTCTCCAGACTTCAGGTAGTTGGAGCACAAGTAGCAGCAGAACTCGAACATGCCTGCGTCAGGATCGCCCACGACAAGGACCGCGTAGTTCTCGGGGAACATGGTCCTCTCCCAGCCTGATCACAGAATGGGAACTAGCTTCGGCCTGAAGTCACCGCGGTCTGGATCCGTCATCGCATACGGGGCTGTGAACGGCTCTTCGCCCCTAACCATCGTGACGCCAGAGATCTTGTCTATCCTGAGGTGAATGTGCGCCAAATCCGACAGTCTGCTCGTGGATTTGACAGACGGGGTCACGGTGGCGACGAACAGGCCGCCATTGTTCAACAGAGATGTCAGGAACTCCATCATGCCATCTAGGACTCCGGGGCCGTATATGGATTCGAGAGAGTCAAACCCGATAGTGGTAAGTATGGGCGAACCCGCGTTCTTGAGTGCGTATTCGACGTCCTGCCACTTCATATCCACTTTGACGTCCTCTCCTTCCAGAGTCATCGAGTAGGGCTGAGGTGCTCCAGTTGCGCCATGTGGCTCAAGGATGCGGACGTTCTTGTCGAACTTGGAGTCCGAGACGAATCCAATCAACTCTTCCCTCGCGGACTCGGAGCCTATCTTCTTCGTTGGAATCCAAGCGACTCCTCTGTCCTGATTGACCGCATTGCAGATGATTGCGTGTTCAATCTGCGAGGAAGCCACTACCGGAACGCCAGGGCTCAGCTCTATCAGAGTGATAGTGCCCTTCCTCAATCCGCCGCCGAGCATGGCGTCCAGGTCTGAGATGCCCGTGGATACATGCTTCTGGTCCACATCCGGTATCGCCGCGAAGGACTTCGGTTTCTCTGGCTTGACGTATCGGGAGTACTCGAAGGTCCTGACTCTACCACCGAGGAGGGTGAAAACGTACCTCGGTTGCCGAATCTCGCAGCCTCTGAGCTTGAGGAGATCCAGCAAACGAATGCGCCTGCCGGTCGAACTATCGAGGCTCAAGTAGACGACGCCGTCCCCGAGGTAGTCGAGCAAGGGATCAGGAGTCTCGAGCACATACACGACATTTGTTCCGCACCCCTCCACGAGATCTTTTTGAAGCGCGTTGATTAGTCTTGATGGGCCAACACCGTACTTGTCCGCCAGGGCGTCGATGCTGTCGATCACGACAAGGGTCCTCTCGGGGAGCGACTTGTCGACGACGTCATAGGCCATCTCTATCTCGGGCATCATGGCCCCTATTGATACTACAAGTTCGCCCTCGCCCGCTCCAGGCTCGGCTACGCCCTCCTCGCCCCCGCTCTCAATGAGCCCCTGGAGTCTCTGCAGCTCCTTCCTCGGGGATTTGACCTTCTCGCCCTTGAGCTCGCCCTTGATAGCCGCCAGTCCTAGCAGGATCTGCTCGACCTGCTGTTCCGAATCGGCCTTCTTCTTGATCTTCTTGCGAGCCTTGAGTATCTCGCCTTCCTTCACCTTGTCAAGCAACCATGGGAATTGGTTGAACAAGGACTGGTCAGATACCCTCGTGGACATGTAGTAGCTCTGTTGCACAGAGGCGAGCTCCTCGATAATCTGGAGAGCAATGGTGGTCTTGCCCGTGCCTGCCATTCCCCTGACAATCATCGAATGCCCACCAGGGCTTGATAGGAAATTCACCATCTCCCTTGGGAATGTCGAGCTTGCCTGGATCGTCGCGGCACCGCTTTCCTTCTTCTCAGCCATTCTAATCCCTTCTCCTTATCATCTACTGCTCTCTCTCCTTGGGCCTCAATAGCCCTCCGGCCTGCTGCTCCTCATCCTCTTCCTCGATGAGCTTGATCTCTTTCCACTCGCCCCCGAAGTCTTGAATCTGGCCAGTGACCATCTGGAATCTCACCCTCAGCTTCCCCCCTTCAAAGAATATGTAGGCGTTCCTGAGCTGGGAAAGGTAGAGAACGATTCTCTTGCCCTGCTGCGTGAGCGCTCTCTCGACGGACTTCAGGAGTCCCGCCTTCTCAAGGACATGAATGCGCCTGTAGCAGGCTGCTATAGGGATGTTCAGCTTCGCGCTTAGCTCGAGCGCGTGCTTTGGCTTGCGGGAGCACGCGACCAGAATCTTAGCTGCGTAGGTGTCCATTATGAGCCGAGACGCCTCGAGAGGGTCCAAACCCGTATCCTCCGTGATGCACCAATCCCGCGGATGGGCGTAGAGCGACAGACTAGGGGGGAAATCCGCGGACCGCGTACAACGGTGTTCTATCAGACTTGATATGCGAATACCCTACAGTGTTTAAATGCTTTCTATTGACTGGAACAAGTTCCGATTCCCGGCAAGAGCAACTAAGAAATACCAGCGCGCGCGACGCGCAAGTGAGGATTAATATCCGTATGCAACGGTTCACTGGGGTGAACCGACGAGTTGGCTAGCCATGAAGGGCATGAAGTGCAGATGCGGGTTCGCGACGATTTCCGACAAGAGATTGTGCCCGAGGTGTGGCAAGCGCATGAAGAACGCTGATTGGCCAGACGAAGGGACGGTGCTGTCGTTCACGCGCCTGCAGGCGATCCCGGAAGGGCTTCCGGATCCGTACAATCTCGCGTTGGTCGCTGTTACCAAGGGACCCAAGGTGGTATGCTGGACTTCGGGCACTCTCCGGGAGAATGATCAGGTGACCATCGTCGAACGGAAGGGCAAGTACCTCTGCAGTCCCAGGACCGGTCTCGCATTCAAGCTCGACGAATCAAAGCTTGATTGATTCCACGGACGCCAGACAGAACTGCGGACCCAGGGCGTTTATCCTCTTCTTGAGAACCTCCTCTAGATCTGCCTTCGCCTTGACTGAAGCTGCTCTCACGTCTACTACCACCTCGCACGTCATGCGTTCGTAGTAAACCAGTACGTTGGTGTAACCCGCAATCACGTTGAGCTCTTCATCTCCGAGGACCTTCATCACTTCGAATATCGCCCCGGGCCTGTCCGGGATGTCCACACAGAGCCTCATCAGCCTTGCATCGTCGTTCAGAAAGGCAATGGATAGGATCCACGAGTCCGGCTCCCCGATGAGCATTATCGGAGCGGATTTCTTCCCGAGGAAGTTGACATACGCCTGAGGAAGCTCGAACTGACCATCTTTGATCATGCTGGCTTTCTTCTCGGTCTTCCTCAGAGCCTTGGTCTTGATCTTGTCGTTCTCATAGGCGGCCCCGCGGCTGTATCTGATGGCAATGTCGGAAGCCTCGACGCATAGACAGTCCACCATCGACACTCCCGAGTCTTTTCCAGTCTTCGCGTCGTCGAATTCCTTCTTCAGGGAAAGCGAATCACCGAAGAAAGACAGATCCACCAACATTTCCCAGACCATCATCACATTCGGGACTGAGCTCACCGTTTCCGAGTTCAGAATATCGACGTTCCTCGTCTTCAGGAACTGAGCTGCCTGTGCGAGGGCCCCGGGTTCGTCCCTGACCTGGAAGGTGACATACGCAATCTCCCGGTAGTTCTCGGGGCCGAAGGGGGAGAGCACTATCTCGAAGCTGCTCTTTCCATCTATCTCGTACTTGAACATCGAGCTGAAGACCTCGCTGCCGTCCACCAGACCCAACGGCTCGCCAATCTTCTTGCTGATTCTGATCTTGCCGCTCTCCATCCGCCCAAAATCCCAAAGCTTCACGCCGCTCCCCTCGACGCATAAAAGCGAATCGGGCACATAAAGATGTTCGGTCAGCTAGGCCTCTTCGGAGTGAAGATGTACAGAGTTGGTACCCGGTGCTTCAACCCGGTCCAGTATCCGCAGGCACCGCACTTGTACCCGAAAGTCACGGTGCCCCCGTACACAGTCATGTTCCGAAGCCGTTTGGTCTTCCCGCCGCACACGGGACAGGCGCCCGCCTTTGTCTTCTCCTGACCTTCCCGGCCATGGATGACAATGTCGGCGAGTTCGTTCTTGAGCGCGAGTCTCCGCACCCGCTCTTCGCTCACCGAGTAGTCGGGGTCATGCCTGCGAAGCTCTCTCAGCACGAGCTCCGTCATCTTCCTCTGCGAGCTCACGACACCGTGCCGTCTAAGGGCGTCCTTGATAGCGTCGACCACCTCGGTGTCCGTGGGCTTGCGAAAGGCCATCGGCTCATGATGGGAATCCACTTACGAATACCTTTCCAACAGGACCTGACCAAGTCGTTACAAAGCAAATAATATAAGAAAGCAACCGCTACCCGGCGAACTAGTGAGGGCTATGCGGTCAAAGGTCATCATCATGGGAGCCGCGGGGAGGGACTTCCACAACTTCAACACCTATTTCCGCGACAACGCCAACTACGAGGTAGTTGCGTTCACCGCGACGCAGATTCCGAACATAGAGGGCAGGAAATACCCTGCGAGCTTGGCTGGCAAGCTGTACCCCAATGGGATAAGCATCTTTCCGGAGAAAGACTTGCCAGAGCTTATCAAGAAGCACGATGTCGAGCAGGTAGTGCTTGCGTATTCCGATCTAAGTCACGTCGACGTCATGCACAAGGCGTCTCTCGTCAACGCCTGCGGCGCTGACTTTCGACTCATGGGCTCCAACCAGACGGCCCTCAAATCGAAGGTGCCAGTTATTGCGATATGCGCGGTCAGAACTGGTGCAGGCAAGAGCCAGACCACCAGGGCCATCGCATCGATGCTGAGGGCAAGTGGGAAGAGGGTCGTGGCGATCCGGCACCCGATGCCCTACGGGGACCTCGAGAAGCAGGCCGTGCAGCGGTTCGCGACCTATGCGGACCTGGACAAGAACGACTGCACGATCGAGGAGAGGGAAGAGTACGAGCCCCACATAGACAAGGGCATTATCGTCTACGCGGGTGTGGACTATGAGAAGATCCTGAGGCAGGCCGAGAAGGAAGCGGATGTCATTCTCTGGGACGGGGGCAACAACGATACACCGTTCTATGTCCCAGACCTTCACATCGTAGTCGCCGACCCTCACAGGGCGGAGGATACGCGCCTGTACTATCCTGGCGAGACCAACATCAGGATGGCAGATGTCGTCATCATCAACAAGGTCGACACCGCCAATCCGAAGGACGTCGAACTCGTCAAGGACATAGTGGCGCAGCTCAATCCAAAGGCCAAGATCCTAACCGCAGCCTCGCCACTGACCGTCGACGACCCGAAGATGATTAAGGGCAAGCGAGTGCTTGTTATCGAGGACGGCCCGACAGTCACCCACGGCGGGATGAAGTTCGGTGCCGGGTTCATCGCGGCTCAGAAAGCGGGCGCGAAGGAGATTATCGACCCGAGGCCATACGCGGTCAATTCGATCAAGGAGACCTTCGAGAAGTACAAGCACCTCGAGAAGGTCCTTCCCGCAATGGGCTACGGTAACCACCAGGTGAAGGACCTTCAGGACACAATCAACGCGGCCAAGTGCGACGTAGTGGTGTCCGGAACCCCCATAGACTTGAATAGGGTCATCAAGGCCAACAAACCGATCATCAGGGTCAGGTACGAGCTGCAGGTGCTTGGTGAGCCGACGCTCGAAGACATCGTGAAGGGAGTCAAGCTATAGAGATCGCCTGCAACTCAGAAACGGACTTCCGACGGCGCTATCCCGCTCTTGACCCATCCGGGACGGGTTTCTCAGGCACAGCAAGGACAGGCGTGATCCCATCCTCATAGCCAATGTCGAATAGCATTGCCTCGGAAACATGGCCGAGCATTCTCCTGGGCTCGACATTCACCACGAATAGCGCCTGCTTCCCCTCGACCTCCCTTGGGTCGCTCCTTTCTTTCTTCATTCCCACAAGAACGATTCGCTTTGCATCTCCGAAATTGACGGTTAGCTTGACGAGTTTGTCCGATTCGATGACATCGTCTACCCGCTCGATGGTCCCGATCCTCATGTCGATCTTCTGAAGCATGTTCGCGGGTATCGTCGGCTTGACCTTCGCAACCTTGAACCCCTCCATTCTATCCCCATTCCACTAAGCGACTTGCACGGATATTATGATAGACGGAGGGCCCGTTTCGCGCCAAAAGAGTTAAAGGAAGACTGGGAGAATTACGCCCCCGCGGGAGTAGCTAAGCCTGGCCAACGGCGCAGGACTTAAGATTCTGTCTCACAGGAGTCCGGGGGTTCAAATCCCCTCTCCCGCACAACACGATCATTGCATGTCGGAACGGTGTTGCTGGACGATAGAGACATGTTCTCGCTCAGATGGGCTCCCGTGGAAAACTGCTAATAGTGGTAAGACGAATCTATGCCAGCGGGGTGACTCGACTGATCAGAGGGTTGGCGTGGCTCGTAGGCGCGATCGCCGTCATTTCGCTTGTGGCTGCTTCACCAATACTGTCCGGACTAGACGGAGTCACCAGTCAGACAAGATGCGCTGAACCTGAGCCAATGGTCGAGGTATCTGCAGTCGACAGCGCGAGGCCTGGCCCGTTGGCGTCTGGCAACCCGCCCGTGTTCATCGGGACATCGCCTTCGGCCGTGGTCTTTGTGAGTCCTGGAGAACCGAAGATCATCTTCGTGAGAGTAAGCGATATGGACGGGGACAACGTCAATGTCAGATGGAACTTTGGTGACGGCACTCCAGATGTCGTCAACATGACTGATCCCGCCTCTGCGACCCAAACAGTCTACGTCGAGCACACATGGAATCCGGTCATTGAGCAAGGAGTGGGCGGCGTCTACATCAGCTACACTCTTGACATCATGATAGACGACGGGAACGGCAACTATGCGTATCGTACATCGACGGTTGCATGCTACATCCCAGAGAATTACGGCCCGCAATCGGATATTGAGATTCAATCGCTGGCATTCGTCAACGACACGGTCGACATAACGGCGAAAGCGAACGACACCGAGGGTGAACCACTGACCTGGACATTTGTATTCAACGACACGGTCTCCGACTTCCTGACGCTCGTCTACTACACACCTGCGACCGAGCCAGCCACATGGCAATGGAACAACATAACTCACACGTTCGATCACGAGGGATACTACAATGTGACCCTCTACGTGTCGGATGCACTTGGAATCAACCAAACAGGTCTCCACAACACATCCGATCGTGCAACGGTCGTGGTTGCGTACAACCGAGCTCCTTGCAATACTAATATCGCCAATCTCCCTGAGCATCCTTCGGTTTCTGGAAGCGATGACTATGTTGACGTGTCGTTCTACATTGAAGTCCTCGACATTGACGGTGATGTGGTCACAGCCGCTTGGGACTTCGGGGACGGCTCCGCCCCTGAGACCAACAGCACATCGGGCGGTTCTGTTGTTTATCAGCTCTCCCAGATTCACAGGTTCATCGGGCCTGGTGAGTTCAATGTGACTGTAACGATCTCTGACGGCAGACCAGGGAACGAAGTGATTGAGTATCTTGTTGTCACCATCATCTCTACGAACATTCCCCCTTCGGTAGTTCTGTTCTCCCACTTGGCGTTCGGACCACCTTGGGATCCGTTTGTGTTCTCTGGGACGGAAGTCTGGTACGAGGCGACCCTGATTGATGCTGAGATGGATGACCTAGAGCTGGTCTGGGATTTCGGTGATGGAAGTCCAAATGTCCATGTCAATCTAACAGATTATGTGGACGGGAACGCATCGTGCGCAGTAAATCACGTCTATGCGGACGCCGGAGTCTACGCAATAGTCATTCTGTACACTGACAATCAAATTGGCCTCTTTAACCACACGCGGGAATACTACATTTCAGTCCGAGTCGAAGCCGACAACGTCCTTCCAGTAGCTGATGCCGGCGAGGACCAGCTTGTTCAATCGCCATGCAATGTCTACTTCGACGGCTCTGGATCAGTCGACGATTGGGCGATTGCGAACTACTCATGGAGCTTCGTCTACAATGGTACTTTGGTCGAGCTGTGGGGAGTGAGCCCCTCATTCGAGTTCTGGACTCTGGGAACATATGTCGTGCTTCTGAACGTTACTGACTATGCAGGGAATTGCAACACATCCCAGGTCACTGTCGAGGTCGTAGAAGTGATTCCTGAGTACCCGGTGACCCTACCGGCCGCCGTGCTATTGGTCCTCGTCCCAGTCCTCCATTACATACGGCGAAGAAAGTGGAGCCAGTAATACTCTCACGGCATAGGTAATCCTTATAGCTGACAGGCGATATGTCAGTTCGAGCATGACCGCTGGGACTCAAGTTTCTGCGCCGTCCGACCTCCAGGTCAGCGACAACTACGGAAGACCTGTCAGGAGCATGCGCCTGTCGGTTACTCAGAGGTGTAGCCTTGCCTGTGACTACTGCCACAAGGAGGGACAGACCCCTTCTCGGGAGGAGATGACTCCTTCCGAGATAGAAAGGCTTGTCCGCGTGGCTGCGTCCGCAGGCGTGAAGAAGGTGAAACTCACAGGCGGGGAACCGCTCATGAGGGAGGATCTATCCGAAATCATACAACGCCTGTCCCGCCTCGTTTCCGAAGTCTCTCTCACCACCAACGGATACTCTCTCAAGGATAACGCCCGTGACTTGAAGGACGCCGGCCTTAACCGGATCAACGTAAGCCTTCACACCCTGAACAAAGATGTGTACAGTCGAATCTGCGGAGTCGACATGGTGGACTCCGTCGTCAGAGGTATCAGAAGCGCTGTTGCAGCGGGTCTGGCTCCGGTCAAAGTCAACATGGTTGTCTTGAAGGGATTCAACGAGAGCGATATCGGTTCCATGATGAGATTCTGTGCCGAAACTGGAGCCGTTCTACAGCTCATCGAATACGAGGCGAGCCGCGAGGGCGCAAAGGAAGAGGATTTCAAGAAGCGATTCTACTCCCTCGTCGGTGTGGAGGAGGACTTGCGAAGCAAGGCGGTCAACATATTCCACAACGAACTTCACCGGCGAGGTCGGTACCAGGTCAAGGCAGACGGAGGACTGGTGACAGTGGAGGTCGTCAGGCCGATGCACAACACGGAATTCTGCCAGAACTGCACACGGATCAGGCTATCGAGCGACGGCATCCTGAAACCCTGTCTGATGGAGAAGTCCGGAGAGTTGGATCTGTTGAGGCCTCTAAGGAAGGGCGCGTCCGATTCGGATCTGCGAGAGCTGTTCATGAAGGGCGTCGCAGCACGGAGACCCTATTGGAGGTGAGTCTGTTTGAAGCCCCTGATCGTCGTAACATCGAAACCTGTCTCCATCACACGAGTGATCAAATCGGTCTCGAGTCCCAGGTCAGGCGGGACTGTGCTGTTCCTGGGGACTGTCCGGGCCAGCTCGCGCGGCATGAAGGTCACGAAGATGCGCCTGGAGTCCGCCAAGGATCTTGCCAAAGCGGACCTCCGTAGGATATGCAAGGCCGTGGATCAGAAGTATGCCGTGAACCACATCGCAGTAGAGCACCGAGTCGGCAGTCTGAGCGTGGGGGAAATCATCGTCGCGATAGCGGTGGGGGCGGCACACCGAGAAGACGCGTTTAAGGCCTGTAAGTACATCATAGATGAGCTGAAGAAGACCACGCCTATATGGAAGAAGGAAATCGGTCCGGCGAGAGAGCGCTGGGTGTAGGGGGGCTACTCCATATGTCCAGGATGATTGATGTGAGCCACAAGAAGGTCGTGAGGAGGACTGCGACCGCTGAGGGTTTTCTTCTCCTCAAGGAATCCACCATGAGGGCGATTGCCTCCGAGTCCGTCAAGAAAGGCGACGTCGTAGCTGCCTCCAAGCTCGCGGGGATTCAAGGGGCCAAAGCAACAGCCGCGACCCTACCTCTGTGTCATCAGGTGCCACTTACTTCGATTGAAATCCAGATTGCGCGGAAGAAGGATAGGCTGCGCTGCAAGTGCACGGTATCAGCGCAATACAAGACTGGCGTCGAAATGGAAGCGTTGGTCGGCGTCACTGTCGCGCTCCTCAACGCCTGGGACATGGTCAAGTATCTCGAGAAAGACGAAACGGGTCAGTACCCCGAGACGAGGATAACGGATGTCCGGGTGTTGAGAAAGCAGAAGGGAGACTGAGTGACATGGGAGTTGAGGATCACAGGAGCAAGGCGCCGACGAGCGTCACGTTCGCAGTACTGACGGTTAGCAGCACTAGAGTTGACGCAGATGACTACTCGGGAAGGGCCATCATCGATCTGCTCACCTCCGCGGGTCATAGGCTGGCAAAGAAGATCATTGTCAAGGATGACATTCAGGAGATACAGAGAGCATTGCGCGATTTCATCGAAGATGGCGGCGTCCAGGCTGTGATCGTCAACGGAGGCACAGGCGTCGCGAGAGCGGACGTCACGCTGGAGGCGGTCGCGCACTTCGAGGAGAAGCAGCTCCCGGGATTTGGCGAGCTTTTCAGAGTCCTGAGTCATCAAGAGATAGGAAGCGCAGCTATCATGTCACGAGCTTCTGCGTTTGTCTCGGAAGGAAAGCCAGTATTCTGCATCCCTGGATCGGAGAGGGCAGTCAGACTCGCAGTAACAAAGCTGATAGAGCCCGAGCTTGGCCACCTGGTCTGGGAGGCCAACAGATGAGGCCGATCAAGAAGCTCATACAGCTGGATGAGGCAGTCGCGATCGTACTCGAACGAGCGAAGCCGATGAGACGCAAGGAGATCATTCCGTTGCTCAAGGCGATGGGCAGAGTGTCCGCCGAGAACGTCTCCTCCAAAGCGAGTGTCCCTCCGTTCGCCAGGGCGGCAATGGACGGATATGCCGTTCGTGCGCGCGACACGTTCGGAGCCTCGAGGATGAAGCCCGTAGTCCTCAGAAAGGTCGACACTATCTATGCTGGAGGCGCTCCCAGGAAACCAATCACCAACGGTACCTGCGCAGAGATAGCGACGGGGGCGATGCTGCCCAAAGGTGCGGATTCAGTGGTCATGGTCGAGGACACCGAATCCGACGGGACACACGTTTCGATAAGTGAGTCGGTTCACCCAGGCAAGAACGTCTCGAAGAAGGGAGAGGATATCTCTCCCGGTACCAGGCTCATCTCAGAAGGAGATATTCTTAATCCAAGCAAAATAGGCTCATTGGCTGCGATTGGTGTCAAGACCGCCAGAGTCTATCGCAAACCCGTCATCGGGATCATTCCTACCGGAAACGAGATAGCGGAGCTCGGAGCACAGCTGAAGCCCGGTCAAGTCTACAACATCAACTCCTACACACTCGCGTCGGTTGTTCAGGCCAACGGAGCAGAGGCTAGGGTGCTTCCAGTCGTCAATGATACTCTGAAGGACATCCAACGAATCGTGCGCAACAACAGCGATTGTGACATGCTCGTCTTTTCCGGTGGCAGTTCCGTTGGCGAGCGGGACATAATGCTCGACGTCTTGGAGCGGAGCGGTGATGTGCTGTTCCATGGGATTGCAGTGAAGCCGGGAAAACCCACTCTGTTCGGCACCATCGCGGGGCAATTGGTCTTCGGCATGCCAGGATATCCGACTTCATGCCTGTCCAACGCCTACATACTGCTGGCCCCCGCTTTGAGGAGAATGTCCCGATTGCCGGAAACCGAACCATCGTGCGTCCGCGCGCGCATGTCAAAACGTGTAGTCTCCGCTACCGGCAGGACTCAGTTCCTCACCGTGAAGCTTGACAGAGGGATGGCTCACCCCGTGTTCAAGGAATCCGGGGCGATCACGAGCATGGCATTTGCGGATGGATATGTGATAGTGCCCTCTGATGTCGATCTCGTTGAGAAAGGCGAAGAAGTGAAGGTCTACCTGTTATGAGAGGCCCTTCCCAAAACGAACTTCGCGGCATCTCAGTAGACTGACTCACCGCTAACGAACGCTGCTGTACGCGCATCTTCGGGGTTCTCGAAGAACTTCTTCCTATCTGCAATCTCAACGATCTCTCCGTCCCAAATCAATGCGATTCTCGTACACATCCGCTTGGCCTGGAACATGTTGTGCGTGACAATAACCACTGTGCGGTTCCCATCTTCCCGCATGTACTCCTGCACCTGGTTCTCCAGGAGCGATACATTGGCTGGATCCAGATTCGCTGCGAACTCGTCTAGCAGAAGCATGCTAGGGGCATGGACGGTGGCGCGAGCGAAGCACAGACGCTGCATTTCTCCTCCTGAAAGGTTCCTTGCGTTGGTTCTGCGACGTCCGTGAAGTCCCAACCGTTTGAGCTCTGCGTCCACAACCTCGGCAATCCGATGTTCGTCCCATCCCCTGATCATGAGAGAATATCCGAGATTGTTCGCAACGCTCCTGTTCAAGACCACTGGCTTCTGCAGCACCATCCCTATGTTCCGCCTCACCGTCTCAGCGCGCGCGTCGGTCTGAGCCACGTACTGTCCGTCGATTAGGAGCCTGCCTTTGGTCGGAGCTTCCAGGAGATCCATGATTCGCAGTATGGTGCTCTTGCCCGCACCGCTCGGACCGACTATCCCGAATACTTCTCCCTTGGAGACAGCAAACGAGGCACCTTTGAGAGCGACGACTCCGTTGTATTTCTTCGACACGTCCTCCAGGGCGATTGCCGTCTTCATAGCATCTCCCTCTCCTGGAGGAGCCTCAGGAACAGGAACACCATCAGAGCGACTGACAGCAACACTATGCCAAGAGACATCGCCCATTCGAAATGCCCCATCCGAGTCTCGAGCATGATCGCAGTCGTAAGAACTCGTGTCTCCCCATCGATGTTCCCTCCGACGAGGTATGCTGCGCCCACCTCCGCGATAACCCTGCCAAATCCAATCATACACGCCATAACAAGGCCCACCCAAGCTTCCCGCATGACAGTGATTATGGACTGACTCGGCGACGCTCCGAGCGCTTTCACCGTATCCTTAATCGACCTATCGACTTCGACTACTGAGGTAATAGTGATGCCTGTCACTAATGGAATCACAAGGAACGTCTCGGCGATGATCATCGCCGTCGGTGTGAACAATATTCCGAGATCTCCGAGCGGACCAGCGCGAGAGAACATGTAGTAGACGACCAAGCCAGACAACACTGGCGGGAAGCCGTACAGGGTGTATGTCAGTGTCTTGACCGCTCCCTTTCCACCGAACTCCTTGAGGCCGATGAGCGCGCCCAGCGGTATGCCTATGGCTGACCCTAGTATCGTCGCCATCCCGGAAACATACAGAGACAGCAGCGTTACGTCAAGAAGCTCGTTGCCTGTTGAGACCATCTATCGCACCGGATGAAACGGAAGTACATCCATCCACGGGAAGATTGCCCGCGGGCTCGATACGCGTGTCACACTTCGATCCACTTCCATCATTTCGCTCGTCACTGATGATGCAACACTGACTGTCTGTGGAGTCGCGTTCGGGAAGAAGAGCTGATGCCCGTACTTCTCGTAGCTCGCAATCAGGTCCTGTCCAGCCTCCGATACGAGCCATTCCTTGAATGCGAGCGCGAGTGTATGGTTCACGTGCTTGTGCATCGTAGAGTTCACCGGGATGACACTGTATTGGTTGAACAGCGCGCTGTCGCCAGAGTATGTCATGTTGAGATGCGGGATGATGTTCTCGTCCATCCTTTGGTAGTAAGTAGCATCGTCTGAGAGTGTGTACGCGTCAAGCTCTTCGCACATGTCAAGGACCGCTCCCATTCCCTGTCCGGACTGGATGTACCATGACGAAGAGAAGGCCGCGACTTGTGTTTTGCTGTATCCCAGGGTGCTCCAGATCGTCAGCTCCTTCGAATGCGTCCCGGAGTTGTCCGCCCTCGAGACGAACTTGGCCATTCCAACAGTGCCATTGTCATAGATCCTCTGGAAGGCGTCGCTAGCGTTCTTGGCGTTCTCAGTAACTAGGGGATCTTCGCTCGGACCGACAATGACGAAGTTGTTGTACATGACTAGAGTTCTGCTCTCGCCATATCCAGTTGCTACGAAATCCTTCTCAGCAGCAGGCGAGTGAACAAGCAGAACATCAACATCACCGTTCTTACCGAGCTCGATTGCCTGCCCAGAGCCAACCGCAATGACATCAACATCGCAGTTGTGTTCGTCCTCGAATACGGGTAGAATGTAGTCGAGCAAACCCGAATCATAGGTGCTCGTCGTTGTCGCGAGCCTAATAGACTTCACCTCCTCATCCCTGGTCATCAAGGCATAACTGACAGTCCCACCAACCACGATTCCAGCTGCGATGACGGTTGCGAAGGCTATCCAGATTCCTTTCATGCTCACACCGATATGCTTTTTCGAGCATAATGAGGACTCCAGTATATAACAATTGGCGGGTGGGCCCAGATTATATTCGATTTTCTAGATTAAGAACTTCTCACTATAACGACACACCCCCATTTCAAATGGAACTTCCAGTGGAAAGACAGGATAAATGATGAAAAGCAGGCAAAGGCATTTATCTGATACTGACTTCTTGATGACAGCTAGCCGGGAGGGGAGAGCAATCAGCCCAAAGAAGAAGTTAGCAATAGTGGCCGCCACGGCAGTCGTGTCACTGATAGTGGTGGTAGTGGGTCTGGCGTCCTTGGCCCCGAAGTCGAAACCGCAGTCCGTGAACGAACTGCCGGTGGCGAACTTCTCCTTCGACGCCAACAATCTTACGGTTGAGTTCAACGCTTCGGCGTCGAACGATCCCGACGGCTCAATCGCGAACTACTCCTGGAGTTTCGGCGACGAGTCCCTCGGTTATGGAGCCGTGATCGTCCACGATTTCGCGGACAATGGCACATACTCAACGGAACTTACTGTGACGGATGACAAGGGAGGAAAGAACTCATCGAAGAAGAGCGTGAGCGTCTCGATTACGGTCGAGCCGGCCGCGAGCGGCCCCGAGGCCAAGATCGAGATCGTGTCGAAGGACAACTGGACTGTCGTCCTCAGCGGCGCAAAATCGAAAGTGCGCGAGCAAGGACAGATAGTCTCTTACGCTTGGAGCTTCGGGGATGGCTCTACCGGTACGGGTGTTGTGGTGACACACACCTTCGCCGCGAACGGGACATACACTGTGGTCTTGACGGTGACGGATGACAAGGGTGCCACGAACAACACCTCGGTCAGCATCACCGTGAAAAAGCCCTGGGTCCCACCAGAGGAACCACCAGAGCCACCCACGAACAAAACTGGTCCTCCTGGTCTGTTGCACGCGATCGAAATCCACAAGGAGAAGGCGGACAGGAACGGCGGGCTTCAGAACTCTCTGGACCACCTAGTCGGGAATCTCGAGAAGTGGCTGGACAAGCACGCTGCTCCGTGACGAAGCCGTTTCAAACTCTAACCGAAGAAGCCTCCGGGCTTCTTCGAAATTCATTTTTCTCACACTGTCGACAGAAGACTGGGTCGTTTGATCCTGACAACGGAGCAATTAGCATCCGCTACAGTTGAGTGGATGCAGCAGAGAATTCCAGTCCTCAATCGGGGGCGGATCCCCGACGCCAAATCACTATCTTCGAACCAGGTGAGTGTAGTGGCACTCCGGGCATTCAACCGTCTTGCCATCAGACTCGACCATCTTCACATGCTTCTGTGCCTTCTCGCACTCAGGGCACATGATGTCCTTCCTTCTCTTGAACAACTCTAGGAATGCCATGTATTCTCCTCGGCCTGTGATTCCTAATCGGATTATAAAACCTTTGGACGTTGCCGGGCGGCTTCTACCTGCGCCCCGTGCACAGCCCTGACCACTCGCCTGAGCTGAGATTCGAATTCGCCATTCTCCACAAGAGTCCCCGTCACAACGATATCCGCTCCTGATGCGGCGATCTCAGCAGCCTGCTTCTCGGTCACAATCCCCCCGCCCACAACGATCGGGACGTCGACAGATTCGCGAACAGCTTCGATCATCGCGGAGGGTACAGGTTCTGGCGCGCCCGAACCAGCTTCCAGATACAGCAAATCCATCCCGAAGAACTCCGTCGTCAACGCGTATCCAATCACCGTCTGCAGGTCGTCTCTCTTCACCAGCTCTGCTTCTCCCACCTCTCCGACCTTCATGCCCGGCTCGACGATGACATAACCCATGGAGATAGGTTCGATGCCGAGCTTCTTGATGACGGGTGCTCCCTTGGCGTGCTCTCCAGTTATGTTCCTCACATTTCGCGAGTTGAGCATGCTCATGAAGTAGATTGCATCGGATTTGCGCGCGATCGCGTTTGCGCCCGAGGGGAAGTAGATCACAGGCAACTTGGTTTTCTTCTTGATCTCCTCCACGGTCTTGTCGAGGTTCTCCTGCGTGATCCCCGTTGATCCGCCGACCATTATCGCATCTGTTCCCGCCTTCGCTGCCTTCAGGGCGATCTCGCCTGATTCCTTGGGATTCTGCTTTGCAGGATCGATGAGGGTCATGTGCATCTTTCGTTTCTTCAATGTCTCAGCGATGTATTCGCGGACCTTCAAAAGACCCCTCCAACGAGGAACGCTATGAGGGCGATGAGCATTGCCATTTTTGCAGTTTTCTGCCCTTTCTCTGGGCTTCTGAAGTGAGTCCAAGCACAATATATAAAGACTCCATCGGCAACAGCCACCACGGGTACATACCAGACTGAGAGGAGTTCAAGCAAGTACGGGACCGGGCTGACCGCCACGGCCGCGAGGAACGCGCCAGAGCCCAATGCACCGGCCTTCCTAGCACCGATGCGCATCGGGAGGGTCTTTCTCACACCCTTGTCACCCTCTAGGTCCTGGATGTCCTTTACGACCTCGCGTCCGAGCGTTGCGAGGAAGGCAAGCAATGCAAGTATCCATGCTAGCTCGATCTCCTCGACAGCCGCACCTCCGAACAGGAAGAGCCCTCCGGTAAGCCAACTGATGGCAAGATTGCCGGCAAACCCCTCAGCCTTCAGCATGAGCTCGTATCCGAGCATGACGCCGATCGAAATGAGTACGATGATCAAAGACCATGGATTCACAAACACACTGAGCGCGAAGGCTACTCCGAAGAAAGCTATCGAGAGCATGAACGCATCATTTGGCCTCACAATTCCCGCAGGGATCGGCCGCTTCGGGTGAGCTATCTTGTCTATCTCCCTGTCAAAGTAGTCGTTGAGCGAGTTGCCTGCACCCGTGAAGAATACCACTATTGCCATCGACAGAGACACCTGTAGGGCGAAGTCCTGTACGCCCTCGATGCCTCCACAGACGACGGCTGCGAGCAGTGCCCCGAAGGCCCCCATGACGCAGTTTCCGAGCCTCAGCAGACCGAGGATGCCTGCCGGCGTCGTCCTCGTTTTCACGGACTCCATTGACGGTTGTCAGATAGTGCGCGAATATAAGCGTTTTTGCGACACATGGGCACCCTCCCAAAGGGTTATGTAGCTGCGCTTGATTGGTCGAGCTGACATGACTCCTCCGATTCCGCCAGAGGCATCAAAGGAGATCGAATTCGTAAAGGGTCTAGTCGCGAGGCACTTCCCTGTATACGATGTCCGTGTCACATACGATGTAGTCGAGTTCTTCTGCAGGGTGGAAAGCACTACTCTCGAAGACGAATTCGAGAGGATGAGGCAGGAGATGGGTGAGAACGGCTACATCCCGATGATAATCTATGACAAAGGGGAGCATATAGTCACTGTTGCGAAGAAGCCGGTGACCAAGTATCGCAGCATCTACGTCAATGTGGCGTTGCTGATAGTGACCTTCTTCACAGTCTTGCTCTCCGGAGCGATTTCTTGGGTCGGCTACAACGGAGACTCGTCAAGTGAGCTGTTCACCTCAGATGTGTTGCTGATGGGACTTCTGACCTTCACCCTGCCGCTCATGGGCATATTGGGCGTTCACGAGCTCGCGCACTTCGTAGCTGCGAGGCGGAGGAAAGTGGCTGCTTCCTTGCCTTTCTTCATCTTCGGCCCGCCTCCACTGGGAACCTTCGGGGCGTTCATCTCGCTTAGGGACCCAATTCCGAACAAGAAGGCGCTCCTGGAGATTGGCATCGCAGGACCGATCGCTGGATTGCTCATGGCACTTCCACTCGGTTTCCTTGGCCTCATGCTGACAAACAGCGAGGCGAAACCGGTTCCGCTCAACGTGGGATCCGAGGGCGTCATAGGTGTCAATTTTCCGCTTCTCTACTCATGGATGTCGGAGCTGGTCCCTCTTCAGGGAGACTACCTCCTTCACCCGCTAGCTTTCGCTGCATGGGTCGGCTTCCTCGTGACCGCCCTCAACCTGCTGCCTTTTGGTCAGTTGGACGGGGGCCACGTTGCGCGCGCACTGTTGGGTGCGCGCTCGAAGTACCTCGGCTACGCGACAATCGCCATTCTCGTAGGTCTCGGGATGTACTATTTCGGATGGCTGTTATTCGCCCTCTTCGTCTTCATACTCGGCGCACGGCACCCTCCACCTTTGAACGACATCTCCCCCTTAGGGAAGAAGCGCATGATCACCGGCGCGCTGACTTTCGTCCTGCTTATTGTAGCGTTCGTTCCGATTCCGATGGAACCCATCGAGGCGGATTACTCCTTCGAACTCGAGCCGATTGGGGACGTCAACATGACAATCCCTCTGGGAGGCTCGCTTGCCGTGTCCTTCGTTGTGAATAACGTGGGAAACGCTTGGAACGAGATCGAACTGACGAAAAGTGCTTTGCCTTTGGCTGATTGGAACGCCAGCTTCAAACGTCACGACCAACTAGTGTATGAGGAGTCGCTCACCGTGGGGCTCAACGCAGGCGAGACCTCGATGGTCGACCTGCAGATCATAACCGGATCCTCGATGCAAGTTGGTCAGTACTACTCTCTTGCCGTGAGTGGCGTTGCGTTGAACTCGTCCAAGGTCGTGCGCGAGTTGGCCTACAACATCTCAGTGGCCAGTCCGACATTCACATACTTCGTCCAACCTCCTAGCGCACCAGTGACGCCAGGCAACTCGACTTATGCGAACATCCTTTTCAACAATACTGGAACGACCGATCTCGAACTCACGGTCGAACCATCAGCAGGGCTGCCCCCATTTGTCGACGTGCTCCTTTACTCGGGAGGCTTGAATAACACCAACCCGGTCAACATAACGATTGCTTCGCAGAACTCGTGGCCGATCGGCGTCTGGATTATCGTGTCCGAGTTCTGTCTGCCCGGAGAGAAAGTAGTCGGCGTGGAGGTATCAAAAGAGGGCACTCTCCTCGCCACCATACCGATCACGGTAGTTGTGGTCTAGGTCCTCGCGAGCACGCAGAAATGTCTTGTGAGCGACCGGTGCACCCAAAGTTCATGGCTCTCGACCAGCTCGAAGCCGTTCGCCTTTTCCAGCAGTTTCTTGTCAGGGACGACGACAGCGGCTATTGAACCTCTGTCAATCACGTCGGAAAACGCCTTGAACGATCTCTTGTAGAGTGTCGGAATGCTCTCGCCATTCGTGCTGGTGGACTTCCCGTATGGAGGATCGGTGGCAATGCCCTGCACCCGTCCAACCTCCTGAGGGATATCACCGACATCGCACAGCCTCAGTTGCGCCTCGGCGCCCACATGTTTCAGGTTCTTCCTCGAGCCTTCGATCATCTTCTCTGAAAAGTCCGTCCCAATCGCGCGGAGACCGACCAACGAAGCTTCGGCGAGGATTGCGCCAGTGCCGGAGAACGGATCCAAGAGCCTTTCTCCCTTACTGACCTTTGTCAAGTTGACAAGTGCCCTCGCGAACTTCGGATGAACAGACGCCGGATAGAAATATGGCATGTAGCGGTTCTTTCTCCTCTCGAAGGAGGAGCGATCAACGGACCCGATGAGTCTGCCGACATGCACCCGCTCGGAGAATACAATCCTGACCTCGCTCTTGGGATTGTGAAGGTCGACGCCCTTTGACCTGCCAAGTGCCGCACCGACCCTTCGCGACACAGACGATAGGTCGACACTGTTCTCGCCGACCTTGGTAGACCTGACTCTGATGGGGCCCGGGACATCGACGGATCCAGCGCAGGTCTCGACATCTCTCGGGCCACACTCATCGAGGAACTCGCTCACGTGATGACAAAGAGCGAGACGGGACACCAGGGCCTTGGGATCGGCCGAAGTCTCCATCACGAGCACTCCGGGACCGCATGAAATGGTCCTCGGCCTTCCGCCCAGGGCAGACGCAGCGGCCAAGACCTCCGATCTCGCAAGCGACTCGCATTCCATCGACAGCTCTAGAAGGAGCTTCACGACCCACGCACGCGCGCGCTTGCGCATTAATGTTATGTCCGGCGGGCACTCAGTCGCTTATGCCCGCCTCGGACACCGTGAACACGGCCTCCGCTTCGGGAAGGTTCGGCGAGTCGATGAGCCGCGCAATCCTCTTGCCGCCCTTGCTCTTCCTGAGATAGATCCTGAATGTGGCGGTGTGGCCCACTATATGTCCGCCTATCGGCCTCGTGGGGTCTCCGAAGAACGCATCAGGCTTTGCGGAGACCTGGTTCGTGACCGCTATCACCGCATTATGAAGATCGCCGAATCGCAACAGGTCGTGCATGTGCCTGTTGAGCATCTGCTGCCTCTCCGCAAGAGCGCCGCGTCCTATGTACTCCGCCCTGAAGTGCGCAGTCAACGAATCGACCACGATCAGCCTCACTGGAAACTCGCGCGCCGTCTCCTGGGCTTTGTCTACCAAGAGCATCTGGTGGTGGCTGTTGAACGCCCTTGCGACATGGATCTTCTTCAGCACTTCATCCGGATCCAAATCCTTGGCCTCCGACATCTGGGTGATCCTCTCTGGCCGGAAGGTTTGTTCGGTATCGATCATGATCGTGTGCGCGTTCAGACCTCCCTCGCTCTCCGGCGTTGTGCAGTTCACCGCCAGCTGGTGGCATAGTTGCGTGTTATGGAGAAGCGTCGGAAGATTGCCACCGACGTATGAATGCGTCTTCGGAACGACGAGGTCGTAGACGAAATCGTTGTAGATGAAAGGCCTCACCGACTTGACCTCGTCCCACGATAGCATGTCCTTGCGCTCAGGATATGAAGGATCATCGTAGCAGTCTGAGCTCATCGGTATAGCCACCATATCCCCAGACTTCAGCGACCAGGTCGGCGTCCACGCAACCTCGGAATCGCGCATCGCAAAGAGTTTGTGCGGGCCCGTCAGCTCCAGAACCCTGCCGCCCTTCGTGACGATCTCGAACAGCTGTTCCACGCGCTCCTTGTAGAGAGCAGCCGCAGGAGTCTTGGAGAGGACACCGTCGCTCAGGCTGGGGACATATATACCCTCCAATGAGGCGATGTATCCCGCATCAAATGGGACGGCTCTGCCCTCTCCGTACCTCTGGTAAAGCTTGGAGATTGGCTCGACCCTCGGGTTGCTGCCTTCGAAATACAGAAGCTCCGTCCTCGAGGATACGCATTTCCCGGAACCGAATTCGCCGAAGAACTCGGAGATCGCCCGGGACTCGAAGCCTCCCCCCATTAGCTCATCGAGTGCTTTAGAGCCGGACCCGAGTTTCGCAACCGTCTTCCTGCGCTCCAAGATGACATCGCCGGTCTCGAAACCCCCCACATCCGCAGCTTTCTTCGCCGCTGCGATTATCTTGGCAGCCGTGGCCTCGCCTATCTCCGCCAGTTCTGCGAGGTTCTTGGGCGAGTCAACGGCTATCATCATCATGTCTGTGTATCCCGCCTCTTTCAGCTTGTCGGCAATCGCGGGTCCCACGCCAGGAAGCTTCTCGATCTCGTCCTCCGCCATCTCGGGCACTACCTATGATTTCCACACCCTGTGTAGAGAATATAAGGGTATTTGTTGGAGGTATCCGAAAGTGTTCTCCCTTTGCTGTTTCCAGGGAGTGGATGGTCAAGAGACGGATAGACTTGCCCTGACCTGGGCGCACCAGCGACACCGAAAGATATTAAATACGCCTACCTCTTCAGCGGGAATAGATGGCCAAGAAGCGTAAGAAGGACAAGGCGGAGGTCGAGGAGTACGAGTTCACGCCTCCCGAGTTCGATGAGAAGGAGTTCCTGAAGAAGGAACTCACCGACATCAAGGTGGGGATCATCACCGTCGTTTTCGCCATCGCTCTGGGCGTTGTCGCTGCTGCTGTCACGCTTGCTAACGACGACCTCGTGATCATAGCCTTCTTCGTCGGCATTGCCGGAATCGCGACCCTGAAGCAGTTCTACGCCATCGTCAAAGTAGACACGACCGAGTTCAAGAAGAAGAACTGGGCGGGGAACATAGCCTCATACTTCTTCACGTTCCTGGCGATTTGGGTCCTGCTAATGAACGTACCATTTGCGGATCACTCCAGTCCCAAGGTCGAGGATGTCATCGTGTGGGTCAACGATGGCGCGAAGATCGTCGGCATCGAGTACAGGTACGTGGAGACGAGCGGAAACTACGACTGGGTCTCACTGGATCCAACGAACTACACCGCAGACAACTTGATCCACGCCAGTGCGAGTTACTCCGTCAACATAACGGCAAAGGTCACTGACAACGGGAACCTTGCGACGGTCGTGATTTCGGGTGTGTCCGGGAGCATACCTCCGACGGACATGTCAAGCGAAGGAGCGCACAGGTTCGGGTTCACAGTCACGGGTAGTGAGCTCGGCTCTGCGCTGACTTTCTACATAGCCGCAAGCGATTCGGAAGGCAATTCCGTGGTCTTCCATCCGAACAGGTCCATCACGGTCCTGTCGCCGTAGACATTCTACCTCTGCCAGGGCATCCTCTCGTCGAAATGATGCGTGAGAGCGGCCAAGTGTCTCTTGTCGAGCAGTCTCTCACCGCTGATAATCTCGAACTTCCCCTGCTTCTGTACATCCTTGCCGAGAGGCATGGAGCCAATCTTGGCTCGGATCAACTCGTCCGCCCGTTCGAACTGCCGCTCAGTCATGACATACCACCTGTCGTCCTCCGTGTACGGCTTCGATACTCCGAGCGAGTTCCATTTGGCCAGGAACTCGCTCACGTTCTCGGAATTCACAGGCGGGCCCCTGTGCTTTCTGGTCTTCGGCAGGGAAATCGATGTCAGCTCCACTAATAGGTGTGACTCGTTGTCGACGGATACGGATGTCTTCTCTATATCGAATTCAGAGCGCTCCAGCAATGCAGTGATTGCCGACAGAGACTTACGAAGCTGTGGATAGGTGACGTCGTCTATGAGGTCGAGCTTCGGGAAGTCGACTGAAACGATATTCTGCAATCTTGCCCCTGCGACCTCCCTTATCCTCTCGGCGCCCCAAATCTCCAGCTCCTTAGGGAAGAAGAACTCGAGTCTCGGCGACTTAAGGTACTCCCTGCTCGAAACGATGAACCTAAGAAGTGTCTCGGGGGCAACGGCTGAGGCGACGTTCCTCGTGGAGTCGACAGGATCGACGAAGGTGAGCGGTTCCGGGAACTCGCTGCCCGGGTAGTTCGGCAGCTCCAGCGCCTCCCCTACCTTCCACTCGGTCGCGACCTCGAGCGCCTTCCTGAAGCTACCGAACCGCATGGTCAGAAGCTCACAGAGGTAGCCAGAGAAGCCCTGGACCTTCGCCTCCGCGCCATAGCATCCGATGCCCTTCATGAAGCGTTTGAGCAGACGCACATCGTCCTCCATTCCCTTCTTGAGGTTCTTCTTGACGAAGTCAGTGTGGAAAGGCGTGCGATCCACGGCGCTCATCTTCGAACGCGTGTCGCGTATCTTGAATGCTGGAACGAGGTCCACCTTGAATCCCTTATAGATCCCCCGAACGTAGGGATGCTGCGCATAGTGCTCCCTCCCCTTGATGACACGACGGCCGAGCTCCAGGCCTGCCTCCTTCATCTTCTCAGGAGAAGTACTCTCGGGGAAGAGCATGAATAGGTCGATATCCGGGTCCTTGAGGTGTGTGCCCTTCGCCACGGAGCCGACGAGCATCAGCTCGACGTGAGCGTCGAGCTTCCTCGATTCCACAATCACTTTCTTCGTGAGCTCTTCGACGATCGAGAGCACTCTCTTGTCCTGTGCCGGGGTCGGCTTGACCATCCTCAGGACTTCCGATTCGATATCGGTCATATGTGTTCGGAACAGCATGTGCGCGAGCGCTAATAAAACAAATCATGTGGGCCGAATCCGAAAGGATTCGACTTTGACTTCACGCTAGGGTGCAGGTAATGTGAAAACGAAGAATGGTGTCTGAAAGGCCGGTGTGGTGGGGATTGTTAAAAATCGTTCGCTTAGGAGGAAAGTTGAGCCACCAGCCTGAGACACCGGATACTACTCAGTTGCACCCTGTATATGAGCCTTGCCCGCCAACTATGCTGTCTCTAGCTACCACTCTCCTTGGGGGTGTACTGGCTACTAAAGCCCAAGGCGTACGACTTCGGACTGAAAGTTCGACAAATGTATGCTATCTTCAAGTTCTTTGATAGCCGCATGTTCGGTCTTGGACACGCTGACCAATTCCGTGTGTTCTCCACCGATATATAGGATTATTAATATTTTAGAATCCGAATCCAATTCGGCAAAGCCGAAATCCGACAACGGCGACGACATGGTCCGCCGGATGCTCATCTTGCAGCATTTCGCAATATCCTTGAGCAGGGGCAAGAGCTCGGGAGGGGCGAGTTCCGTCTTGATGATAGCAAGCGACATAGGGTTCTGCTCGACGTGAGCCTTGATCTGCTCGCGGTCTTCCTTGTTCAACCTCGCTCGCTTCATCGGCCGCATCAAGAATCGCGGGATTAGATAACTGTTGCGCAGGAGTGAGCCTTCGAATCGGAGCGACGCTTCGAGTGGAGATGGACTGTACAGGCAACGTATAGTCTTTATTATCTCGCAGGACAATCTGCAGAGAGTAAGGGATGGGTAACGAATGTGCAGTGACAGAGACTGCGGTATCTTTCGCGGGATGCTAATCTGTTGTGATGTATGCGAACGGAGTCAAGAGTCCACAGTCCAGATGCCAGAAATGTCCGCATCTGGGATGAATCCTCCGAGGATGCCCTAATCATTTCTCTGGTGTCTGTCTAATTCTGTCGGTCACTACTGCTCCTTCTTTCTTGAGCTCGACCATCATGAAATCTCTGGCAGCGATGGTCTTCACGCCCGAGCGTTCCTCGATCCACTTAGCTTGGGTCTCGGGGTTCTCCTGGATCACGCGCATGCCGAAATGGGTTATCACTGCGAGCTCAGGCTTGATCTTCTCCATGAGGTAACCCGCGTCCTCCGTGCTCAGGTGATGTGGTATCCTCTGACCCAGAGGGCGCGTGACGCAAGCGACGACCACGCGCGAGTGCTTGTGCGCCTTGATGACCTGCTCTACGAGCTGTGTATCGGCCACATATGATATCACGCCCTGGCTGGATTGTATCTTGAAGCCGATCCCGCTCGTATCCGAATGCGCCGACGGAGTGGCCGAGATCTCGAGAGGCTTTAGACCGATCTTGTTGAACGCATGCATGACCTTGACCACTCGTGGCTTTGCTAGGTGGTACTTCGAGATTGCAGGACCGAAGTCGCCGTTCCCCTCGATCACGCTCTGACTCGCCAAGAGGACGCCCTGCTTCCGAGTGCCGCCTTCGGTCATGGCCTCGATTAATATCTCGGCATCCAGATAATGGTCAGGGTGGCAGTGAGATATGAGAATAGCGTCCGTCTTGAGCGGGTCTATCCCGACTGAGCGCATCCTGACGAGTGCTCCGGGGCCGGGGTCGATGTGCAGGTTCTTCCCGTCCTCGAGGTAGATGCCGCCCGTCGCCCTTGCCTGGTAGATGGTCGCGAAACGCCCTCCACCAGTGCCGAGAAAAGTCATCCTGACCATGTTTCCAAACCTTAATGACCGCTTTGCTTAATACCCTTCTGTCCGCAGGAGTTCGGTAATCTGAGCACACTGGTCAAGGGCGGGCTGATCGTCACCCAGAACTGGAAACGAGAGGTCATCAGGGGCGACGTCCTCATCGAAGGCGACCGGATCGCAGCAGTAGGACACGCGAAGGCTAGACCCGAGGAGGTCATAGACGCATCGGGCTGCCTGGTGATCCCGGGGCTCATCAACTGTCACACTCATGTCGCGATGGCGCTCATGAGGAGCGTCGCAGACGATATCAAACTTGAGAAGTTCTTGGACAGGACCTTCGCGATAGATGCGAAGCGGACGCCGGAGGACATCGCAATTGGAGCCAGCCTAGGATGCCTTGAGATGCTGAGGTCTGGAACGACGACTTTCCTCGACATATACTACTCCGAGGACGTGATTGCGAAGAGCGTCGAAGCAATCGGCCTCAGGGCATATCTTGGATGGGGTGTCCTTGACGAGCGGTTCACAACACAGAAAGGAAAACCAGTCAAGAACTGCGAGAACTTCATCAAGGCCTACAAGAACAAGCCACTGGTGAAGCCAGTAGTCGCCCCTCAGGGCGTATATGTCTGTTCTGAGGAGACTCTTCTTGAGGCCAAAGAACTGGCCGCCCGTGAGAAGACCTTCTGTCACTATCATCTGTCCGAGACCAGGTGGGAGGTCTACGAACATCAGAGGAAGACAGGCAAGCGGCCTGCCGATTGGCTCGCGGAAATCGGCTTCCTGTCCAAGGGAGATATGGCCGCGCACTGCGCCTGGCTGACAATTAACGAGGTCCGGCACCTCGCAAAGGCCGGAGTCGGAGTCGTTCACTGCCCAACATCGAACATGAAGCTCGCGAGCGGTGGGGTCGCGCCTCTCCCGGAGATGTTCTCCGAGAAAGTGCAAGTCAGCCTGGGCACGGACGGGTGCTCATCCAACAACAGTCTCGACATGTTCCTCGAGATGAAGTTCGCCTCCCTGATGCACAAGCACAACAGATGGGACGCGGCAGTCCTGAGTGCTCAGAAGTGCCTCGATATGGCCACAATCGACGCCGCGAAATCACTGGGAGCGGACAAGGACCTTGGTTCGATCGAACAGGGGAAGAAGGCGGACATAGTGATCATAGACTCATCGACGCCGGCAATGGTCCCGACGCGCGAGGACAACGCCGTGGCGAACCTGGTCTATGCCAGCCCCAGCAGCGCCGTCAGAGATGTCATAGTGAATGGTCGGACACTTCTGAGGAATCGGATGGTCCTCAGCGCGGACGAGAAGAAGGTCCTGCAAGAAGCGGACGAGGCCGCAAGGCTTCTGCTTTCGAGGTCGCGATAGGCATCCGCGAGCTATTGAAAGATAAGCGTCACTAATCCGGAGATTACCTTGTCTCCGTGACGATTCACTCACTAGTCGGATGAATCAGTAAATTGACAAAAACAGAAATCTGTGAATTGGTTTGGGGAAACGGTTTGCGGAAACGAAGCAGACGCACTACACCTTCTTGCCCTTCTTCTCCAACTCCACGATCCGCTCCGCTTCGATGGCCTCTATCTGGCCCGCGGCCTGCATCTCCTTCAGCTCTGCTCTCAGCTCCGCCGGCGATGGTATTGGGCCGAGCACGTCTTCCGCCTTGCCCACGATACGCTCGACGTCCGCCGTCTGAGTCAGCTCGCGTTGCGGAGTGGTCCGGCCGATGCCCAGGTACTCGCTCGCGCCCTCGATGAGCTTCGTGAGTTCGAACGGGAAGATGATCTTCGTGGCCTGGCCGTTGCCCAGCGCCTTCATCGTTTCAAGGGACAGCACGGTCAGGGCTTTCGAGTCCAGCGGGCTCGCACCGACGCTCAGTATCCTGAGCTTCTGCGCGTCACCTTGGCTCCGAAGGATGATGGCGAGCCTCTCGCCCTCTGCCTCGAGGATCTTGGCCTGTCTCAGTCCCTCGGCCTGCAGGATGCGGCTCCTCTTCTCGCCCTCGGCGTTAAGGATGGCCGCGCGCTTCGACCCATCGGCCTTTAGGATGGCTGCTCTCCTCAGTCTCTCTGCCGAGGTCTGCTCCTCCATCGCGTCCTTGACCTTGCCCGCGGGGTCGACCTCTCTGATCTCGACACCCTCCACCTTCACTCCCCACTTGTCAGTGGCATCATCGAGGACGTCCCTCAAATGGAGGTTGATTTTCTGTCTGTTGGACAGGATCTCGTCGAGTTCCATGTCACCGATGATCGACCTGAGCGTCGTCTGAGCCAGGTATATCGTCGCTGTCCTGTAGTTCGTCACCTGGAAGAAGGCCTTCACGGGATCGACGACCTTGATGTATATGATCGCGTCCACGTTCGTGGGCGAGTTGTCCTTGGTGATGACCTCTTGCCTCGGGACATCCAACACCTGCGTCCTCAGGTCGAGCCTCACGACCTGGTTGACCAAGGGCGCCACGAAGTTGACACCCTGGTTCAGGACGCGCATGTAGCGCCCGAGCCTCATGTATATTGCCTGCTCGTAAGGCAGAACGATCTTTATGCTGTTGGTCATCACGGCCAGGACGACTATCAGGCCGAGTATGAGCAACGCGATTATCGCACCCAGTTCCATTTCTCTCCCTCCTCCGATACTCCCCTATTCTCAGAGCGCCCTTTCAGGGCACCTCCTCGACTGTAACGTGCACTCCCTCGCTGGCCTTCACAACCACCTTCTTGCCGACAGGTATGATCTTGTCCGAGGTCGCGCTCCAGGTATCGTGAGCTATGCGCACCTTACCCCTTATCGTGTTCGGCACGACCTCGTACTCCACCACCCCGGTCATCCCTACCAGCGATGAGGCAACTATCGTCTCAGGCGGAGCGGGTGGGGCCAGCTTCGCATACATCTTCATCGTGACATATGTCATGGGTATTGTGATGATCGCTGCGATGACTGGGGACCACCACTTCAGCAGTAAATCAGGGGCAACGATTCCCATGGCTCCCAGCACGAGCAGGACGGTCGCGGGGACGAGCATGAACGCTCCCGGAGATGCGAGCTCCGCGAGTATCAGCAGTATGCCGATTATGACGAAAGCTAATCCGAGTTCAAAGCCCCCCACTGCCATAGTTTAACCAACACGCTTCGAGGATATATATGGTTTCGTACGGAAGGCCCGTTCTAGCTGAGGCTGGCATGAGAAGAGAAAGAATGGGGCGCCTCGTGAAAGGTTTTCTCAGGCTACCGCATGCGCATCCTGGCTATGTGGTAGCACCAGAGCCCGTGTTTCCGGAGGGCCTCGTTGGTGTTGCTCTCGGTGATACGCTCGGCCTCCGTCCTGTACCTCAGGACATCCTCGATGGGGAACCCGAGGTAGTCGGACAGCTTCAACAGCTTCTCGTACGGAAACGGCTGTTCCCCTACGAGGATCTGCCGAACGCTCCATCCGGGATGGATCCTAGAGCGGTATCCCATTTCGCGAGCGAGCCTATTTATGCTCCCTGCCTTTTCGATGCCGTTCCTGATAAGCTCCACCCGGAATGTCGATTCCAACCAGACTCTCCTGTCTGCGTTGTAGGCCCGGAAGGGCCTTCCAAAGTACGCTTGGTTAGAGCTCATCTGTTGCCCAGCTTGCATGAAATGATTGCTAAACGTGGATATATATGTCTTGTTGCATCTTGTAACGTCAGAATTGGTAATTACCATCCCCGGACCCAGGAAGCTAGCACAAAGCGCGAATCGAAGAAAGCTATTTCACTTTTGACAATGGTTTCGGGCCTCAGGGGTAGCATTTGACGACTGAACTCGGACGGATAGGCCTTAAGACCTCTGCAAAGGACGAGGTCGTGGACATTACCGCGAAGGTGCAGGACATAGTCACAGAATCGAGAGTTAGGAAGGGGCTTGCGTGCATATTCGTCGTGGGGTCGACTGCTGCCGTCACCACGGTGGAGCACGAGTCCGGGCTCGTGCAGGACATGCAGGACGCCATGGAGAGACTCTACCCGAAGGACGTCGAATACGAGCATCACAGGCGCTGGGGGGACGGGAATGGACATTCGCATATCCGAGCATCTTTCGTCGGGCCTTCGCTGACCGTGCCTGTGACAGACGGAGCCCTCGTTCTCGGAACTTGGCAGCAGATAGTGTTCATGGAGTTCGACAACAAGCCCAGGACCCGAGAAGTGGTCGTCCAGGTCGTCGGGGATCCGTAGCCAGAGCGAGTCCGTACCTGGCGCGGTTTTGTTGCGTTAGCGGGTGTCGACAGTCAGGTCACACCCCCAAAGTGCAACTCGTTCCATTCGGCTCCGCCCGTGCGGCTATCGCTGGCTCGTATAGGACCATCATCACGTCATGATGGAACGCGCCGGGGCTGAACCGTAAGCCCCCTGCCATCCCCGATATCTCGGAGACGGCTGTATGCAGCAGGCCGGTGCCAGCGATGGCGCGCTCGATGTCGTGCCAAGGGCACCCGCAGATTGAATCCGTGCCCATTCGGGTATCAGGTATCCACCCACATGTCGAGCACGTACCGCTGCCAATGATGTCGGTCTTGAGGACCGAAAGGCCGTTTGTTCTGGCCGCCATCACGGGATTCATGTCGGCCAGAATACCAACCATTATCCGCTACATGTAGCGCACCGAAGCCGACAAGACCCGCAGTTTCAGCTCTTCATCACCCGAATTGTGACAGAACCACCTGGCACAAACATATAATAGTGCTAGCCGTTGGCCTGTGCGTTCATGACATTCGAAGGCATGTTTCTCGGCGGTGGCGACGAGGTCGGGCGGCTAGGGCTGCTGCTGAAGGGCCGGGAACGCAGGATACTGTTCGACTACGGCATGACCGCGACATCGCCTCCAAAGTACCCCATCCCTTGTCCGCCAGTGGACACCATGTTCCTCACGCACTCTCACCTTGACCACTGTGGCATGATCCCATGGCTGACCGCCAGATACGACATCCCGATCGTGTCGACAGGGGTCTCAAGAGAGATAGGCGCTCTCCTGATGGAGGATAGTATCAAGGTGGGGGCATCGGAAGGATATCCGGAGATGTATCAGTCGACCGATGTCAAGATAGCGAGGAAGAAATTCGATGACATCATGTACGGCGACACGACCACCTCGGGCGACCTGCAGATCAAGGCACATTCGGCGGGTCACATCCCGGGGGCGACCATGTTCGAGATCGTGGACGACAAGACTACACTCGTTACGGGCGACCTTCACACCCTCGACACTCGGCTGGTTCTGGGAGCGAAGCCCGTGAAGTGCGACAATCTTGTCATGGAATCCACCTACTCTGGGCGGAATCATCCGCCGCGCCTAAAGACTGAATACGATCTGCTCAAGAAGGTCGAGCAGGTCGTGCAGAGGGGAGGGCTCGCGATCATCCCTTCGTTCGCGGTCGGCAGGACGCAGGAGCTGATGCTACTGCTGAAGGATTCGAGGTTCGATTTCTGGTTGGACGGCATGGGAAAGACCGTCAACGGCATCTACCTCGATTTCCCCGAATTCTTAAGGTCGGCAAAGCGGCTTAGACAAGCGTTGAACAAGACTAACGTTGTGCGAAACGGGCGCGCGCGCGGGCGCGCTGTGAAGGGCGAGGTCATCCTAACGACGAGCGGAATGCTCGATGGCGGACCTGTACTGAGTTACGTCGAGGCCATTCGGCAGGACGCCAAGAGCGCGATCCTTCTTACGGGATACCAGGTTGAGGGCAGCAACGGGCGCAAACTTCTCGAGACAGGGATGATGGATTTCCAGGGCGTCAGCGAGCGGGTCCAGTGCGAGGTCATGAAGTTCGATTTCTCAGCCCATGCCGGGCACAACGAACTGCTGGAGTTCGCAAAGGCCTGCGAACCCGAGAGAATAGTGCTGATGCACGGTGATGATCGGGAGATACTGGCGGGAGACCTCAGAGCAAGAGGGTTCGAGGTGCTCCTGCCAAAGAACGGTGAGAAGTTCCAGCTGTGAGTTCATTAGCCTTTTCACAAACCTAATTATCTCATCAAACCCTGAGGATTGTTGATGAGGTCGCGCATCCAGGAATTCCTGAGAGAGGACATCGGGTCCGGGGACATCACCTCTGAGCTCGTCGTACCTGATGATATGATGGCCAGGGGTAGAATCCTGTGCAAAGAAGACTGCATACTGGCGGGCGCCGAGGAGGCCTCAGTCGTCTTCAAGGAGCTAGGGGCGAAGGCCGTTCTTGTCGGGAAGGACGGGGTCCCAGTCAAGAAAGGGGAGGTTGTGCTCGAGGTTGTGGGCACCGCAAGGTCCATCCTTGCTGGGGAGAGGCTCGCGCTCAACTTCGTCATGCGCATGAGTGGCATCGCCACCTTGACCCGGAAGCTCGTTGACAGATGCAGCAACATCAATCCCAATATCAGAGTGGCCGCCACCAGGAAGACCACTCCCGGGTTCAGGGAGTTCGAGAAGAAGGCCGTGCTTCTAGGGGGAGGAGATCCACACAGAGCCGGCCTGTTCGACGCCGTGCTGATCAAGGACAACCACATCAAGATTTCCGGTGGAATCGAAGAGGCCCTGAAGCGTGCGAGGAGGGGCAGCTTCACAAAGAAGATCGAAATCGAGGCGGAGACCCCGGAGGATGCGAAGACTGCGGTCGCCGCGGGCGCGGACATAGTGTTGCTTGATAATTTCGAGCCACAAGAGCTCGCGCTGCTTTCGAAGGAGCTGAAGCGAATCAACCCTAACGTCTTGATTGAAGCTTCAGGCGGAATTAGGCCGGACAACATCGAGAAGTACGCAGCAGGTGCCGATATCATATCACTCGGCTGGCTCACGCACTCCGTAAGGTCGATTGACTTCTCGATGGAACTCGAAAGAGCCTGATCAGAGCATCGCATAGGTTATTTCTGACGAGAAGGAGTTACCCGCCCATTCTATGACTCCGAAGCAAGCCTGGGGCATACTGTCGATGCTCGCGATATTAATGGTCGCAACAGCGGTGGTGCTGCTCGTCCTGATGAAGTTCTCCAACTATGTCGTGATCACTTGCGGCGGAATCGCGCTTCTGCTGTACTTCTACGTCATCTACAAAAGATACCACGTCGAGGTAGTTCCTGAACGCGACGTTGTGCTTTTCGAGGACAAGGAGGACCTGCAGATACTCTGTGAGATATATGGTCTGGAAACCGCGGGAAGCCACGGGGACCTGCGCAGAAGACTCATAGGTTTCGCAAAAGAGCACGAGAAAGAGGCATTCACATGGGTCGCCCCTAAGGCTATTATCTCGTTCGGCTCCACGCTAGCTGCCACCGAACCGGAGCCACAGGTTCAGAGTTCCGTCCTCGACCAACTGCTGAAAGAAACGGACGCGGAGCTGATCAGGAGCAGAGGCCTGGTCTTCGGTCTTGCCAAAAAGAGGCCCGTAACGAAAACACTTAAGGCATGCCCAATATGCGATGCCAAGCCTCCGCGCTCAATAACGATCTGTCCGAAGTGCGGAGCAGACCTCGAGTTCTACACATCTCTTTCTGAGTCCAAGGTCGGAAGGCGAATGGTCAAACGTAAGGCGAGGACTGTAAGCAGGAAACTGCGCGTCGAGGTGCCGCCGCTCGCCGGGCTTAGGCAGCAGAATGATCCATAAGCGCTCAAGGTAGCAAGGCAAATTGTGGGACGGAGGCTGCATCTTACATAGCCGAACGACGCTACGGTCGCCCCATGAAGACCGACGAGAAATGCGAGATCTGCTGCAAGCCAGCGACGCGGTTCTTGTTCGCCGCTTTCATATGCGATGACGAGAAGTGCATCGAGGAGGCCAGGCGACGAAGAGGAGGTCCAGGCGGGCATCAAAAGCAGAGGATGTTCGCCATGGGAAACAGGGAGTAGCCACGGGCAAGGTTTAAGCGAACGATTCTGTTCTCGGTGAACCATGGACAGGCGCGCATTTGCCGGGCTAATGATCATCGAAATGATGCTAGCCTTCGGCAACAACTTCGCCGCGTCCTTCAACCTGATATACCTCTATGAAGAACTTCACATGCCGATATGGTCAGGCCCGATTTACCTTGCCATGGGGTTCGCGATTTCCATTCTAGTCAGCTTGTGGATGTCATGGAAACCGCACTTGGACCCGAGGAACGCACTCATCGCAGGTCTCTGCTTCCTGATAGGAGAGTACGCGCTGTTCTTCTTCGTCAGAGATGGCTGGATACTGAGCTTCGCGGTCGGACTAGCTTTCGGGATGTACTATCCCTTGTTCTGGACCCCGTTCAATATACTAATGGCGCAGATGACCAGAAAGGGTGACAGAGGGGTCACATACGGAGCCTTCTTCTTCGTATGGCCTCTGGCGACCTTTGCCGCACCCTTCCTCGGGGCGCTCGTCATCGATTTCGCCAGCTACCAGATGATGTTCGCAATCGGCATAGCGATCATCATAGCCACCGCGTTCGTTGTGTTCGCCTATCGAGCATATATCCCGAAAGACCAAGTCATGAGGATTCGACTCGAGGCAGTCGGCAAAAGGAACGTCATCGCGCTCCTTGGAGAGGGAGGATTCGAGGGAGTCTTTTGGGCGGACTTTGTCATAATTGCCTGGTGGTTCGTCAAGGACGAGGTGCAGCTCGGGATCCTTTTCTCCCTGTTCGGGCTCAGCGCCGGGATAATGGCGATAATCCTCGGGAAGGTATCAGACAAGATACAGAACAGGAGGTTCTTCGTACAAGTCAGCGCACTCTCCTCGATCCCGTTCGTCGTTCTGATATCCCTGGCATCATCTCTTGAAGAGTACGCGATTGCCACCGGGTTGCTCGAGTTCGCCTGTTTCATGTTCCCGGTGTTCTTGTTCGCTATCATCACTGACAAGCTGGAGGATACGAAGAACGACTCCGTAATCAGCAGAGAGTATTTGCTGGACATCGGGAGAGTCTCAACAATAGTCATCTTGATGGTTCTGCTCTACCTCGGGGTCAAGCCGCAAGTGTGCCTGCTCGTATCCATACCTTTCCTCCTGATGATCGCCTTGGCGCACGAGCCGACGAAGGCGGCGACCGTGCTACCCGTCGGGGTCGGACATACAGACCAGCTGCACTAGTTGCCACATGAACCCGGATCATCGCTATTCGGTACAAGATGCCGCCAGAAGCTCCATCAGGTCCATCATTCTAAGCTTCGAGCCCTTCGTCTCAATCGCAGCTTTCAGGCTCTGATAGCAGAACGGGCACGAAGTCACGAGCATATCTGCACCCGTCCCCTCAGCATCCGCGACCCTAAGCGAGGCGATCTTCTCTGCGAGTTCCGGGAACGCGGTCTTGACCCCCCCACCAGCTCCGCAACACCTCGATTCCTCTCGAGTCCGCTCCATCTCGACCACTCTGATCCCGGGGATCGCTTCCAGGATCTTTCTCGGCTCGTCATACAGGTGATTGTGTCTCCCCAAGTGGCAGGGGTCATGATAGGTGACAGTACCATTGACGCGCTTCGCCAGCTTAATCTTCCCCGTAGACACGAGCTCGTTAACGAACTGCGTGATATGCACCATTCTCGCGCCGACCTTGCCGATTCTTGGGTAGTCCTGTCGTATCGTCTTGTAGCAGCCCGCGCAGCTCGCAACCATGATCGATGGTGCAGCTTTCTCGAACCGTTCGATGTTCCTGAGAGCTGTTTTCCGTCCAGAGTCCAGCAGGCCTGTTCTGAGCAGCGTCGAGCCGCAACATCCTTCCTCATTGCCAAGAGTCCCGAAATCGATCTTCGCGGCTCCCAGGACCTTGGCCGAGTTGACTGCCATCTCCTTGATGTTGGGGTCGTAGGTGGCAGTACAGCCCACGAAGTACAACACCTCCGCATGCTCCTTTAGGACGTCCTTGATCTTGACCTCCTTTTCGATCCTCTTCGACCATCGAGTGCGTTGCGTCCGTGGCTGCATCCAGGGGTTGTCGTAGTTCTCGATGCTCTTGACTATCGATTCGTGTGCGGGAAGAGGGCCGAGCCCGTTGGCCACGAAGAATTCGCGCATGTTCTCCCACATCTCGATAGTGTCCAGGTGAGCGGGGCAGACGGTTTTGCACTGACCACAGATTGTGCATTCGTATGATCGACCTGCAAGCTCCTTGAGCTGGTCATCCGGGATCATCCTAGGACCTAGCAGCTTTGCTTTCAGGCCGTACTGCGCCCTGTAGAATTCGCGGAGTCTGAGTATCTTCCCGCGGGGTGTGACGAGTTCAACATCCTGCGCTTCGCCACCAGTCGGACACGTGGCTGTGCACTCTCCGCAGCGGGTGCACGCATCATAGCGCATGAGCGCGAGCACGTCGAGCTTCGAGATGTCCAACTTCCTCACTAGCCCACCTCCCGTTGCGGGAGCATGCGATCGGCCTCGATCGCAATCGGGGTAGCGATCATGTGAAAGAGCTTGCTGAAAGGTATGTACGCGATGAGGAGGGCGCTCATCACGCCGTGAATGAGCCATGCTTGGTCGTAGTAGTCTCCAAGGGATTCGGGAGTCAGCAATGAGAACGCGTAGCCCATGAACGAATACTCATTCCCAGACTGATGCCCTAGGATTTTGCCGGCGATACCCATGCCTTCAAGGATGAATCCACCCAGAACGACTGCTAGGAGAAATAGAATGGACGCGGCGTCCGGCAGTTCGGTCCTGACAATCTTGGGCTTGAAAACGAACCTGCGCACAGCCGCGATCAGCAGGCCGAGCAATATCATTGTCCCGACAAGATCGAACCCGAAATCCCTGAGCCACAGCTTCGCCCAGCCGTCATCCCGGATCATGGGCTCATACTTCAATAGGTCGAGCGACACGGTCACTGCGAGGTCGAGCGCGAACATGATTGCGAATCCGCCAAGGATCAGAAGGTGCATCAGCCATCTGAGTGCACTCCTGTCCTTGAGCTTGGAAAGATACAGTGCGTCTTTGAGGAAGACCGATGCGGCCCTTCCGAACCGTCTGCTCAAGAAGAACTTGAGGGATTTCAAAAGGACACGCATCAGTCTCTTCTCTGCGGATCCAGAGATGCCCTTGCCATGCATCCATATCAGCACGTTGTAGAGTGTCCCCAGCATGAAGATCGCAACGCACACGCACACCGTTGCCAGGAACATGCCAAGGTACGCCTCATCCCTGACGTAGACCGTCTCATATGGCAACATGAGGATGACGGCGCAAATGAGCAAGACCGCGCCGAAGAAAGGGACATAGAGCCACAGCTTGTCCTTGAGGTATCCCTCCTGAGGCATCTTCTTTGGAATCATGCTGGAATCGTATATACTCATCTACCTCTGGCGAGCGCCTGGAAATGATTGTCCACGCACGCGCGGGTCGACTCGACAAGGAGCTCTGTCGAGGCATCCGCATCGGTCTCTACCCCCACCTTCATGGCCTTCAGGTCCTCCCGGACTCGCCAAAGGCTCGTCGCGATCTCTTCCGCGAGGTCAACTCCCATCGTCCATGTCCGGTTCTCGATCGCGCGAACAAGCTCCATGTATCGGCTGCCGTCCCAGAGCTTCTTACCGACCACGAAAGATCTGTTCTCGAGACCGACGATGGCGACCTTGAGGTCTGCAACGGCTTTGTCAAGTGCCAGATAATCCACGACGCCGCCTCGAGGGACTTCGACACGTCCGTTGACATCCAGCGTTCTTAGGAAAAGGTCATTCGCATCCGGGTAACTCGGGTGTTCGAGATGGGGACCGATCAGTATGAGAGCGCCGTTGCCGAACGAGCACTTAACAGAAGCAACCTTGTCAATGACGACATTCTGTGCGAGCACCCTACTCATCTGGAACTCGGTCTTCTCCGTGAAGCCCCTGTACCTCGCGAGCACTTGGTCCTCATCGGGTTCCTTGAATATCGGTCCTCCATAGATGGGCGCGAGCAGCTCCTTCCCATCCCATTCGACCACGACCTCTCCCCTGACAGGGTGCACGATGGAGCAGGATCCGTAGGGCACAGCAACTCTCGTAGGCACTCCCGACAAGTCGTGAATCCTCTGATCGATATTCTCTATCCTCGTCCTCGAGAGGTTGAACTCAGAGAACGGGCCCAGCTTGGAGGGGAGCGGGAGGTACGCGCCCGCGCATATGCCGACGTACATGCCTCCTCCCTCTATGAACTTCCTGAGGGTTCGAAATCCGTTTCCAGAAAGTGACTCGGCGATCCTGAACCCGTCGCCTCCTGACACGATCGCGCAATCTGTCCCGGCACCCAGATGAGGGACGAATTCGCGCGCGTCTAAGAAACGGACATCGTTGACTCCTTTTGCTTCGAAGAGGTCCGCAAGCCAAGTCCAGGAATGCGATGAACCTTGGCCGGCATAGACAGCTATCTCCCCTCGACGAGTCACATCTCAGGCCCACGCACATGCTCGGCAATAAAACAGTCGCTGATCATCTGGATGGCAGCCCACGATACAGAAAGTGTTATAGACGACCTTGACTTATGTCGCGGCGCAAGGGCCCATGGTCTAGTGGTTATGACGTCTGCTTGACACGCAGAAGTTCACCGGTTCGAATCCGGTTGGGCCCACTCCACCGTCAGGCCAGATAATTATCCTCTGATTCCAGACACACCGATTTCCCGGTTGATTGAGTTCAGATCTCAATTCTCTGGCTTTGAACATGTTTGGGCCCCTTCGAGCCCAATCAACGATGTTACTACGAGACGCTGAAACCCGAAGCACCCTTGTGTTCAAACAAGGACCCTCGCACACTTGGATCTCTTCAGCGATTCGACTGGGCTGTCATTCCAATCCCTAGACTCTCAGACTGAAGTAGCGACCGCCATATCTTCGAAGTCAGGGTTGGAGCGTCCGTTGCGAGCTGAAAACGATATAAGTGTCGTGAATGCATTAGAGAACGGGTGCGCAGAATGGTTGTGTTCAGCATCTCGATGGGTTCGAAGGAGCTAAAGGATTTCGACGAGACGTGGAAGGCGTTGGGCTATGCTAGTCGGTCAGATGCCATTAGAAATGCTGTTCACAAGTTCGCGGCGCAAAACAAGTGGACAAAGATTACTAGTGAATCCGAGCACTTCCTGATATCGATAGTATACGAGAGCAAGAAGAAGCATAATGTGCATGAGGTGATGCACGACTTTGCGGATGTGATACATAGCTCGATGCACACTCACTTCAATGACACCTGCGTTGAGCAGCTTGTTCTCCGAGGAGACACCGGAAGGGTGCAGGAGATGCTCGGTCATCTGGCTTCCCTCAAAGAAGTCCGAGTCTGCAATTGTATAGTCTGAGTTGCTTGTTAAGAATGCCACGGAGTGTTAGCACAGATGGCTTATAAGCCGTAGTAATCATGATTGATGATGAGTGGTGAAGAAGAGGGCTGCGCGAGCTGCTCCTGCGCTGAGGATTACGAAGCGGACGTGAAGGAAGAAGCTGAAGAGCGTCAAAGGGACATCGCGCTGATTGCTCTGGGGTTGGCTCTCACCGTTCCAATATTCATAGTCGAGATTTTCTTTGAGTCTCGGTATAGTCCCTTCGTCTTGCTTGTGTTAGCTGCTCCCGTCCAGTTTCTGGTCGGATGGAAGTTTTATGTCGGAACGCGCCAGGCCATCACTAATCGCTCCCTGGATATGAACGTCCTTGTTGTTACAAGCACCTCCGTTGCCTTTGCGTATAGCGTCGTAACCGTCTTCACGGGTGGAGTAACGTTCTTCG
>MGWC01000002.1:0-4771 GCA_001800815.1 Euryarchaeota archaeon RBG_19FT_COMBO_56_21
GAAGGGAGCGAACGCGCAATGATTGAGTGAGATGTTGGGTGCCCGTGGATTGATTCTCCGATGATCTCGATTGTGGGATTTCGAGGAACTGGATAGCACTGGCCGGGCTGCATTTATATAGTACAGTACATAATACGTAACCCAGTCAGGATGGGATGCGATGAAGTCTCTCATAGATGACGCTCTCGAGCAGCATGAGATTGTCAAGAGCAAGCCCCCGCTGGGGACTCCCGACGATGAGGAATTGGCCAAGATCGTCGAGAAACTGAAGGTCAACATCACGATTGTGGGCTGTGGCGGAGGCGGTTCGAACACCATCAACCGACTGAGCACAGCGGGCGTTTTTGGGGCGGAACTCGTCGCCGCAAACAGCGATGCCAAGCATCTGCTTCATGTCCACGCACCGCACAAGGTGTTGCTCGGCAGGGCCACGACCAAAGGCCTCGGTGCTGGCGCGCTACCTGAGATTGGAGAGAAGGCTGCCCAGGAGTCCGAGGAGGAGCTGAAGACTTACGTGAAGGGCGCCAACATTGTGTTCGTGACCGCGGGCATGGGAGGGGGCACTGGGACAGGATCCGCTCCTCTGGTCGCGAGACTCGCACGCGAATCCGGCGCACTTGTCATTGGCGTTGTGACCCTTCCGTTCAAGGCGGAGGGAGCACTAAGGATGGAGAACGCGCTCAGAGGCCTCGAAAGGCTAAGAATGAGCTGCGACACAACCGCTGTCATCTCCAACGACAAACTCCTCGAGATGGTGCCCAGGCTGCCTCTCGACGCGGCTTTCAGAGTCGCTGATGAGGTGCTCATGGAATCCATCAAGGGCTTGACCGAGATAGTCACGAGACCCGGGCTGGTCAACCTCGACTTCAACGATGTGATGACCATCATGAAGAACGGAGGCGTCGCGATGATCGGCATGGGCGAGGCGTCGAACAAGACTGCGAAGGGCGACAGAATCGAATCCGCGGTCCAGCAGGCCTTGGAATCACCGCTCCTAGGAGACATCGACCTCTCCGCCGCCAAAGGTGCCCTGATCAGAGTCACGGGAGGGGACGACATGACTGTTTCCGAGGCAGAGAAGGCAGCAGAGATGGTCAGCGCCAAGGTGAGCCAGAGCGCGAGGATCATCTGGGGCTGCAGCGTAGATCCGGAGATGAAGGGGCTAGTGAGAGTGATGGCCGTGCTGACAGGAGTGCGCGGGCCATCGATCATGACTCAGAAGGACGCACCAGCGAAGTCGAAGCACGGAATGGAATTCGTCCGCTGAGGGGCTCCATGCCTTCGAAGGTCCCAGGCGAGAAGTACAGATACATAGCGTTCAAGATCGAAGGCGGCCCATCCTTCACCCGTAGCGATTTCCTTTCCGCGCTGCTCCATCATTCAAGGGGCACGGAACTGAACGACTCCTTCAGGATCACAGTATTCGAGGGCGATTTTGGGATACTCAAGGTTCCTCACAAGCTCAAGGAGCCTGCTATCTCAGTCCTATCGTCGATGACTTCCGTGGCGGGAGTCCCGTGCAAGGTCGCGACCCTGAAGACTTCTGGGACCATCCGGACGCTCAAGGAGAAGTACAGTGAGTTCATCGGACCTGAAGAGCGAGATTGATAGGTGATTCCATTCGCAAGCATCCGCCGAAAACCTTTATATTGAGTATCACCTTAGGCAAAATCCAGTCACAGCTAGCTTAGCTAGGACTATCTCACTCTCAGAAGAGGTGTCACACACATGCAACCAGGACAGATGGCATATGACCGGGCAATAACGGTCTTCTCGCCCGACGGACGGTTGTTCCAAGTGGAATACGCCCGTGAGGCGGTCAAGAGAGGCACAACGACAGTCGGACTGAAGTTTAAGGACGGAGTAGCGCTCATCGTCGACAAGAGGATTGCGAGCAAGCTCATCGAGTCGCGCTCGATCGAGAAGATATTTCAGATCGACGAGCACATCGGATGCGCCACATCCGGCTTGGTCGCCGACGCGAGGGTGCTTGTGGACTACGCGAGGATGCTCGCACAGATCAACAAGGTGACCTACGCAGAGAAGATGGACATCGAGACGCTCGTCAAGCGCCTTTGCGACTTCAAACAGAACTACACCCAATACGGCGGCGTCAGGCCCTTCGGCACAGCGCTGCTGGTGGCAGGCGTGGACGACCAGGGATGCCACCTGTTCGAGACGGATCCGAGCGGTGCGCTCGTGGCGTACAGGGCCGGCTCCATTGGGGCTGGCAAGAACGCCATCATGGACGTCTTCGAGGAGGAGTACAAGGAGGGCATGGAGATGGACGAAGCGATACTCCTTGGGCTCAAGGCCCTGCAGAAGGCGACTGAGGAGAACCTGAACACGAAGGCAGTCGAGATAGGAGTCGTCAAGATTGGGGAGCGGTTCAGAAGGATCGCAGAGGCCGATGTCGAGGCCTACGTGAAGAAACTCAGCGGCTGAGCGGTACCATGGTCGACCTCGACGAGGCGATAGTGGCAAGATTCGAATCGCACGGCGAGAGCTTCGAGATTCTGATAGACCCGAAGGTCGTCCAGAAGATGAAGGACGGCAAGGAGGTCGACCTTCTCGAGAACATGGTCATAGACACTATTTTCAAGAACGCCAAGAAGGGCACCAGAGCCCCCGAGGAGAAGATCAAGGAGATCTTCGGCACCACGGATCCCACAGTCGTCGCCAGGCAGATCATCCTCAAGGGAGAGGTCCAGCTCACGACCGAGCAGCGCAAGATAATGCAGGAGAACAAGAAGAAGCGCATAATCGAGTACATCGCGAGGAATGCGATGAACCCGCAGACGGGAGCTCCTCATCCGCCCGCAAGGATCGAGATCGCGATGGAGGAAGCGAGGGTGCACATCGATCCCTTCAAGCCCGTCGAGGCCCAGGTCCCGATGGTGATGGACGCCCTGAGGCCACTGATCCCGATCAAGTTCGACAAGATACGCATAGCGGTCAAGGTCTCGGGGGAGAACTACGGGCGCTGCTACGAAGATTTCAAGCATTTCGGGAAGGTCATGAAGGAGGAGTGGCAGAAGGACGGCTCGTGGATTGGGGTCGTCGAGATGCCCGCAGGCCTTCAGACGGAGTTCCTGGAGAAGATCAGCAACAAGACCCATGGAGAGGCCGAGACCAAGATCATAAGGCAGGCCATCTGAAGACAGCTGGCCACGCGGTTCTTCGCACCGACTTGACCGAACCAGACCGACCAAAAGCTTTAAGGAAGGAACGCGGTTTCGGCTCCGAACAGAGACAAGGGTAAATGCACTGCGAGCCGCGACGAGAATCTTTGTGATTTCAGTCCGTCGCTGGCAGCGCTTTTATCGTCTAGAAGCGAGTGCGAAAGAAATGCAGAGTAGCGACACCAAGGAAAACGCGAGAGAGATCGTCGTTCCCGGTGACCTCCTTGCGATATCGAGCAAGAAGGCCGGCCCTGGAACGTATTCTGAGGGCGGAAAGATATTCGCCTCTCAGCTGGGAATCAAGAGCGTCAGGCCCGACTCGATAAGCGTCGTCCCACTTGCAGGGCAGTACATGCCCATCATAGGGGACCTGATAGTTGGGAAGATAGTCGATATCGGCCCGTCGAACTGGCTGGTAGACATAAACTCGCCCTACCCCGCCCCGTTGCATGTCAACGAGGTTCCGTGGAGGGTCGAGTTCGGAGAGACCAGGAAGTTCATGGGCGTGGGCGATGTCGTCCTGATCAAGGTCGTCGGAGTGGACGAGAGGAGGAGAATCTCCGTATCGATGCAGGACCATGGGCTCAGGAAGCTCACGGGCGGCACGGTAATGGAGATCTCGCCCTCGAAGGTCCCGAGGATCATTGGCAAGAACGGCTCTATGATCCAGATGCTAAAGAACGAGACCGCCTGCAGGATATATGTCGGGCAGAACGGCAGGATCTGGATCGACGGGGAGCTGGACAACATCGTGAAGGCCGTCCAGGCGATCAGGATGATCGAGGACGAGGCGCACGCCCTCGGGCTGACGGAGAAGGTGAAGGAGTTCCTGGGCAGCAAGTCCGGGACTGGAGTGTGAGAAGCATGGGTGGAACACCACTGCCTGCTAATGTCAAACTGATAGATGAGAACGGTCGCAGAATGGATGGCCGAATGCCGGAGGAGATGAGGCCTCTCAAGATCGAGGCCGGCGTGCTTAAGCGCGCAGATGGGTCAGCGTATGTCGAATGGGGCAACAACAAGGTCATGGCCGCTGTGTACGGTCCGAGGGAGTGTCACCCGAGACACCTTCAGAACCCGGAAAGGGCACTGGTCCAGTGCAAATACAACATGGCATCTTTCTCAGTGGACGAGAGGAAGAGGCCGGGGCCGGACCGCAGGTCGCACGAGATATCCAAGATCATCTCGGAGGCGCTGACGAACGTTGTGTTCACAGAGTACTTCCCGAGGACGTCGATAGATGTCTACATCGAGGTGCTTCAGGCGAACGCAGGTACGAGATGCGCGGGCCTTACGGCCGCCTCGGTCGCGCTTGCGGACGCGGGCGTACCGATGAGGGATCTGGTCGCATCCTGCGCAGCCGGGAAGGTGGCTGACACGGTCGTCGTCGACCTCCAGAAGGAAGAGGACAACTTCGGCCAAGCGGACATACCGGTCGGATACGTCCCGAGGACCAACGAGATCGTCCTCTTGCAGATGGACGGCGATTTGACTCCAGAGGAGTTCAACAAGGGCCTTCACATGGCTGTTGACGCCTGCAAGAAGGTCTATCAGATCCAGAGGGACGCGCTGAAGAGACGGTACTCCGC
>MGWC01000002.1:4779-5332 GCA_001800815.1 Euryarchaeota archaeon RBG_19FT_COMBO_56_21
CTAGAGCAGCCGACGAGGACGTGCCCGCGCCAATTGTGGAAGGCGCAATGATGAGGGAGGGACAGTAGATGGGCAAGGACGTTGTAGCGGACCTGAAGAGAGACTACATCTCGAAGCTACTTGCCAAGGGCGTTCGCGTCGATGGAAGAAAGTTCGAGGAGATGCGCCCGCTCACGATCGATGTCGACTACATCAAGTCGGCCGAGGGCTCTGCGAGGGTACAGCTGGGGGACACGCAAGTCGTTGTCGGCATCAAGATCGACAAGGGAGAGCCTTTCTCGGACACTCCCAACTCGGGAGTGCTCACAACGAACGCTGAGCTCATACCCATGGCCTCTGAGACTTTCGAGAGCGGCCCGCCGGACGAGGTGTCCATCGAGGTCGCGAGGGTCGTCGACAGGGGCATCAGAGAGGGCCACGCGGTGGACCTCAGCAAGATGGTCCTCGAGCCAGGCAAGGCGGTCTGGATTATGTTCGTCGACGTGCACGTCATAGACTACGACGGCAACCTGTTCGATGCTGCCAACATCGCGGCGAATGCGGCATTCAAGAC
>MGWC01000003.1 GCA_001800815.1 Euryarchaeota archaeon RBG_19FT_COMBO_56_21
CGTTTCTGACTACTTCTTCAGGTACTTCTCTTCGTATTGTTTGATTGACGCCAAACTCTGTTCGGCGTGTTCGAACTTTTTCATCCTGTCGACGACGAGCTCGAGTCGGGCATAGATGAGGTCCCTGATCGAGGCGCGGATCGCCTCGGACCGGGAGGGGAAGTCGTCGATCTCCACGAGGAAGTCAAGTGCCCGCAGGTGCCTCTGCGGTATGCGGATGGTGATTTTCTCAGTGTCTGGCTCCATACGAAATCGCCCCGCTTGTTGACCCATTCCCCGTAGCGACCACGGCTGCCTTCTGTACCTCTTTTGCCTTACGGTCGTCCGACAGCCCCTTATATTAGTCCTAAATATATAATACTTAGGTTTTCTTTTCCGGCCACTTTCGAAAACGTTCCAGATTCACACTTCACGCCATCGAAAAACGCTTTATACAATACCCATAATAGGGAGCGCGCAACTGTCATTCACGCAATCAGCGAATCCCGACTTAGCTCAGACTGGTTGAGAGCGGCTGACTGTAGTGTGGTAATCGGTACGACCGATCACGGTCGCTGAAATCAGCAGGCCCCCGGTTCAAATCCGGGAGTCGGGACCAATCTTTTCTCAGATGGGCTCTGGGATGATCATCCACTTCTCCGGAGCGTCAGGCCTCACGACCTCTTTGTTGCGCTCAAGGAGCGCCAGCTCCTTCTGGTCGAAAGACCTTGGGTCTATGGTGATGATCAGCCTCGAGCTGCTCGTCATCGCGCTCTCGGTCCATCTGTCAATCGCGCGGATCACTCGCGCGAAATCGTTCGTCGTGATGAGGTACTCGATGCCGTCGACGAGCACAACTCCGTTGTGCGATTTTTCCATGAAGTTGATGAGGAGATCGGTCAGAAGGTTCAATTTGGCAGGGTCCATGTTGTCCTTTCCCGCTACCGTTGAGAGCCATACGATTGGAGTCGTCTGCAGGTAGTGTTTGGATCTGATATCATTTGGGAACTGTCGCGTCACGACAAGTCCCTGTGGCCTGCTCATGTATTTCTTGCAGTCCCTGCACGGACACGGGAGCTTGCACTGACCGCAGTCGATGCTCTCGCACGGGAAGCTGTCGTCGTTCTGGCAATCCCAGCAACGGCTCCTGAGTATGTCTGCGAAGACACGGAAGGAGAAATCCGGCTTCTGCTCCTTGACAAGGTAGATGTACCTGAGAAAGAGCCTGTAGTTCGATTTTGTGCTGGACTTGAGTTTCTCGGCCATTGGGGTGCTCATCGTCATCCGGCCCATGGCGATTGCGTAAGCGAAAACCAGCCCTGAGGTCCCGACGCACAGAGAGAGGAGAGCGAACATCGTGTCTTCAGTCAGGCCAGCTGTCTGCGTCATGTACAGGGACCAGGCGACGCCCCCCGCTGCTATGGTCCAAATGCCGATCAAGAAGATTACGCCGGACTGTCTGCCCTTGTCGTCGACCTTGTGCCTCGACATCATGATGAAGGCCGTCGTGAGGCACATCATCGAAGTCACCACTGGGATCATCAGCAACATCATGGGTTCGGTAAGGACTGGCGAATCCGCATGGACGTAGTCGACTTCCGCGAAGGCGCCAATTACGACCACGGCGACGACCGCAGCAATCATCGCTATGGCCATGCCGTTCGGCGGACGGAGCGAGACCTGTCTTCGATAGGGGTAGACGACAGACAGCTCCCACAGGAATGTGAAGCCCAACAGCGACGAGATGACGAATATCTTAGCGAGAACGTTTCCCACATCGGATTCGTCGCTCTCGGTCGCTGGGAACGCTGGTCCCGAGACCATCGCGGCAAATGTCGAGACCATCGCCAGCAGGAAAAGAGTGGATGAGAGGGAGCTGTGGGCCCTGCTTCTCGCCAAGAGACCAGCGCCAAGGCAGATAGCTCCGGCAGCTACCGACGCCGCGAGAAATAGATCCGCCATCTAGTCATCTCCGGGCTCATGCGCACGCTGGTTCTTGGCACTTTGATATCAAGCTCGTACGAGGTTCGTGGAACTCACGATGCCGTTGTCGCTGCTCTGACGGCCTCGAGGAGCCTCTCAACCTGGAACGGCTTCGCGACGAAATCCACCGCCCCTGCTCTCATCGCTTCCTTTCTGAGAGCCTCTTTGACAAGAGCGCTGACTACTATGATCTTCGCCCTTGGGTCGATTTCGATGATCTTCATGATGGCCGAGAGTCCATCCATCCCGGGCATCAGGATGTCCATGAGGACAACGTCCGGCTTCAGCGCTTTGAATTTCTCAATAGCCTCAAGACCATTCGCAGCCTCACCGGCTATCTCGTGGTCGTGCGACTCGAGTATGTCTCTGATCATCTCCCTTATAAAGGGCGCATCTTCAACTATCAGGACTTTTGACATCGATTCAAACCCAACTTTTCACTGCTGTTGGTAAAGACGAAATCAATCATATATAAGTTGGCTAGTGTGATTATCGAATACGATAACACAAGCGAAATCGCTCAAGAGCTCACGCGGATTTCTTTTGCCTGTCCGCACCCGAGGACGATAGAGTCCGGACCCACTGCAGAATGCCATAGGCATTCATGTCTGACGATTTCTCATGGTGGGATCGGATGGACCAGCATCTCACAAGAAATAAATAGCACCAAATGCATATGTGTTTTCGTCTGACGCTCGTCGGACCGAAGGGATGGGCATGGTACTCGGCTTCAGCAGAAAGGATGCTCGCGAAAACGAAGACCCCAGCAGACAGAAGAGGGTTCCATACAGATTGGCGTCCTACGAACACGACGTCGAGGGCAAGCGGTTCAAAGCTAGCAGCGTCGTGTACAGTTTCTGGAGCGCCTCAAAGTATGTACTTGTTCTCTCGCTCATGCTCTGGTGGCTGCCCATGTTCGGGCAGATGATCGCAGGATACGTCGGCGGACGCAGAGCAGGCGGCCCGTGGAAGGGCGTCCTCGCCTCCATCATACCTGTCGTCGCGATCTGGGGTGTCATGACCGGATTCGAGACAGGACTGATTCCTTCTCACATGTTCGGAATGGCAATCGCCCCTGCAGCCATCGGCGCGGCCATCAACACCGACATTCCTTTCCTCGCCCCGTATTTCCAGTTCTCGTCAGAGTATGTCGGCGGGTTCGTCGAGGGTCTGGCCGGCGCGAGCCCTTACGGCATCAACTACTACGTGCTTACCGTTGCGTTCGCGTACGTCGGCGGTGTTCTGGCAGCACAGAACAGACGCGAGATCGAGTTCACCTCGGGCGCCGTGATGAACACAACCACGGTGCTTGTGCACGACCCTTCGGGATATCAGCAGGAAGCGGTCGAGCAGGGAGCCCCGCACGGGATACTCAGCGGAGTCGGAGCTTTCTTCCATCTCCCTGGCGGCCACGGCGACAGGCAGTCGGCAAAGGCTGCGAGGTACTCTGCCCGCAGGCACGGCAACCCATGGGGACGCGCGGCGGAAATGCACTATGAGGATGCTGATTATGGCGCGCGCGACCCTTACATGCTGCCCCCAGGCGATTTCGACGACAGCCGGTCGGGAGGAATGATGTCCTCTCGCACGACGCGCGTGCGCAAGCAGAAGAGGAGGGGCGCGCAGAACTTCAGCTCGAAGCCTCGGTTCAACTACCAGCAGTACTCGTACTCCCAAAGGCAGGACCCGGGATACAAGGGGGGCATTATCCGCAGGAACAAGGGACCCAGCAGGTTCACTGTATCGCCAGATGCGCACTCGATAAAGCGGGCCCAGAAGGTCATCGACGACGAGTGGCGCGGAGGCCACAAGAGCCACGGCCCATCCAGGTTCGCTGAGGATTTCGATGACGCAGAAGAGACAGAGGCCGTTGCGGTCGCACCGCCGAGAAGAAAGGAGCCGCATAACGGCCAGTGGGACTCAATCTGAGCCGATGATGTCAGACCCGAACCTTTTTATTGTCTGACCGCTTCGCTCGTCCCCAGCACATAACGGGAGCGGAGCGGTCTACTCATGTTCTGTGAAAAGTGCAAGAGCCTGCTTTTTCCTCAGGATGGGAAGCTAGTCTGTAGGAAGTGTGGGACGGTCCACGAGCCGGCCTCTAAAACGCAAGTGATCAAGCACAAGAGCAGGGACAAGGAGTTGGCCGTGCTCGGGGAGCTCTCGGGCACGTTGCCCACGGCCGATGCAGAGTGCCCATCTTGTGGCCACTCCAAAGCCTATTGGGTCTTGAGGCAGACCAGAGCGGCTGATGAGCCGGAGACTCGCATATTCAGGTGCGTGAAGTGCGGGCACTCGTGGCGCGAGTACTAACGCTGGATGCATGCACAGCTTTTTTAAATGCTGAAAGGTTACAGGTAAGGTACGGAAGGGGGGCTAATGTTCCAGGCGAAAGCCAGAGCTGACACCTTGAAAGAAGTTGTGAACGTCATCTCCACACTGGTGGATGAGGCGAAGTTCACAGTGAACGCCGAGGGTCTGACAATCAGGGCCGTCGATCCAGCGCACATCGCGATGGTCGACCTCAAGCTCGGAAAGGAGGCCTTTGACGAATTCAAGGCCGACGAGAGTGAGATAGGGCTCGACATAGACAAACTCAACCAGTTCTTGAAACTTGCGCGCGCGGACGACATCGTTGATATCAAGCATGACGAGGACAAGAGGCGTCTGAACATTGTCGTCGGGGACATCACCAGGCGCATGAGCTTGATCGACACTACGGGAATGAGCGACCCCAAGGTGCCCACCCTTAACCTTCCAGCGAAGCTGACGGTCAAGGTCGACGATCTAGTCCAGGGCATCAGAGCAAGCGAGACGGTCTCCGACCACATAGCGCTCGTGGCGAGCCAGGAGGGCTTCGAGATGACCTGCGAGGGCGACCTCGATCAGGTAAGCTGGAAGAAGGCGAAGAAGGACCTCGAGGAGCTCACCACGCCCAGCAGCGTCAGGAGCCTTTTCCCGCTGGAGTACTTCGCGAACATGCTCAAGGCGGTCCCCTCTGGCAGCAACGTGACCATGTACCTGGGGAACGACTATCCAGTCAAAGTCGAGTTCAAGATCGCGGGCGGCAAGGGAGAGGTCAGCTATCTGCTAGCGCCGAGGATCGAGAGCGGTGACTGAGCAGATGCGAAACCTCGTAAACCACTTACTGATTCTTACATTCCGGGCTGAGGACAGCTAGAGTGAATTCCATGCGGAGGATAAGGATAGGCGTCTTGGCCTCGGGCGGTGGGACGAACCTGCAGGCGATAATCGATGCCTGCGACCGCGGGGAGATTGACGGAGATGTCGTCGTTGTGATCTCCAATGTGTCTGAAGCCTTGGCACTTGAGCGCGCGCGCAAGCATAGAATCGCGGCTTTCGCGTTTCCTCACAAGGGCATTCCAAGGGAGCAGCACGAGCAGGAGATTATAGACTGCCTCGAGCAGCACAAAGTTGATCTCGTCTGCCTTGCGGGGTACTTGCGCATGATGACTCCTCTGATCATCAGGAAGTATGCAGGCAGGATGATGAACACGCACCCAGCGCTTCTCCCATCGTTCGGAGGGTCCGGCATGCATGGGCTCAATGTCCACCAGGCCGTCATCACGTACGGGTGCAAGGTTTCCGGCTGCACCATACACTTCGTGACCGAGGAGGTCGACGGGGGCCAGATAATCCTTCAGAAGTCCGTGCCTGTGCTGGAGAACGACACGCCTGAGGCCCTCCAGGAGCGCGTTCTCAAGGAGGAGCACAAGCTGTTCCCGAGGGCAATAGAACTCTTCGCCCGGGGCAAGCTGAAGATCGAGGGCCGCAGGTGCAGGGTACTCGAGACATGAGCGGCTGGTGTGCTCGAATACTTTAAGGCAGGCACACGGGATATCCGATTGCAGGCAACTGAACCAGGGGGGCGGACTTGGAAGTCTACGATGGCGAGTTCATCACGGAACTCGAGGCGATTGCCAAGCGCATCAGGCGTCACTGCATCAAGATGATTTACGAGGCGGGGTCCGGTCACCCTGGAGGCTCGTTGTCCGCTGCGGACATCCTCGCTGCGTTGTATTTTCACATATTGCGTCACGACCCGAAGCGTCCGGACTGGCCGGACCGCGACAGGTTCGTAATGAGCAAGGGCCATGCAGCCCCCGCATTGTACGCAGTTCTAGCAGAGGCCGGATACTTCCCCTTGGACGAGCTGAGCTCCCTGAGGAAGCTCGGGAGCAGGCTCCAGGGACACCCGTGCATGCAGAAGACCCCTGGCGTCGAGATGTCCACTGGTTCGCTCGGACACGGGCTCGCAGCTGGCAACGGGATGGCGCTCGCTGCGAAGCTGGATCGCAAGCTCTACAGGATCTATGTGCTCTGCGGAGACGGAGAAATGGACGTCGGAGAGACTTGGGAGGCCGCGATGTTGGCAGCGCACTACAAGCTGGACAACGTAACGGTCTACGTCGACAGGAACAAGCTACAGCTCGATGGCCCAACGGAGAACATCATGTCGTTGGAACCTCTCTCCGACAAGTGGAAGGCCTTCGGTTGGCACGTGATCGAGATCAACGGCCACAACATGAGGGAAATCATTCACGCCACCAACGAGGCCAGAGGAGTCAAGGGGAAGCCGACGGTCATCATCGCGCATACAATCAAGGGAAAGGGTGTCAGCTACATGGAGGGCGCCCTGCACTTCCACGGAAAAGCACCTTCGAAGCAGGAGTACGAGATCGCTATGAAGGAGCTCGGGGGTGACAAACCGTGAAGTGGAAGGAGGAGAGCCAGAGGAAACAGTACGGGCGTGCGCTCGTCGAGCTCGGCAAAGAGAGGAGCGACATAGTCGTGCTCGATGCTGATTTGTCGAGCTCAACAAGAACCGCCGACTTCGCTGCGGCATTCCCGGAGCGGTTCTTCAACTGCGGGATAGCCGAGCAGAACATGATGGACACAGCTGCTGGGCTCGCAGCATCTGGCAAGACGGTCTTTGTGTCGACCTTCGCGGTCTTCGGGACCGGCAGATGCTATGACCAGATCAGGCAGTCGATAGCCTATCCGAATCTCAATGTCAAGATAGTCGTCTCCCACGCTGGAATTACGGTCGGCGGCGATGGCGCCTCGCACCAGATAGTTGAGGATATCGCGCTGATGCGCGTGCTCCCCAACATGACGGTGATAGTCCCTGCAGATGCGGTGGAGACATACAAGGTAGTCAAGCACGTCGCCAAGATGAAGGGCCCAGTCTATGTCAGGATTGGCAGATCCGATGTCCCGACCATATCGGACCAGGCTTCAGAGTTCGAGCTGGCAAAGGCACCGGTCGTGAGGGATGGAAAGGACGTGACGCTCATAGGGTGCGGGATCATGGTGTCGAAATGCCTGGAAGCCGCCGACGAGCTGACCAAGCACGGCATAGACGCTCGCGTGGTCAATCTGCACACGATCAAGCCGATCGACGAGAAGACGATCGTGAAGGCGGCGCGCGAGACGGGGGGCGTTGTCACAGCGGAGGAGCACTCTGTCATGATGGGCATGGGCAGTGCCGTCGCAATGGTCCTTGTCGAGAACTTCCACGTGCCTATGAAGCGCGTGGGAATTCCAGATGTGTTCGGAGAATCAGGCGCTTGCGATGAGCTGATGAGCAAGTACGGACTTACAGTCGACAACATCGTGGAGGCCGCGCACGATGTCCTGAAGAGGAAGAAATGAGGTGTGCCGATGAAGATCTTCATAGACACTGCGAACCTTGAGCAAATCAAAGAGGTCAACAGCTGGGGAATCCTTGACGGCGTCACGACGAACCCGACGCTCGTCGCGAAAGAAGGCTGCGATTTCAAGTGCAGAATAGAGGACATATGCAAGGTCGTCGACGGACCAATAAGCGCTGAGGCGGTCTCCACGGATTCCGAGGGTATGGTTCGAGAGGCCAGGGAGCTCTCCAAGATGCACAAGAATATCGTGGTGAAGATACCGATGACCGCCGAGGGACTGAAGGCGGTCAAGGTGCTCTCAGGCGAGGGCGTGAAGACGAACGTTACTCTCGTGTTCTCCCCGAACCAGGCGCTTCTCGCGGCGAAGGCTGGCGCGACATATGTCTCGCCGTTCGTCGGTCGGCTGGACGATATCAGCCACGACGGCATGGACCTGGTCCGTGACATCATCACGATCCTGAAGAACTACGGTTTCAAGACACAGGTTATCGCCGCCAGCATCAGGCATCCGGTGCACGTCACCGAGGCCGCACTCGCGGGGGCGCACGTGGCCACGGTTCCATATGACGTGCTCAAGAAGATGCTCAGGCACAACTTGACGGATGAGGGCATCAAGAAATTCTTGGCCGACTGGGAGAAGGTCCCCAAGAAGAAGTCATGAATCAGCTGATGTAGCTCGACGTGCTCGATTTGTCAAAGCCCTTGACCAGCTCCAACTGATAATCCTCTGATGGCTGCCACCCGTAGTACGGGTACACTAGTTTCGGGACGAACCTTGAGAGGTCGGCCGCCAACTGTGTCACAGGATGCTCCTTCCCGAAGGTCATCGTGCTGATCTCATAGGCCTTCTGCCGAGTCGCTGCCTCGTCGATGATCCCGAGCGTGTGCAGGTATTCGTGCAGCAGGATGTGGAACACGTATGGCTTGTAGAGTGCTGGATCCGTCTCCTTGACCCGTTTCAGCGGGAGGCTGTTCATGACGATTATGTTGGTGGCGATCGGATAGAACGCTCCCACGAATCCCTGTGGCCCTCCTCCTAGGTTCGCCAGCCCAAGCATCAGACCTGCTCTCTCCCTGCCCGTGCTCTTACGGACTGCGACCTTCACCAGCTCGAATATGTCAGGCAGGTCCTTGGCAGACTGCAATTTCGAGTCGAATCCTAAGTCGGTTCTCACGTCAGCCAATAGAGTCGAGGCACGATTTATTATCATCGCCAGACATCTGGAAGACCGGCAACATGCTTTCTTTCAGCAATGCTGAAATAACTGCGAGCCCTCTCACGCGCTTGTGCAAACAGATGTCGTAGTCGTGGGCGGAGGTCCCGCCGGGTCCACCGCTGCTCGCGTGCTGTCAAGAGAGCACCGAGTCACCCTGGTCGAAGAACACGCTTCTCCTGGAGTTCCCCTCCAGTGCGCCGGTCTGGTTACTCAGCGCGGTGTACCTATGTTCGCACGGGCGAGCGTTCTGGGTGAGGTGAAAGGCGTGAGGATACACTCTCCTCTTGGTTTCACTCTAGAGCTGGAGGCCCGCTCCTCGCGCGCATACGTCATAGATAGGCCAATGTTCGACCGAATCATGTTCCACAAGGCCGTTGATTCAGGGGCAGTGCCTCAGCTGGGGACATCAGTACGGAGCATTGCTCAATCCTCAGGAGTCGCGAGGGTCGAGGTCAGATCCGAAGGCTCTTTGAGGTCTCTGTCCTGCTCGTGTGTCATCGGTGCGGACGGTTACAAGTCGGTGTGCAGGAAAGAGGCCAAGCTTCCACCGCCGAAACACATGCTGACAGGTATCCAGGCAGACCTGAAAGGAGCGGACATAGAAAGGGAGTTCGTTGAGATATTCCTCGGTCATAACATCGCCCCTGGGTTCTTCGCGTGGGTGATTCCAGCAGGTGATGTGGCCCGAGTCGGCCTTTGCACCTGGGATGCAAACGACCTCCCGGCCAGTTATCTGAGGAAGTTCCTGGCCCGCCCTGAGTTCAAGGGAGCAAGGAACGTGTCCACCACCTCTGGTAGAATCCCAATCGGCCCAGGCCGCTCGGCCGTCGGTGGTCGGATCATGCTTGTGGGAGACGCCGCATGTCACGCCAAACCGCTATCCGGGGGCGGGGTCTATACAGGAGTCCGTGGGGCAGAGCTGTGCGCAGAAGCTGTAGACATATTCTTGGAGACCCACTCAGAGCCAGCGCTCCTCGAGTACGACAGACTGTGGAAGGAGGAGTTCGGGAAGGAGCTGTCAAGAGCCTTCAGGATTCGGAGGATTTTTCTCAACCTGACGGACAAGAAGATCGACAAGGCGCTGAGGATATTCGCAGAGCCCGACGTTCGGAGACTGCTGGAGCAGCACGGGGACATCGACTATCCCGCTTCACTTGCTTCTTCTGTACTTCGCCTGGCTCCTAAGCTCGCTCAGTTTTCCCCGCAGATTGTAGAATCGTTTCTCTAGCCGAGGGTACTTGCCGGGATTGTCCAAGACATAGTAGAAGAGGCCCGTGAAGCAGAAACCGGCCGCTGCGGCGATCATCACGGCCAGGGGCCAGCGGGGTATCGGCACTTTGATGCCGAAGGATGTGTCCGGGAGAAGGCCGTCAACGCCGAGGCTCTTCATGTAGGTCGTGTTGACGATGGGTTCTCCCGACTCCCACGATACCATTGTGTTCCATTGCGCAGCAGTGAAGAACCCACGCGACTTGAGAACCACAACTGACGCGTTGCCTTCGAAACTGAAGTTCAATCCAATCCTTACAAAGTAAGTGCTCTGAGAGAAATAAGATCCGTGAGGGGTCTTCTCAGAGACCCAGAATGGGACACTAAAATTGAGCCTGCCACGGGAGTCGCCGGGATCAGGAATCAGCCTATCCCACGGGATGGTCGTCTCAGTCGAGGTTCCCGATATGAGCGGAGGATGGGGGAAAGTCTCTGTTATGTACTCATCGTGGTCCTGGGTTGCATACCGGTAAACCCCGATAGTCAAGCTGATATTGATCATGTCATCTGTTAGATTCGAGTATGGGTCTATCAATGTGAAGTTCACCCATGCGTTCTGCCCCGGCTCGATTGTTGGGGTCGCGAAATCCACTAGCATTCTGTTGGCATAATGGGGACTCCCCGGGTCCGACACATCAACTGATGCGGCGTTCGTGGAGAGTAGACTTAGGCTAGACATTATCGCGACGGCAGCAAGCCAGACCTTCATCTGGTTGGAGAAGCAACAGAGCGACTATATGACTTTCGGTCTCTGCCTTTGCCCGTCCCCGAGAAGTGTTAATACGCGCCAGTGTATTGAGAAGAATGTGCTTGGCGTCAGGGTGCGAAGGACAAATGCTAAGGTCCTCAGAAAGAAGCTTGCGTGCGCGGGCATGCTTGACAAGTCACACGCAATAATCGACGAGCATGAGGATGTGATGATACCTGTTCTGTCGAAACCACCACCTGATCTTCTCAGGGAATATGTCGCTAAGGTTGTTGATTGCGACTTTCCCGGTAGGAAGACAATGAGGGACCCGATTGATGAAATCAGGGACATTGCGACGATTCCTGAGGGCCTGAAACCTCTGCTGCCTGACAAGTGGGAGAAGCTCGGAGACGTTGCCATAATCAAATTGGACCCCAGGCTGGACAGGTACGAATCTAAGGTGGCGGGTGCGTACGCGTCGGTGCTCGGTCTGAAGTCCGTTCTGAAGGACGTGGCCGGCATCTCGGGTCAGTTCAGAACTCCTACAACGAAGTTGCTGCTAGGCACGGATACGGTGACAACTCACGTAGAGAATGGAGTGAAGTACAGGTTCGATGCTGGGAAGATCATGTTCTCGTCGGGGAATATGGAAGAACGCATCAGGATGGCGAACGTGGTGTGCGATGGGGAAGTCGTGGTGGATATGTTCGCGGGCATAGGCTATTTCTCTTTACCTTTAGCCGTGTACCAAAAGCCGAGGAAAATCGTGGCGTGTGAGATCAATCCAGTCGCTCACAGATACCTGGTGGAGAATGTAAAACTAAATCATGTGGAGAGGCGAGTCGAGCCATTCTTGGGAGACAACAGGGATCTTCCGGGCAAGGATTTCGCAGACCGCGTTATCATGGGATACGTCAAGACGACGCATGAGTTCCTGCCAGTCGCCATGCGCCTTCTCAGGGATGGAGGGATAGTTCACTACCACGAAACATGTCCAAACGAGCTGCTACCTGTTCGCCCGATACAGAGAATAGTTGACCACCTTCACGGAGGAAGAGCGGAGATCTTGATGTTCAAGGTGATCAAATCATATGCCCCAGGAGTATCGCATGTGGTCGTAGACGCCCGGATTTTCAGGCCCTCTTGACCTCATCGGTGCACCCAGCCTGTCTTAGGAACTCAACAAACGCATCGTGGTGTTGTTCGGTCTCTTCGCTCTCCAAGAGCCTCTGGGCATACTGTTTCAGGTGCTCTCCGTACTGCTTCTCCTCATCCGTGTACTTCCATGACTTTGTAGTCACACCAAGTGCCAGGTAGAACGCATGCGCCATCGAACGGATGCGGTGATCAGATGACTTGTCACCATCGAGAGCCGCAATCGCCCCGGCGGGACCCTTCGTCTTGTACCCCTTGGTAACGCTGTCAGCGAACGAACCATAGTGCGACAGGCATGAGTATGTTGGGATCCTCGAGGAGATGGCATCGTGCTGCTCCTCTTTGAGGGCGCTTCTGATGGCCCTCAGCGGAGATTTCTCGGTCTCTGGGTCCTCGAAGTACCTGTCCGCAAGCTTCTTCGACACAACCGCTCGGAGCGAATCCAGGCCATGCTCTTTCCAGAATATGGTCAGCAGCTTGTTAGGCGAGTCAGACTGCTCGATCACGACTGGGTGCTTCACCTTCGCCAATAGCCCATTGAGCGCCTTCCTATCGGTCTCGTCGGAAGCAAGGTCGCTCACGAATGAATCCACATCCTGACCGTAGCAGATTTCCCCACGGACGTATACTCTCTTGTCTCGGGTCTTGATTGACTCGAGCACGTTTTGCATGTGCCTCTCGATGAGGTCCTTGTTTCCAAGCTCACCGTTCGCGTACTTCTCCAGTAGATCGTCGTCGATCTGGTCGTCTAGGAGTCCGTTGCACGCCCTTTCACCCGACTTGTTCCTAAGGGGTCTGATGATATCTACGTTGAACTCATCCAGGATTCGCGGGACAGCCATCCCCTGTGCCAGCTCGGCTAGGTTGTTCTTGATCTTGCCAGAACACTGATCACAGAGGACAGTCTTCATCTTCGCATTGACCCACTCGAATACTATGTGATTCATGTTCGTCGGGGAGTGTGGGCAGACAAACGTATCTCCTTCTCGTTTGGTGGCTCCGACCGATTCAGAAGCAATCTCAACATACTCCGCTGGGGGCTTCGGCGATCGACCGGTGCAAATGAAATTGTCACCGTATGAGTAGAAGTGCAGGTTCTTTTTGTGGACAAGATCGGCGACGCTCAGGACGCGCCATTTCGGGGAATCGAAATTCTGCACGCCGATTAGCTTCTCCTTTGGAGTCTTTCCCCTTAGGGCGTACGCGACTGTTCCCGCGGGGTAAGTCGCAGTTGCTAGGTATGGGGTCTTCTCTTCGTGCGCAAGCCGAATAGTGGCCGCGTATGCGCGCGCGAGCTTGTCCCCACCTCGCGCGAACTTCGCCAACTTGACAGGGTCATCTTTGTACCGTTGGATCTTCTCGATGCGCGCACGAGTCTTCTTGAACGGGCATGACCCACAGTCCTCGGCACAGTCGGGCAGGATGAGATCAGGATCGTCCATGAGCAGCTTCGCTTTTTCACGGAGGTCTTTCTCCATGACCTTGGAAGCTATCCTCGCCTTGAGCCTCAACCGGGGAATTCCCTTCTTTCGCATGCGCGCCTCTGCCTCGGATTATGGCCGAAGGTAATAGCTTTTTTCGCGGTACCCCAGGGTCCAGCAGGGGTGTGTCTGGAAAAGGGTTATTAGTCTGGCCCTCCCATAAGGAAGGTGCACGCTCGGATGGGATAGATGTCTCAGGAAGAGGACTCCGCCAGAGGCTACATCAAAGGTTTCCAGGAAGGCCTGCAGGAGGCTTGGGACGAGATTATCAAGCTCTCCACCAAAGGCTACACGTCCCGTGAGCTTCAGATAATGGCGAAGACTAAGAAATCCATGGTTTTCCAACGGGTCCAGCAGAAGGTCGACGAGCTCGAGCGTGCTCTCGGGAAGAAGCTTACATCTGCGGAGGTCGTCGTCGCTCAACCTTCTGCCCAACCTGTCCGAGCGATGCCTGGCTGGAGCTATGTGGTCAAGGAGGAGAGGCCGGACAAGAGCTTCTCCCTTTTCACCAGCATCCTCTCTCAAGGGAGCAAAGGGCTCTGCATATCGCGAACTCACCCGGACGTGCTCAAGCAGAAGTACGGTTTCGATGCGGAATCGA
>MGWC01000004.1:0-14021 GCA_001800815.1 Euryarchaeota archaeon RBG_19FT_COMBO_56_21
TCAGGAAGAACCAGGTCCTTCTTGGGGAACGACTCATCGAACTCTGAGGGCGAACTTTCCGTTGACATGTATGCCCATTCTCCTGGCTATCTCGGACTTACTGTGGTCGAGGATCACCACGTATCCCTGCCATTCCTTGGAGGTCTCCCCTCCGCAGAGCGGGCATTTATCCTCCTCGGTGATCGCGCTGCACTTCTTGCAGGCTCTCTCTATCTTCATTTCTCTTTCTTCTCCTCGCGCTTCTTGCGCTCTTCCTCGAGCCACTCGAGCTTGCCGAGGCCCGGCTGGCGCATCGTGAGACCGATCTTGCTCTCCCTCGGACTCCGCTCGTTGATGCTGAGGGAGACCACTCTCGCCCGGACACTGTCGCCCAGACGCAGCTCCCGCTTCGAATCCTTCCCGATGAGCCTTCTGCCATCGACATCGATGTCGATCCTGTCATCCATGATCTGGCTTATGTGCAGGAGCCCGTCAAGCGGACCGAACCTGACGAAAGCGCCGAACTTGAGCACCTCGCAGACCGAGCCCTCGACCACCTCGTGCAACGCCGGCCGGAACATGAGCGCGTCGAACTTAACCTTCTGATAGACCGCCCCGTCCCCGTGAATGATGCGACCACCGCCTTGGGGATCTATGTTCTTGACGAGCACTGTGAAGCTGCCGTCCCCCTCGACCTTGTTCTGGAAGGTCTCCTGTGTCAAGCGCACGGCTAGCTTGTTGAAGTCCTCCCCGAGGAGATTGGGGGGTATCCTGACTACATCCTCTCTCGATGCCATTACGTACATCTAGTCAGTCCTCTAGTGAATGAACCGCGGGCTTCTCGATGCCCGTGGTCGTATTTATGGTTTGTTGCCCCGTCTCAGACGGCCACGAACAGTCCCACAAAGACCAGCGTGACAGTGGCAAGCAGCTTGACCAAGACGTGTATCGATGGGCCCGCGGTATCCTTGAGCGGGTCACCCACGGTGTCACCGACGACGGCTGCAGCATGAGCCGGGGTTTTCTTGCCTCCGTAGTTCCCAGCCTCGATGTACTTCTTGCCGTTGTCCCAGGCGCCTCCGCCATTGTTGAACATGTTTGCGACCATTATGCCTGCGATGGTCCCAATCATTAGGAGCGCACCCACTGCCTGCGGGGCGTTGTAGCCCGCGTAGTTCATGACGATTCCGAATGTGACTGGAACAAGCACTGGTAGAAGTGCAGGCAGGATCATTGCCTTGAGAGCGCCCTTGGTCGCGATGTCCACGCACCTGGCGTAATCCGGTTTCGATGTCCTCTCCATGATGCCCGGATCAGCCTTGAACTGCCTCCTGACCTCGTTTATCATCGCGTGGGCGGCTTTCCCTACCGCCCTGATAGCCAGCGACGCGAACAGGAAGACGAGCATCGCCCCCAACAGCCCACCGACGAATACGTCAGGCTGGGCGATATCAACTTTGAACACTTCGGCGAGGGTGATTGATGGGTTCTTCTCGTGGAGCTTCATATAGACTCTCTCGAAGTATGCGCCGAACAACAAGAAGGCCGCCAGCGCCGCGCTGCCCATGGCATATCCCTTGGTGAGTGCCTTCGTGGTGTTCCCGCACGCGTCGAGCCTGTCGGTCCTTCGCCTTATGTCCTCGGGCTGCTTCGACATCTCGATTATGCCACCCGCGTTGTCCGTGATCGGTCCGAATGTGTCGGTCGCAAGTATGAATGCACATGTGGCTAGCATTCCCATCGTAGCGACTGCGGTGCCGTAGAATCCGTATATGAGCCTGTATGTGGCGTCGGCCTCTGGAGGAGCCGCCATCTGCCCTAGGCCGAACGACCCCAGGAGCGCGACGATTATCGCGATCACGGGCATCGCGGTCGTCTCCATCGCGATTGACAAACCAGTTATGATATTCGTCGCTGGACCGGTCGTCGACGCCTGAGCGATCTCCCTGACTGGCCTCCAGGAACCAGATGTGTAGTACTGCGTGATGTAGACGATGACGATGCTGAGGACTATACCGATGAGACCCGCCCCGAAGAAGTACTGCCATTCGTCGCCAAACATGTACTTTGTCGCGACGAAGAAGAATGCCGCCGCCAGAGCGCATGTGATGTAGTATCCCATGTTTATGCCCGCCATAGGGTCCTTGTCCTCTTTGGTTAGCTTCACAGCCAGAACACCAACAAGCGATGCGAATATCCCGAACGACCTCGCGACTAGCGGGAAGAATATCCAGACGAGCGCTTCCCCCTCCGACCATCTCATGCCAGCGGGCACGAACTCAGTCCAGAACGTGAACAACGACAGCCCTAGCACCATCGCACCGATGTTCTCGGCCGCGGTGGACTCGAACAGATCGGCGCCTCTTCCAGCGCAGTCACCGACGTTGTCACCGACGAGGTCCGCAATGACTGCAGGGTTTCTGGGGTCGTCCTCGGGGATGCCGGCCTCAATCTTGCCGACGAGGTCAGCACCCACATCTGCTGCCTTTGTGTAGATTCCTCCGCCGAGTTGCGCGAACAGGGCAGCGAAGCTAGCACCGAATGCAAACCCGATGGCCGAATCGAGCGACTCTGATATCGTGAAATCCATGCCGGTGTTGAAGATGTAGAAAACGCCGGCCACGCCAAGAAGGCTAAGCGACACGACACCCATACCAGAGACCGCTCCTCCTCTGAAGGACGTGACAAGCGCCTCGTTGAGGCTGCGGCGTGCAGCCGACGCGGTCCTTATGTTAGATCTGACGCTGACATACATTCCGATGTAGCCAGACAGAGCGGACGCGCCTGCGCCGACGAAGAAAGAAAGCCCCACCCATGGCTTGGGGTCAATCAAGAATGCTATCAGTAACGCCAGTAACACGCTTATCGCGATGATGGTCGTGTACTGCCTTTTCATGTATGCCATGGCGCCTTGCCTGATGGCGTCTCCGATCTCTTGCATCTCGGGTGTCCCGAGGTCCTTTCTGAAAACGTACCAGGTCAGGTATCCTGCAAATGCCAACCCGACCAAGCCTGCGATCGGGATAACAAGGGTGATGTCTACCATCCTACTCTCTCCCAACTAGTGTACCTTGGGTATGCCGCGAGATTAGGATTCGCATATAAATTGTTAACTCAGCGAAAAGGCCACTGGTGAACCCACATGCACTATGGCCAGCGCGAATGACGACCTGACTCCAGTAGAAACGGCGGTGAATGAAAAACGCAGAACTGGACCCGTCACGAAGCGGGTCCGCAAAAGGTTTTTCGAGAGTACGCTTACCTCTCGATGAGCGTCTCGACGTACCTGACGAACCCCAGCTTCTGGATTCTATCGGCGATCTGTCCGACCTTCTCCAGGCCAGGTACATCTAGGAATGCGACATAGTCGTAGTGCCCGAAGACGAGGTATCCGTCGGTGACTCCCGGGATCTTGTTGATCTTGGTGGCATCCTCGAAAGTCTGCTGCTCTAGCATGACCAGGACGACTGCTCTTACCATGGGACCACCTCACCCCTCCGGATAACCGACAAGGGTCTCGACTATCTCGACTCCCTCGGCCTTGTAGATCGTCATGCCTATCTCGGCAATGCTCTTCAAGTCCAAATCGTCAGTTGCGATCGCGATATCCCATCGTCCGTGCACCGGGAACACCTGTTTCACGCCAGGCTGTTTCTTGGCCAGATCGACGACCTTCTTGGTCTTCAGCAGCTTGCAGTTTACGAGTATGCATGATTTGACCATGCCAATACCTTCCTTCGATTGCCTCAACGGACTAGTTTGATAAAAAGCCTTTCCAGAAATCTCGAAAGCCGTCACTTGAACGGGAGGATCTGCTTCTCGACGAAATGGTGCGGATGATATCCTTCTTTCGCCCTCCTAAGGCCCGGCTCGCCAACGTCCTGCTCTCGGTTGACGAACTTGAAACCTTCAAGGGCATGTTCGCAGAACTGCTGGTTGATGACCTGGTATAGGCCGCGCATATCTGGGTTGGCCTTCTCGAAGTGGACGACCGCGGTTTCGGAGTTGAGCTTCTCGCCGATTGAGAGCGCCTGCACTTTCCCATCGACAGTGACGACACCGCCGATGAACCCGAGAGAGTCGTAGTTGAGCAGCGCCTCCTTGAGGGCGACGTCCTCTGCCTCTGAGAGATTGTCGTTTGTGCAGTGTTTGATGTCGCACCAGGTTTCCTGTAGCTCCAAGCACTGATCCCTTAGCTCGCTGCTCATTGGGAGATACTCCCGCTTGAGAGATGATGCAGCCTTCTTCATTTCCTTCCGCTGCGTGTGATACTTCGGGCCTACGAGCTTCACCAGATCATCCTTGAGGTAGATGTAGTCCCATTCGTCCCTGACGGATTGGGGATTGAACCCCTTGGGCCTGAGGTCGGCCGCAAGCGGTTCGACGATTCCAAAGACGCCATTGAACGCGAGCACGGGCAACAGCGCGGGACTGGTGAGCTTCTGGATGACCTCCGCCGGTCCTGGTCCGACTGGTGCAAGGATCATCCTGCCGAACTTCTCTTTCCTCCACGAGATCAGCAAGTGATCCTCGAATCTCGAGAGCAAGGACCTGTCCTCATAGTCTCGCCAGATGAAGATGGATCCGAAAGTCCTCTCACTGATTTCAGTTGGATACTGATCGAAAAGGCGGGTGATCCAATCCCTATCATCCATGCTCACTTCGCGGAATGCTGGATACTCGGGCGCCCTGTCCAATGCCACACGATTACCTCGAGGCCAGGAAGTTAACATTGTGCTCCTAGATAATACTCCCATTTCAATGGCCTGCTGTTTATTATCTGATTCGGCCAATTCGAACGATAGCCTTATCATCCCAAAGGCGAATCCGAAGCTAGGTGACTGTCAATGGGAACTCAGGAGGACCCTTCGAAGCGCAAGGAGTTCCAGAAGCGCACAGACGCGGACATTGATTCCTTCCTCGCAAGGACGGAGTTCTCCAAGACCTCTTCTCAGCAACAGCCAGCGAAGCCCGCTGTCGAGCAGGCTCCGACAAGGACGGAAACTGCACCCCCAGCAGCGGCACAGGCTACACCTGTGAAGGAGCCCTCGGAGCAGGATCAGGATGACCAGATCAAGGCCGCAAGGGCGAACAGAGCGGAACGAGAGGCATATCAGGATGTCGCAGTCCTGAGGAAGAAGGCGCATGCGTTCGGGCACAAGGCCGCGAAGTTCTTTCACAAGTACAAGGCGAACGAGGCCAAGGCCCAGAAGTGCTCCGAGAAGGCCGTTGCTTTCAGGGAGAAAGGAGGGGTCCACAAGGATCGGGCGAAGGACTTCAAGGAGCGCTCCAAGCAGTACGAGTCCGAGCTCTCTGGCGCGGCAACTGGCAAGACCGAGCTCAGCCCAGAATCGCTCAGGACCAAGATCGCCCAGATGGAGCGCAAAGCGGCGAAGGAGGAAGAGGTGGTCCGCAGGAACGAGTCGAAGGCGGCCGCTCAGGGCGCCAAGGCTGCGAAATTCAGGACCAAGGCTGCCAAGTTCCTCGAGCAGAACAAGCTCTTCGAGAACGAGTCGCGCATGTACGCCAGACGCGCTGACAACCTTGAGAAAGCAGGGACCTAGGTCAGAATCCTATTCGTCGTTGCCGTTGTCCCCTGCTACCCAATGCAATAGCGATGCCTCTTCGGACAGCGGCATCTCGCTCGCATCCTGATCATCGGCCGTCTTGATCACCACTCTCAGGCGACCGTCTGTGAGAATCACCTCGGCGCTCTCCACGGACGACCTGTAGCTCGCCACGAGCTTCCCGCCGATCGAAACGACCTTCCCCTCTTCGTGCAGGATACCCGCCTCCTTGAGGGCCCTGATGCGCCTGTAGCACGCGGCGATGGGTATCCCGAGGGCGTCGCTGAGCTCGAGGGCGTTCATCGCCTGCGGGCTCGTCAGCTTCAGAATCTGGGAGGAGTATTGGTCAAGCATCATCCGGAATTTCTCAAATGTGTCCATTCTAGCAACACCTCCAGGATCCTCTACGTAGCCTCCAGGCGGATGGTTTGCTTCTCGAACCCTTCCTTCTTGATCGCCCTCTGGAGATAGCTTAGCTCACCGGCCTCGACGTCCAAGTGGAGGAAGACCACGTTATCTCCGTGAATGACTGGGTCAAGCCTGCGTGATTTGCCGTTCGGGTCGGAACGCATTATCGATTCCTTGCACTCGGGACACTTGCCCTTGGCGAGTCTGACGCGGGCGCCACATTGAGGGCAATCGATCTCTTCCGAGGCATCTCCATCGAATGTCATCTCCGATACAAGGCCCACGAGGCCAGCATCTGGATTCTCCATGTCGGAACCGCATAGGGGACACTTGTCGATCGCAAATTCAAGGGCGGTCCCGCATTCGCTGCAGATCAGCGCCACCTCGAATGCTTTGGGGTCCTTCTCGAGGAAGGCTATTACACCCTCGTCCGCGTCAGAAAGGACGCAAGGGGCATCGCCTTCGACGTCGCTCGCGAGTTCGTCACGGCTCTCGGAATTGTTCTTCTCGGCCTTCTCATGCTCAGCCAAGAGGTCCTTCGGCAGATCGACATAACGTTCCCCGCAGATAGGGCACTCTTCGGTGTGCGCTTCGAGTGTGCACCCGCATTTCATGCACTTGAATTCCTGCGGCTCATCCGTCGGGATCGCGGGTTCCGGGGCCTCGACGACCGGAGGGGCTTCCGTTGGCTGCTCCGGAACAGGTTGAGACACAATGCACTGAGGTGGCACTACCTTCCTCACCCGTCTGACCTTCTTGGTTTCCGAGAGCGGCGCAGCTGGTGCGTCATTCTCGACCTCGTCTTCTGCCTTCAGTTTCCGTGTGACTCGCTCAGCCATGGTGCGCAGCCTTTCAGGTAGCCAGATGAGTGGTTTCCAATCGGATTCTACGGCCGCGAGGGCTTATACCTATGTCGCTACGGAAATCATGCTTGATTACACAAATCGAGAATGGCGTTACCAGCTCAAGCGAGTCAAGTTCGCGCTAGGCGTTAGGATCGCGCCCAAGTCCTCATAGCTTGGAACCATCCCAGGAGGACACATTCCCGGAGGCCAACCATCAGAAAGAACATCCTCAGCACAGAAAATGATATAAACACCACCCATTATTGTCCATCCCGCGTCCAGATGTGTTCTGAAGGCGTTGATGTCGAATGGCCGAGCTGATTGGTGACCTCGAAGAGAAACGAGCTAGGCACAATGCCGATGCTGAGAGGCACAAGAAGCTCCGAGACGAGCTGAACGACAAGACCAAGGAGTGGGCGGAGAAGCGGGACGACCTCAACTCGCAGGTGAGGAAGTTCATCGACGAGGCCAACGCTAGGCGCGACATGAGGGACAAGCTGAACGCCGAGGTCCGGGAGGCCAAGGCGCAGAGAGACGAATGGAACCACAAGTTCAACGACCTCAGCTCCAAGGTGATGGCCTTGAGGCGCGAGAAGATGCCCAAGAGCGGCCTCTCGCTGCGCAAGTTCAAGGCGGAGCTAAGGGCGCTCGAGAAGAAGCACATGACCTCCGTCCTGAGCACGGACAAGGAGCGCGTGCTGGTGGAGGAGATCTCCGAACTCTCCAACAAGATAGGGGCTATGGAGAAGGAGATAGAGCAGTTCTCAGAGGTCAAGCAGGCCGAGAAGGACGCCAGAGATGCCAAGGACAACGCAGAGAACTTCCACAGGAAGGTGTCCGAGCTGGCCGAAAAGGCCCAGATTGAGCACGACAGCATGCTGAAGCTCTACGATGAGGCAGACAAGCACCGGAAGGAGGCCGATTCCGCCCAGGAGGAGTTCATAAAGACCAAGCTCGCGGCGGACGAGCAGCACAGGGAGCACATCGAGCACATCCGTCAGGTGCACGATTTCGACAAGATCATCTCGGGGATTAGGGACAGGACCCGGAAGGCCCGCAAGGAGAAGGACGACACCTCTGCCAAGAAAGAGGCCGATGAAATCTTCCAGAAGTTCCGGTCGGGGGAGAAGCTCAGCACAGAAGACATTATGGTCCTGCAGAAATCAGGGTACATGTAACCTGCATCGGAACTAGGTGAAACGGAGGGGTTCGCCAGTAGCGGAAGGCGACGTTCTCGCTTTATATACCGGCCTCCGTCGGATGCGAGTGCTGGGCGAGGATTTCTATTTAAGGGCCACTTCGAAATATTCATATAGCACTCCACCAATATATGACTCGGGAAATTTTGGGCTAGTTGTTAGAGTGCATCCCATCCCTTCTGACAAGGCTAGCCCTTCCCTTCCCTTTTTTTGTAGCTATGAGTGTTTGCGCGCAACCTATTTATCTGATGCCCCTGCTTAAGCGGAAGAGCGACTAACATGGTCCTCGAAGGTCTTGGCCAGTCTCTGAAAAATGCTATCAAGAAGATAGCGAACGCGTCGCATGTCGATCAGAAACTGGTCAAGGAGGTCGTCAAGGACATACAGAGGGCTCTCCTGCAGGCAGACGTCAATGTCAAGCTCGTACTGCAGATGACGAAGGAGCTCGAGGAACGTGCCCTCACCGAGAAGCCCCCCGCGGGGATGAGCTCGAGGGAGCATGTCATCAAGATCGTCTATGAAGAGCTCGTCAAGCTAGTAGGGAAGCCGAAGGAGATAATGGCGAAGCCCCAGAGGATCCTCATGGTGGGTTTATATGGCCAGGGGAAGACGACGACCGCGGGGAAGCTCGGCAGGGAGCTTCATAAGCGCGGCATGAAGGTCGGGCTCGTCGCAGCCGACGTCCACAGGCCGGCGGCGTACGACCAGCTGAACACAATCGGCAAGAAACTCAACATACCTGTTTTCGGAGACCCCAAGGAGAAGAACGCTGTAAAGATCGCCAAGAAGGCGATGAAGGAGTTCGAAGGGTACGATGTCATCATTTTCGACACATCAGGCCGGCACTCGCTGGAGGACGAACTCATCCAGGAAATCAAGGACGTCGCGAAGGCGGTCGACGCCGAGAACAAGATTCTTGTCCTGGACGCTCAGACGGGGCAACAGGCAGGCCCGCAGGCGAAGGCCTTTCACGATGCTGTCGGCCTCACTGGCGTTGTTCTGACGAAGCTCGATGGAACAGCCAAGGGCGGAGGGGCGTTGAGCGCGATCGCAGAGACCGGAGCCCCGATATGCTACATAGGGGTCGGGGAGCACCTGGAGGACCTGGAGAGGTTCGACCCGGACAGGTTCATAAGCAGGCTTCTTGGCATGGGGGACATCAAGTCGCTCATCGAGGCGGCCGAGCAGGTGGTCGACGAGGAGAAGGCGGAGGAGATCACCAAGAAGATGATGTCCGGCAAGTTCACCCTGAAGGACATGTACGAGCAGATGGAGATGTTGCAAGGCATGGGACCGCTCAAGAAGATCGCCTCCATGCTGCCAGGCCTGGGCGACCGTTTGGCGGAGCAGGATATGGAGAAGACCCAGGAGCGGCTCGCCAGATGGAGGGTCATCATGGACTCCATGACCGACCACGAGCTCGAGAACCCGAAGGAGATCAAATCATCGAGGGTGATGAGGATAGCCAGAGGCAGCGGGACCTCCCAGAAGGATGTCCGGGAGCTCCTGAAGCAGTACAGCATGTCCAGGAAGGCCATCAAGGGCTTCATGGGCAACCGCAAGATTCGCAGACAGCTTATGAAGCAGATGAAAGGCTCAGGAATGGCCACGGAAGAGTGATTCTATTGAGAAGGTTCATTGTAATCGGCCACAGGGCCATCACATCGGCGGACTTCAAGCTGGACGACCTGTGCGGCTCAACCGGAAGACTGGACATACTGCTGAGGTGCGTCAATTCGGCCTTCTTCCTGTCGCATGGTATCAGGCGGGATGTCGAGATATCTCTCATGCTGCTGGGGGAGCCGAACCCGCCCAAGACCATCAGGATCAACGGGTCGGAGGTCAAGTACCTCAACCCGGACGAGCGCAGCACGGCCGCCCTCATAAGGAACGCCTTGCTCCAGAAGGGCGAGGGGGAGAGGAAGTGCTCTCCTGGCATTTTCGTGTCGGAGCGCAGCTACGAGGAGGTCCTGTCGAACATCTCCAAGGAGTCGAAGGTGTACTACCTCAAGGAGGACGGGGATGACATAAGGAAGGTGCCTCTGGCTCAGGATGTCACCTTCGTGCTAGGAGACGATCAGGACCTGACCGCGGTCGAGGAAGAGATCCTCATGAGATACGAGCCCAAGAAGCTCTCCCTGGGCCCGATGAGCTATCACGCGGACCACTGCGTGACCGTCGTCAACAACGAACTAGATAGAAGGTAGTCTGGGGCCGTGTCTATTGGGCCGGGCCCATCGGCTCAGGGGTCACCGGAGGAGGGAGTTCGTCAGCGCCGTTGTTCTCAGGCTCGCACTCGTACTTCACGGCGAATCTGCCATTATTGAACTTGATCGTAGCTGAGCGGAGCTTGCACTTGTAGAGCCTGACCTTGCGACCCTTGTAGACCTCTTTCTCGCGGTCCACGGCTATGAGACCGGCCTGTTCCAGCTCGTGTATCCGCCTGTAGCACGCAGCTATTGGTATCTGGCATATCTTGCTCAGCTTCTGTGCAGACATGGGGCTGGCGTAGGTACTGACTAGGATCTTCTGGGAGTAATCGTCAGCCAGAAGTCTAGAGACATCTTTAGAGGACTGCTCGCGCACTATCATGACGCTCACGACAATCAAGGAGATGCGTGATTTAAGGCAGTTCCCGTCAGGTTATCAGGGATGATAACTGATACATCGAGCTGGTAGGGGCACATTGGCCAAGCCCAGCTGGGCATTCCCTGGTAGAGTGCTTATACCATCCTCCCCCTAGAGAGCACGCATGAGGACCGTCAGTGCGCGCCATACACACCCAGTTGCGCCCGCAGTAGTTCCTCCTAGGGGATCGGCCGCCGTTGCGGAGTTCGGGAGGACTCCGTGGCGCTCTCGCATCGGTTTTGGCGTGATTGTCCTCGGTGCAGTTATTATCCTTCTGTCCGCATCGTTCTACGCCAAGGAGCCTTCTGAGTGGCTACCAGATCTGCTGATGGCTTTCTTCGGGTTCCTGCTCATATGCCTCGTTCTGGTTGCGTCGTGGCTAGTGAGGCCCCGCCTACCCCCACAAAAGGATTAATTCCCTCACCTGCATCTACTCCGGGGAACAGAGGATGCCAGTCTGCCCACTCGATTTCAGGTACGGCCGCCCCGATATGAAGCGGTTATTCGACGAGGAGACCAGATTGCAGAAGCTCCTCGATGTAGAGGCGGCCCTAGCACAGGCGCAGGCCAAAGTGGGCAACATCAAGCAGGACCATGCCGACATCATCAAGAAGACCGCGTCTACGCGCTACGTCAAGCTCGACCGTGTCCGTGAGATCGACCAGCAGATCAACCACGAGATAACGGCGGTCATACGCGCCCTCAGCGAACAAGCGGGCGAGAGCGGCAAATACGTGCATGTAGGGGCTACTTCGAACGACATACTCGACACCGCCCAGGCACTCCAGATGAAGGACGCGATGGCGATGCTCGAGGCGGCCCTTGATTCCTTCAAGAAGACGCTAGCCAAGAGGGCGAAGGAGCACAGGAACACGATCATGGTCGGGCGGACGCACGGACAGTATGCCCTTCCCATCACTTTCGGGCTCAAGGTCGCCAACTTCGCACTCGAAGTCCACAGACATCAGGAGAGGCTTACGGAGTGCTCCAAACGCGTGCTTGTCGGCAAGATGAGCGGCGCGGTCGGGACGGGCGCGGGCTTCGGACCCAAATCGCTCGACATCGAGAAGGAGGTCATGAAGGAGCTCGGACTGGGCATCGAGGAGGGTCCTACGCAGATTGTCGCAAGGGACCGATATGTGGAGCTGATATCCGTCCTCGCGAACATATCGACCTCTATCGAGAAGTTCGCCACTGAGGTCAGGAACCTCCAGAGGGGAGAGATTGCTGAAGTTGCCGAGCCCTTCGACGACAAGGTGCAGGTAGGCAGTTCGACCATGGCGCACAAGAGGAACCCTGTCACAGCCGAGAACGTCTGCGGACTCGCGCGGATCGTGAGAGGATTCGTCTCGCCAGCATTTGAGAGTGCGATCCTGTGGCACGAACGGGATCTGACCAACTCCTCCGCGGAGAGATTCTTCGTTCCTCATTCGTTCATACTGGTTGACGACATGCTTGCCAAGATGGACAAGCTGTTCGCAGGGCTCGTTGTGAACTCCACCGTGATGGAGAGGAACCTGGCCCGCGCGGGGAGCGTCATCATGGCAGAGTCCGTGATGATGGCACTTGTCCAGAGGGGAGTAGGCAGGCAGGAGGCGCACGAGATGATCAGAGCGTGCAGCATGGAGTCTCAGCGGGCATGTGAGGATTTCAAGTCGTATCTAATGAACATCAAGAGCGTGAGCTCGAAGCTAAGTGAGAAGGAGCTGGATGCCGCCCTGGACGCGAGGGCATACCTTGGCCAGTCCGGTCAGACCGTGGACAACATACTAAGAATAGTCTCCAAGGAAAGGTAGAAATAGCTTCTCGGATTCTGCATGCGCATCACAAGGGCCCTTAGATCAGCGGCAGATCGCTTCCTTCGCAAGGAAGAGGCCGTGGGTTCAAATCCCACAGGGTCCATTCTTCGCATTACTGGCCAATTTTCAATCAGCCGGAATTGATTTCTCCCCTGTCCCAACAAACTTCTTCCTCTTCTTTATCCTCCGAGTTCGGTGAAGGGTCTGTTTGGCGTCATTCGCTAACCGACGGCGTATGGGTCTCGGAATTCACCAATGACTTCAACGAGGTCCGATTGAACCTGGTCAAAGGGAAGTTGGATCTCAACAAATCTTTGGATCGCGAGAAATGCATCTGGCTATATCAGGAGTGGGTTTCGGACGATAACTACCTGGTTCTGAAGAAGACGGATCCAAATGGTGCCATTGAATATCAGGCGCATAAGGCGCGAAAACGTGGCAATGACGTGGACGCCTACCGTATCAGTCGGCATCTTCGTGAGATAGGAGCCTCGATTCTTGATTACACCAAGAGAGGGCAGCGGTTGAAGACGACGAGTGCCGTATATGTGACAGGGACAATAGACCCGGGTCTGGTTGAACATGATTTGGAGTATGCGTGGCAGTATCTGGGATACTGGTTCAACATGTTTCTGGCGAACTTGCGAAAGCACTGCCTAGTCCTGTCCGACGACAATGGTGAAAAGGCTAGTGTGGCGGGGGCGAAGATTCGCGTGTTTCGCTCTTGGGAGTCACATGAGTCAGGTTGGCCGCATTTCCACGCCATCCTCTGCTTCGAAGGCTTTTCCTGGTCGATCTTCCAGGACGCTGGTTCCAAGTGGCGTCTCGAGGACAAACGGGTCTTTGAGGATGCGTGGAGCTATGGTTGGATCGATGTCCTTGCATTGACGCCAGGAACGGCCGAGAGGAATATTGAGAAAGTGGTGTGGTATGTCAGCAAGTATGTCGCTAAGTACGCCTCGGATGCGGATTACCGGCATGTCCATTCATGGCCTATCAAGAGGCTCCTGACGGAGTCGGTCCTATGGTACTATGGCAAGCGTTCCTATTCGATTAGCCGCGATTTGATTCGAGAGGCTGACTGTGGTGCCGTCGACTTGAAAAAGCGCACAAGCACAATTCAAACGAATCTTGAGGGCGGAGTGGAACCCGGATCGGAAATCAAATGGGAATTCGTGGGGCTGGTCCGTCGAAAGGATACAGAATTGTCTGCTGATGATTGGGTCAAGTCGTATTCAGAACCGCCTGATTGGCTAGATGCTTGTTGGAAGCCCTGTTCTTCTCGTGGTGGACTGGGCTGGGCTGACAGTTGGGGGAATTGAAACGGTCATTTGTGATGGGTGTAAGCGAGATCTGGAGTTGGACCTCTTGATTCCGATGTGTGACCTGTGGGTCTGTATTGATTGTCTTGAACCTTACGAAGGTCTTGCCTCGGAATGTGATTCCTTGAGAGATATGGATACGTTGGAGCGACTAGTGCGGGCCGATATCCTGAGAAAGAATTGTAAGATTCGATAGAAATCGGAGCGAGTACCATTTCTTGTGAGGAGAGGCTGGTGCCTTTAGGCTGGCGAATCCGAATCAAGAGGGGGTACG
>MGWC01000004.1:14069-14405 GCA_001800815.1 Euryarchaeota archaeon RBG_19FT_COMBO_56_21
CCCAGGCCCCGCATAACTGTATGGATGGTTCTTTGTCTCCTGGCTATGATTGCTCTGGTCTACTATTTCTTCGTGCAACTGCTGAAGAATGGAGTCCAATTCAACATTGAATGGGTAGCAGTGCTAGTGGTGTTCCTTGCTGTCGTCGCATTCTGGCTGTGGATTCGTCGATAGACAGCTCCGCGAGCAATCCGACTGATCTAGCCTTGACCTTTGGCCCACTTGGCCCAGTTCAGGACCTCGAGAATTGCGAATGCGATGATGACAACGCCGCCGACGAAGGCCCCAGTCTTGCCGGACTCGTTGGACACCGCGGCGACTGCGCCAAGGAGGACT
>MGWC01000004.1:14483-16081 GCA_001800815.1 Euryarchaeota archaeon RBG_19FT_COMBO_56_21
AAGTCTGTCGAAGGAAGGCTGTCAGGCTGGCGTGGGAGGCTTGGGTGTGCTCGTCTTGGAATGAGATACTCGATTGTTGGGAATGCTGACTGCTCAGAATCACTTGAACAGCAAGATTGAATTGTTGGACACGCTTCTACCTTCTCGTGGTCGACGTCTTCTGTTCACACGCCTCCGCTGATACGAGGCTAGTTGATGCATGTCGGATAGCGATTGAGGACATGGGATTCACTCATTTCTTCGCCGAGTTCGAAATGGAAGGGAGGTCCTTACCAGAGAAGATCAGAGACAACATTCGCGATTCGAGAATGGTGGTTGTCCTGTGGACTCGCAACGTAGACAATGTGGGGACGACGCGGGACATCGTGAACGCCGAAATCGGGGCGGCGCACATGGCATCAAAGCCGGTCTACGTCTTTCGGGAGGAGAACACCGAGCTCCCTCTCTTCGTGAAGAACATAACGGATTACCGCGTGTTCAAGTCCGACGAATACGCTCAGGTAGTCGACCGTTTGAAGAAGGTCCTTGTCAAGCTTGGTAAAGATGAAGACCGGAAGACCGAAGAAACGGTCTTCGATGGGATTGTGGAAGTCGAACGTGATGAGGCCATCTCTCTAACACTCTCAAAAGGCGATGTTGTTGAAGGGATCATGAAAGAGAAAAACAAACAAGATTTCGACTGCTACATAATGACAGAGAAGGACTATGCGAAGTCGTGCAGTGACAGATCGGAGGGGAGGGTCGATAAGGAATTCAGTGGACAATCGTCATATTCGGTTAAATGGAAAGTAAGAAAGACGGGAGTCTGGTGTTTTGATTTCGACAATTATGGACGGCAGTACCCTCGGACCATCGAAGTCAGACTGAGACGAATTCGCCCGAATCCCTGAGTCAACCATTTGAGTGTCGTAAGGAGGCTGACGTCCTTCAACTGGCACTTCTTTTCATCGAGGATGCGGAACAGAACAAGACTTGTGTTGCATAGGAGGAAAGACCATAGGGGAGGAAAGACATCGATGAAGACTCATGTTCATACGGGACTACTCAACCTCGAAGATTAGTTCGGGCTTGCCGTTGTAGTAACCTTCCCCATCCACTTGTAGAAGTCCATCGCGGTTCATGAACAGCCACTGCCAGAGGGGACCAAGTCGTTCAAGGGTAGCCTCGGGATTTTTCTCCTGGAAGAGAACCTGGACAGCGACTATGAGCTTCGCTCTGTTCAGGCAATCGAGAACCTTCTTCAACTGTCTTCCATGTGCTTCCTCTGCGAACTCCTTCAGCTCCTGTAACTCTTCGCTGAACAGTGAGTCCCCGGGGCCGTTGATTTCAATCTGCCCGAGGGTTTCACCACCATAGATGATGTCACCCATGTTCCTGTCTGATCGTCTGTTCGCGATGGTGTAGGCAGTATCCGACTGTTTCAGACCTTTCTCGATGAGCTGAAGATCCAGACCCTTCTTGTCGGTGACAACGAATCGCATGTAGTATCCCATGCCATCACACCTCCTTTGTACCAGAATCAGCGGGTAGCTTGCCCAGGTCCGACCATTCTCTGAACCATTCGGAGTCAAAATGATAGGATTCGCCCAGGGGAGGCT
>MGWC01000004.1:16096-24790 GCA_001800815.1 Euryarchaeota archaeon RBG_19FT_COMBO_56_21
ACTTCTTGAGAAACCTTTCATGTTCGTCGTCGAGCATTCTGTTGTAGGTTTCGAGAGCCTCGTGGTACGTTGTCGCCGCCTCTTCCCTGTCCGAATCCCAGAATAGTAGGTTGAAGAATACTTCGCCCAGTAGCTCCCTGAAAGTCTTGTTCGCGTATTCGGTCGTCATTCCCTCAGGGATGTTGTTGTTCTCCTTGCAGAAGAGGACATCGTAGTAGCCTCCTCCCCAGCCTTCGAAGTAGCTCCTCACTTCAACTAGGAGCTTCTTCAAGTCGTCCTGCCTTTTATCTCTTCTTGCCTCGTCGATCTTCTTCCTCAAGGCCCTAGTCTCCGCTCCCCTCAGGAATGTCTTGTCCATGAAGTTGGCTAGTCTCTCCATCGATTCGGACAGGTCATCGAGAGCCATTGATCCCCCAATCCCTTCTGCGGAACAAAAGGCTTTGTAGAGGGGTAATGCCCCTATGTTGGAAAAAGGGCAAGGGGTTTGGTGCGTTCTCCCAATTCTCAACTCCGCCTGATTGAAATCTAGCCAGTACTGATGGTTTCGATGTCGGCCTAATCCACTCACTCTGTTGGTCCCTCTCGGAAAAGACCATAAGAGAGGAAAGACGATTCGTCGATGGAGATGCTGCCTTGGAGCTTGCGGAGTATCCTTCGATTGTTGGAACTGACGTCGAAATCACTACGGACCTCAATGAGACGAAGTACCCAGGCAAATACAGCCTTATCCGGGGCATAATCAGAAAGGCCATCTACGATGTGAACGGGGAGAGATACTTCGTCATTGAATCACTAGTCCCGAATGAGAATCCGAGGTTCTTCCTGGTAACAGAGAGGCATGCTGGAGATTCAATACCTAGAGAGTTTTCTAGGAGACCGGATAGAGAGGTCATCGTGGGCGTCGCTATTGTGAAAACCGAATCACTTGTAGAGAAGGATGTGTTCGGCATTGAGGAAGTAGACTACTTTTCCACGGGAGGAATCAGGTCGGTTTGTTCCTCAGCAAGAAGATGAAGAGGGCTTGAATCTCGGAAAAGACCTTACGTGGAAAAGGTGAAAGAAGAAGATTCTGAATATCTATTACTACAGATCATAGACTGTAGACTCTGAGTCTAATCTAGTCTTACTGGCGGTCGCGTCCAGCGCAAGAATTATGTGCGGGGATTGCATTAACTTCTCTAGAGCGTAAGGCTCGTGAAGAGAAGGCAAGCAGGAAGAGCAGAAACAGCATAAGCAGATTATTAGCGTGGCCTCGTGGCCCTAGTAGGATGAGCAGAAAGAGCAGGTTTGGAGGTTGTGAGCCTTTGCGCCTAGGACTAGGGTCATTTGAGCGTTCTGCAAGAAGGGTCCGGGGAGACAAACGATTGTCTAGTGGGCGATAGTGTTAACGTCCCGAACAACCATTTGCTGCGCGGTCCTGAGGTTGGGACAACTCAGGACCGCAAGGGACAGAATGAACCCGATTGTGAACCCAGATCGGGGCAGGGGAGCAGACGCAACGCGCGGAAGCATAGACCCGGGCCGAAGGCGGGAGTGGCGCGGTCATTGGGCCGTTATCCGTTCCTAGCAGAGGTAAAGGTCTATCTCAGAGACGTCCGACATGCATACGCGGAATCCACCTTTGTCGAGATTGAGAGAAAGCTACCCTACATTCATGAAGTGCTGCTATTGCTGAAGTCTAGGAATTTGGTTGGCACCATGAATCCTAATAAGATTGGGCAGCTCGAAATCGGTGCATTCGTTGACTGGATGAATGCTAAGGATGGCCTGCGCACCAGACCGCTTGGACCTGGTTACCAAAAGAAACTGCTTCAACACCTGGGCAATTTCCTCGCGTATAATGACAACAATATCATTGACCGTATGGTGAGGAAAAAGCAGCTGAAGAGACCTCGAGAGCCGACAATTCCTCAGTCGTCATTCGATGAAGAGGAGTTGGCTGCTGTGATTGTAGCCCTTGAGGAAGCTGCTGATAGGTCATTGAATGCTCTTGGTGTCTTTGGCCATGCTGTCTTCTGCGGATTCACTGGCACGCGGCCCAAGGAGATTAGACTGGCAAATAGGAGCGACTACTCGGAGAATTACTGGGAGCTGACGGTCTATCATCCTAAGGGTGAGAATGCATGGGCGGATCCGCGGACCGTTAGAGTATGTTCGCCAGGTCGAGGATTTGTGGCTGATTTCATGGGTCTTCGAGCTCGAGAGTTGAAACGGCGCGGCATCCAAGACGGTAGGGATTTGCCATTGGTGCCAAGATTCACCAAGTCAGGGGTCGAACAGTGGCCTGATAACGCTTTGCATAATGTGAAATGCGATGTCGAAAGAAGTCTAGGGCTGCGGTTTGACTTTCGGAAGCTCCGGAGAAGCTACGGTCAGAATGCCTTCGACAAAGGAGCACGCATGGACCATGTAAGCAAGGCTATGGGTCATGCGACGGTGTCAACGACTCAGCGATACTATGTCCGAGCAAGATCGGCTGCGGCTCTAGATGAGATAGACCGTGTCTATGCTGTTGCGTCCGTAGATTCAATTCGTGCTGATTGCCGAAAGGCCAGGTGTTCGGAATGAAATCCCACAGGGTCCATTTAAATTCTACAATCGAAATAATTATTCCTCGGAAAAGACCATAGGTGAGGAAAGGCGGGCGGGTGCAACGCTTAAGTTGCCACGACTCGCCTTTCTTCCTGTTTAGGCCACTTCCATGCATACCAGACAATTAGTGCAATAAACACAGCTTCTACAATCATATACAATGCATAATAAGCCCAAATTCCTCCTGGTATTGTAAAGAGCAAAAGACCACCATAGAATATACCTACGATGATGTTTGCCCAGCGATTCGCTTTAGCCTTCAATGTCAGGGACAGGAAGACCATAACACTCGGAATCGCCATTATTATTGCAGCTCCCAACAAAAATGCTTGATTAAATTGTGTACCTTCTATTTCTTCCGCTAGTATTCCCTCTATAAATCCCGGCCGATGAAGTGTAAAAACATCATTATACAAATAGAAAAACATTAAAACTACCCATAATCCTGCAAGCTTTGTCTTGATGTTTATCTTCGGATCTTCCAAAGTTGTTACGGTCTTTTTTTCTGAATTCATTTTCTTCCTCCTTCTACTTGCTGCTATGTCCCAAATCTGTCATTAGTAATCCCCCACCTGCCTGCCTAGACGCCATTATATCTAATATAATGTTCGGCGTCCTCCAGTCATCTTATGAATGATTTTCGATGCCTATCTCACACAAACTTTCGTCCCATATCGGAGCCAAAAAGAGAACGAAAAGGGTTTGGTTATCTCTCGATTCTTCTCCTCGGCGAAGGTGCCCCAGGAGGGGCGTTTTCAAGTGTCAGCCAGTCAGTTTCACGGTCCCTAATCCCACAGGGTCCACCATGATTCTCGGAAAGGCCCCTAAGGAAGGTTAATACGACCGCATTTCATCCTGAGTCAGGTGGGATTGAGGTGCAATGTCCGAAGTGCAGGCAGGAAATGGAGGAAGGCTATACGTTCGGCATCATGTCTTTGGGAGGTTCGGGACTGAGGTGGAGCAGCACCGTCAAGACAAACTACCTCGGCGGCGAGGAGTTGGCCTTTCGTGCAGACAAATGGTACAGCAGCGTTTTCAACATGCCCGCTTACCGCTGCGTATCTTGCCGCTTGGTGCTGTTCGAATACAATGCTCAGAGACCGTTCCCTGCCTCAGCCCAATCCTAGATGATCGATCGTGTTGCCTGCGAAGAGGCAAAAGGAAGGGGTTGGGTCTTGGCTCAATCGCAGCTGATTGAATTTGGAAAAAAGACATCTGGCTAAGTTTGGGTAACGTTCCCACAGGGTCCACTCAAACATCTGGCACGGTCGCAAAACGTACATTTTCCACCGTTTTCTGCATCTGGATACGCCTCGCAAAAGACCATAGGGAAGCAAAGGCCATCGGGAACCGGGGGAACGGTGTCTTACACGCCATATGAGTCGCAAGTTATGCCATCTCAGGAACAGTCGAGTACTCCAGACTTCTCAACCTCGCCTACGAGCACGCGACGACTGTACAAAAAGGGGTGGACCGCGGCTTTGCTGGGATACGTTCTTCTCATCTTGTCTTCCGTCCTAGATGTCTTCATCTGGGAGCGCATATATGATCCCAGCCATGATCTTCGCGATATCTCCTGGCTGAGCGCCCTCTCAGGAATCATTGGCTTCATAGGCATTGTGCTCATGGTCGCGAGCATCGTCTTCGTGATCCGCGGACTTCGCGTCGACAATGACAGGCAACGCTCAGGCACCATCCTTATCGGAACTCTCAGGTCATTGGAGTGGGTCGCGATAATCGCCCTGACGCTCTATCTGCTCTATCTGCCCATCTCGCTTCTGGGGTATGTCTTGGAGAGCGTCTTCTTGCTGGTCTTCTACGCATCTGGTCCTGCGTTCCTCTGCCTTTGGGCGCTGCCCCTGATAGTCGCCCACGCGCTGAACAAACCACGCGCCTGACAGCGCGAACGGGAAAAGCCCACAGGGGAGGAAAGGCGATGCGCGCCGTAGCGGTGTTAATCGTGTCATGGAATCGAGAAAGAACTTTATAGCACACAGTCTGTCTTTGAGCCTAGTCAGTGGGAGGATTAGCATGGCGAAGGGGACCGTTGGAGCGGCATTTCTCTGCGCAATCATGATGGTCGTTGGATTTATGCCGCTCGTAGCTGGTAGTGATCATGTCGTCACAAGAGGGGACAATGGTCCCGGCGCGAGCGCAAGGACCTGGACATTCACAGCTCCCGAATACGGCCAATACTCTTGGCGCATCGAGAACTTCGGTCTGAAGTGGATGGTCATGCAGGTCTCCGACAACTCGAACGGCGTGCCCATCGAGGTGTCAAAAGAGCACATCAGGTTCGCGGCCTCTGACGCATACCCGACCGGGATAGTGTACACGAGCCCGGTCATCATGGCGAAGGATCGCATCTATGACATCACGGCGGTGCCGAACGGACCTAAGGGCACCTACGCGATCGTCACAGACCCCATCCTGGGTATGCCGCCAGAAGCGGACTACGTACTCACCATCCATCAGAGCGATATTTACACCGTCCATGCGGACGGGTCCACGTCATACAGCCCGAATGGGATGATAGTCTCGTATGTGTGGGATTTCGGGGACGGCTCCACCGCGACCGGAATGACCGCGGACCACACTTACTCGAGCATCGGCTTATTCCCAATCACGCTCACGGTCACGGACAACATCGGCCTCCAGGATACAGCGCAATTCTGGGTGCACATCTATCCCGTGTTCGTCGACTTCGTTGTAACGGTGATCGACTACACAGTGACCGTGGACGCCGGTTTCATCGACCCGGGGGGGATGATCGCCTCGTACGCGTGGGATTGGGGAGATGGGGCGACCGGGAGCGGCGTGATAGCCACTCACACATATGCGGTCGCTGGAACGTACATCATCACCCTCGTGACCACGGACTACTATGGCAACACCGAGGGGGCATCCCGGCTTGTAACGGTGCCGAATCCGTTGACCTAGTCTATCCAACAGGAAGAAGGAAAGGGGTTTGAGCCTCGGAAAAGACCGTAGGGCGGGAACGGCGATACCGAGGTCCGAGGAGGGGAGGCTTCATGGCTGAGAGAATCGAGCGGCATTTCTCATTCATATTTTTCATAGCGTTGTGCCTACTTGTGGCGGGACTCACTGGACTCTCATGGAAGAAGAATACCAGATCTGGTGAGCTCGGAACGACGATTGTCAATAGGCAGGGTCTCGCGTACTACGATCTGGACTCGGGCGACTCAATATGCTATGCGTACGAGGCAAGCGGTCCGTGCTGGTTCACCATAACGACTGACCCGCTCAACCCTGAAATCGGCGAGAAACTCAACCTTTCTGGAACTGAGAACAGCGGCCGGTTCAGATGCCCTGCCACCGAACGGTACGTCGTGCAGGTATATTTCATGGACGTGCCTGAGGGAGAATTGGCGACTGTCGATTACGAAATCTATGCACTCGATGACGCATCTCGCGCGATGATGATCATGAAGCCTGTACTACTGACTGTCCTGACGGTAGTCCTCGCATCTCTGGTTTCTATTAGCCACAGGCGCACGCGAACTGCACATCTGGGTGGAGGGCCCGGCACAACGCAGAGCTACTGGCTGTACTTCGTATCGAAGATTGGTAACTGGATTGCGATTGTCGCGGGGGCGAGCGTGCTTGCTGCTATGTCCGTCATTGACTCGGCGGATCTGACGAGCGCGTTGTCCGGATCCGTAATGGATTGGCTGCTTACGATTGGGACTGGTCTCCTGATCTATGGCCTTCTCTTCGGTCTGGGGATTTCGTGGCAGAACTTCAAGGCGAAGACTCATTAAGTCACTAGCTAGACGAGCCGACCAACGTCATCACGAAATGCAGCCGGCGCCAAATCCTCCCCGAATTGAAATCAGAAGAAGGATTTCTGGTTCGGAGCAGGTGCATGGCCCGGCGACCGCACTTTGTCATCTTCTCGCCTCGGAAAAGCCCATAGAGGAGGAAAGGCGTTCAGTAGGCGTCAGCATGAAAAGATGTTTGAGTTGTGGTAGACGAATCTGGAATTCGGCTGTATCGATTCCTAAGAAGGGGGATTATCACTATGAGTGCGCGAAGAAAATGGGAGTGCGTCTGAGTCTTGAAGCCGACCCAGATGCAATCTCAAGGATAGTAGACGAAATCAAAGCGGAAATAGACCTCATGGATAAGCGGAAGGCAGAGGATGCGGATCATATGGAACTAGGTGAGCGACTTCAGCGCATCCATGAAAAGCTGGATTATCCTAACACTCTGAATACGGTCCGCATCAGGAAGAGACAAGAGAGTCTGGAAGAAAAGAAATGGGTTTAGGTCCGGTTTCCGGTTGCCTTCCAAAGACGCGATGAGCAGGTGATCTTGTACCTTTTCCAGTCGAGCCAGTCAATTTGGTGGGTTCGTCTTTTGCATTGGGCAGTCTCTATGCTGGGTGAGTCTCGAGCAACGCGTTCTCCGAACTTGTCCCAATCCCACAATGTCGGGATGCCCTGAACAAATCCTTATGGTCGCATGGCGAATAACCATCTTGGAGACACCAAATTGAGCGAATCAGAATTTCCTGCTGACCAAATCAAGAAGACGATGAACCCCTGTCCACGATGCTCAAGAGAGATGGAATCCGGCTACCTGCTCACTCCGAGCGCCTATTTCAGGAGCGTAAGGTGGTCTACCGAATGGGCAATGGATCTGATGGAGTTGAAAGGTGAGAAGTTGGTGCCAGCCGACATGACCGGTAGCATCAAGATCGCGGGGTTCAGATGCAAGGACTGCAGGTTGCTTATCCTGACATACTGACGATTCCGTGTCTCCATTTCGACTGTTACGAGAGCTCGGAAAAGACCATATCACACCCAGTCGTTCCGCATCACGTGCCCAAGCGGACTGAACACAGACCTTTCGATGGCAAACTCACAAGATTCGCGACGAGCATAGTGTTGCCAGTGGACCAGAGTAGGTCCGGGGAGTGCAATAGGTGCGGCGCGTGCTGCATGTTCCTTGTCAGGTGCCCATTCCTCAGGTTCGAGGACGGCAAGCCGAACACTGCGAGATGCGCTGCCTACAAGATCAGGCCACCGCAGTGCAGGAAGTATCCACGGACGAAGGAAGAACAGATACACCATCCATGCGGCTACCGGTTCGAAGAATGACGCGCAGCGAATCCAGAATGTCGATGTCATCCCATAGACCCCAATATCATGACTGATAAGAACTCGAAAAGCGTATTAAACCCCGACATCCCATACTCGCATTGTTGATCAATTGAAGTGTCCAGGCTGCAAGTCCGAGATACCAGACAACTCAATATTCTGCCTCTCCTGTGGAAGGCCCATCAAAGTGGAGGGACTTGAGCCGATTGAGCCCCCGAGCGGCTCCCCGACGGAGACCCGGGCCATGATGCTTCTGATGTTCTCCATCATGCTCCTGTTCTTCGGCTTGTTCCTTCTTTTCCCCGCATACTTCACCGGATCCGCTGTCGCGTATCTAGTCTGCGCCTCAATGGTCACTGGCGGCGTAGTCATGCTGGTCGCCAGATTCTTCCTCTTGAGGAGATACTCGGAGAAGGTTGAGGAGTTTCGGGCCGTGGCCGCTGAGAAGATCAAGTGTAGGTACTGTGGCAGCATGAACCCCCTGGACGCCGAGAAGTGCATAGGTTGCCACGCACCCCTCTAGGGTTCACGGCATTGCGTCTTCTAACAGTCAGGATGAAAAAGCCGATGTGAAGGGCATTACCAACATCATCTCGCCTTCGCATCGGTCAGGCCGATGCTCCCCCAGCGCGACCCAATCATATCAATTGAGCAACTACCGAATCTCGTCCCTTCGGATATAATGGTATCACTCCTGATAGTGACTCATCATAACCAAATGCCATGGCTTGGGACCTAATGGGTTGCACTTTGTTGTCGAATACATTCGATTTTGCATTTGGGCCACGATTTGACAGGTGGCGTCTTCGACGGGAGCGCGGATTGGAGCGCTCTGCTGCAAACCTCTTTTATAGGTGCCCTTCTATTGGAACTTCGCTAGGCTTGACCGGGACGTTCGGCGTGTCCTTGTACACCAAAACCGTCGTTAGTGGGGGTGACAGCTGGGGACGTCGTAACCGAACCGGCGCCGGTCCAGATA
>MGWC01000005.1:0-4808 GCA_001800815.1 Euryarchaeota archaeon RBG_19FT_COMBO_56_21
ACAGCGATCGTCAGAGCGCCCATCTCTTTTGCGAGCCGGGCAACTACGGCGGCACCACCAGTACCGGTACCGCCGCCGAGACCACATGTGATGAAACAGATGTGAGTGTCCACGAGGATCTTCTTCAGCTCCTCCTCGGCCTCCCGTGCGGCCTCCTCTCCGATCTGTGGAAGCGCGCCTGCGCCGAGCCCTCTCGTCACCCTGCGTCCGAGCAACACCTTGTGCGGTGCGTTGATTGTGAGCAAGTGCTGCGCATCCGTGTTCGCAGCGTAAAGCTCAGCCCCCATGATCCCCTCGTCGAATATCCTGGCGATCGTGTTGGTTCCGCCGCCACCGACTCCTATGATCTTGATGTTCGTCTTCAGGCTCCGGAGTATCGATTCCAGTTCGGCATCGACTCTGGCATCAGCTCCGAGCGCTGCGGACTGAGCCATCGTGGCTCCTTGGGTTTCTTCACGGGCAAGTGCATCTTCGACCAGGGATCTCATCATTGTGGGTCACCTTTTGGGCAGCGACACGTGCGGAGGTTGCCACTCCTCAGTACGCTGGAAGTGCATCCCTCGCGCATGCGCACGCATGCGTTAAATTAATCACAATCTGAGTATAAAATGCTTTGGTGAGCTTGGAAGAACTGGATTTCGAGGCTACTTGCGAGCTACAAGGACTCGAAAACAACCCTTGTAGAGTCGCCATTGCGTGAGATTTGGGAGGCGCGTGACTGGCTATAGTCGGGGCATGAGCTGATTGGGGTGAGTGTATTCGGAGAGGGAACAATCCCTCCAGAGTCACAAAACCAATCTATGCGCATACACACTCGCCGACTCGCTGCCCCCTAGGGCAAATCCTATCGCCTCGCCAAGCAATGCCATCATGTGAGGATCCGCGCCAACGTCATTTTCGAAGGACTTGTCCAAGGCGTATTCTTCAGAGCGAACACGAAGAGATGCGCAGATGCGCTCGGGCTGACTGGCTGGGTCAAGAACAGACCAGACGGGAACGTCGAAGCTGTGTTCGAAGGTGACGAAGGGAAAGTCAAAGAAGCAATCGAGTGGTGCGCGACGAAGCAACGGTTGGCGCAGGTCGAGACAAAGACGGTCGAGTTCTCGGAGATCAAGAACGAGTTCTCCGATTTCCAAATTCGCTATTGACGCCTCGCGAGTTGACTCACTCGAACGCCGACCCATAGGTCGTCTTTGGGTTCTCCACGTGTATCTTGTATGCCTGTTCCTCGGTCATCAGACCTTGCTGCATAAGCGCGTTCGTGCGCTTCGGGACGGTGGCTATCGACAGTACTGCTCCCGGCCTTCTCGGATCGTCCAGGAAATCGGTCTCCAGCAGGAATCTGGTTCCTTTCCCCAGCGCTTCCTTCACGGCCTCCTTCCCCGCAAGGACGGAGGGCATCAGCCCGAAGTTCTCCTTGGGGTGAATGAGGGGTGGGCTGTAGTGCTTCACGACCTTATCGCGATCGAGGCCCGCCTTTTCTGCCATGGATGCGAATTCGCGCATGTTGTCCGGGGTTGCATGCTCGGTGTGCAAAACAATGGCGCATTGAGCCTCCTTCGCGAGCGCCATCGCGAGCAGCATGAGCTCGTTGGACGCATTCCAGATCTCTGTGCTGACAGGGAAATGTGGCCTCCCAACCTCGCCGATCGCAAGGGCCTTGTTCTCTCGGACGTAGTCGGCCGACATCTCCAAAGCACGGAACATCAGCTCCTTTGCCCTATCGAGGCCGAAGAGCTTCTCGAGGTCCATTAGCTGTACCGGGTACGGGCCCACGGTCGCATACGCCTTCACGTGCGTCTCTTTGTTCACTCTATCTTTCATGGATACGGTGAGGTCGAAGGCGCGCTTGAAATCCGAGAGCTCCTTCGTCGAGATTTCCTCGTAAGGCAAGTGCGAGATGATGAGGTGTGTCCCGCCCTGTCTCTCGAAGTCCCTCACCGCATCGACGTTGCGCCCTCTGAAGGGCTCCAAGTGGATGTGGTTGTCCAGTATCGGGATGGGCATGTCTCGCTCTTACTTCAGCAGCCCGGCTGCCTTGAGCTCCTCGGTGATCTTGTCCACTGCTGCCACGACGTCCTCGGGCTTGCGAGCGCCTGTGCACACCAGCTTGCCGCTGCCGAAGAGAAGCACAACGACCTTCGGCGAGTCGAGCCTGTAGACAAGCCCAGGGAACTGCTCGGGCTCGTACTCGACCTTCTCCAGGCCGAGGCTGATGGCGATCGCGTTGAGATTGATCTTGGCGCCCAGGTCGCTGGACGCGACAATGTTCTGCACTTCTATCTTCGGCTCGACCTTGATGACGATGCCCGCGGCTTCGATCTGTTTGGCCACCTTGCTGATGGCGGTCTTGACCTGCTCGAGGCTCTTCGCCCCTGTGCAGACGACCTTTCCGCTTCTGAAAAGCAAAGTTGCGGTCTTCGGCTCCTTCAGCCTGTATATCAGGCCAGGGAACTGCTCCGGCTCGTACTCCGCACCATCCAGTGCAAGCGCGATGGCTTGCAGGTCCAGCTCCCCACCCAGAGAAGTTGATGCGACGACGTTCTCTATCTTGATGACTGCCATTAAGACCTCACCCCGGCGTGAACCGTATTTAAATGAGTATTTAAAAACCTTTGTCGCTGAATAGCACTGGCCGACCGTCATTTCCAGTGTAGCTGGACGGTAATAATGTCGAATTGAAGGACCGATCGGAGACGCGATCCGCCGCGCACGGGCGGTTCCGTAATATGCTGGTCTGTCGGCCGACGAATGCCGATGCGTCGTGAACGCTGTTATAGGTTTTTAGCTGATGACGTCGTTACTGGCGCGGGGGAGAACATGAGTTCTGGACTCACAAAAGCATGTGTACTGACCGCGATCGCATTTGTGACGCTGAGCGCCTTCGTCGTGCCGTCGGGCACAGCGCAGGGTTCCGCGAAGTGGACTTTCGCGATATACATGTGTTCGGATAACGACCTGGACGTTTGGGGAGAACTGAATGTGGAATGGCTGATGTCCGTTGGATCGACCGAAGATGTCAACTTCGTGGTGTTGTGGGACTCTTCCGTCGGACCTGCGAAGCTGTACAAGATCGAGAAGGATGGGGTGGTCGAGATGACGGACTACAAGTACAATGGCAAAGAGGTCAACATGGGCAATCCCGCGATACTCAGTTCATTTGTGGACTACCTCGGCTCCAAGTTCCGCTCTGACCATCTGCTGGTGGACCTTTGGGACCACGGTGACGATTTCAGAGGAATATGCTTTGACTACGACACCGGGACGAAGGCCGATATGGACTACTTGACGCACCAGGAGATCACTGAAGCCCTGGGCGGGCGGAGTCTGTCCATCATAGCTGCGGACGGATGCGGGCTAGGAGTGATTGAGGTCGCCTACGAGTACGCGATGAATGGCGTGACCGCTGAGTGGTTCGTCGCGAACGAGAATTACGTCCCACTTCAGGGATTCCCGTACGACATGATAGCCGCGGACCTCGTCACGGACCCGGACATGACCCCGGAGGAGCTGTCGAAGGACATGGTCGACAGGTACACGGACCTGTATCAGAAGGGTTGGCTGACCGAGCTCGCGGCCATTAAGATGTCCGCTGTTGCTCCGATGGTCAGAGAGCTTTGGGACGTGACATCTATCCTGATGAGCGATATGCAGACATACAAGGGCATGGTGAGCGCTGGTCGTGGACAGGCTACGATGGGCTGGTCTCAGTACGGCTGGGAAGGATATGTGGACTTCCCGACGATCTTCGAGGTAGTGTACTCGAGGGCGGATCCGGGATCGGAGCTCCAGAAAGAGACGGGTGAGCTGCTCGCGGCGATTGAGACGGCCATTCCCTATGTCGGCTGCTCACAGCCTGCTGATGTGTGGGATCCCGAAGGCATGTCCGTCTATTTCCCGTCGGCTGATGGCTCCTATAAGCACAACACGTGGTGGCGCGGGACTCTCTACCCAACAATGCAATTCGCACAGGACGGATGGGTGGACTTCCTCGACTGCTATTGGGGCAGCAGCTGAAGAACTGAACTAGCGCAAGCTAATTCACAAACCTCTTCGCCGTTTTCCATTTGCTGTGTCCGTCGCCGTCTCCCGGTTCGCGGATCTCAGTTGATACTGCCGCGCCGAGCACAACTAATGGGAACCGCTTCGGCATCGATTCCTCCGAAACAGCAGACAGCCAGCACCCGCTAATGCAACAGAACCACACTCAAGAAAACTATTTATATTTCAGAGTTCATACTGACATTTGTCTGACGAAACGGCAAATATCGTCGGACACGAGAAGGCGGCCAGATGGTAGAGTCGGAGCGAGTGACGATCAGGTTGCCCCACGAGAGGATAGCTTCACTGCAGGGGCTCGTCGATCAGGGTAAGTTCCCGACAATATCCGACGCCATCCGCGCAGCCATAGACAAATTCGTCGAGGGCGAGTTCACGCCTGAGTACATAGAGAAGATCACCGTCGAATTGCCCAAGGGCAATGTGGTCAACCTGAAGCAACTGGTCCAGGACGGCGACTCGGTTTCTGTAGATGACGCGATAAGGAACGCGGTGCGCGAGTACATACGCAAGCGGGTCTCGAAAGCAATGGAAGAAATGGAGAGATGACGCTCAAGAACTGAAGGGGATGGGACACTGGTCGCACACGCACACACACATGAGCTCATGCGCTCGAGGGAGGTGGTCGCACAATGCTGGACAAGCTTGTGAAGGATGCACTTGAGAGTGGCTCAGACTTCGAGGCACACCTCACTCCGAAGATATGTGTGATTGGCTGCGGTGGGGGCGGTTCCAACAGCGTTCATAGG
>MGWC01000005.1:5000-5216 GCA_001800815.1 Euryarchaeota archaeon RBG_19FT_COMBO_56_21
GGCGGCGGGACGGGGACCGGGGCCGCTCCCGTCGTGGCCGAGCTGGCCCGCAAGCACGGGGCGATAGTCGTAGCCCTGGTAACACTTCCATTCGATATCGAAAGAGGCCGTTTGAGAGTAGCTCTTGCAGGCATCGGAAAACTGAAAGAAAGGGCTCATAGCACGATAATGCTCGATAACAACAGATTGCTCGAGATAGTGCCGAAACTGCCCGTC
>MGWC01000006.1 GCA_001800815.1 Euryarchaeota archaeon RBG_19FT_COMBO_56_21
TCCTAAGCCTGACCGCGAAGACAGCACTGGCATGGCAGGTGTTTGCAGGCACCCTCAGGTGACGGAGCAGATGATGCGCGTGGAAACCCCTTCCGCTTCTTGTTTTGCGCAAACCGTGGAATGAGCCAGGGAAGTCAATCAACAAGACCCATCGACCCTTCTACCCCGAGCGAGCGACGCGAATACACCGACCACGCAGAGGGCCGCGAAGACATAGAAAGAGGCACGGTAGCTGTCCATGAGTTCGGCAGCATGCTCAGAACTGAGTGCCTCCTCCCCTACGTAGAGTGCGATGAATATTGTCGCGATGCCCATGCTCAGGACCTGCCCCACCAATCTCATCGTCCCGACTGACGCTGACGCGATTCCGTACTGTCTCTTCTGTACGCAGCCCATGATCGCGTTGGTGTTCGGCGACGAGAAGAGAGCGAACCCGAACCCGAGAATAGCTAGCACAACGACCACAACCCATATCTCCGTGCTCTCCGTGAACAAGGACAGCATCACTAGACCAGCGGTGCAAATTGCCATTCCTGAAGAGGCGATGAGACGAGGCTCCTTCATATCAGATAACTTGCCCGCGAGAGGTGAGAACACCGCCATGACGACAGGCTGAGCAACAAGAATCGCCCCGGTGCTCCAATAGCTGAGCCCCTTCACATGGTACAGGTACAGGCTCACGATGAAAGTGACGGCAAACGTCGCGCTGTAGTTTATCAACGCCGCGAGGTTGGAAAAGGCAAACGTACGGTTCTTCAGGAACAGAGCAATATCGAGAACGGGGCTCCTCACTCTCGTCTCTATGAGGACGAACACAACCATGCCCAGCGTGCCGAGCACTAGAACCCCAGCCCCAAAGAGGCTAGGCAGCAAAGTGAATCCGAGAACCACCGCAGTCAGAGACGCAGCGTACGTTACCGAACCCCTTAGATCGAAGGCCTCGCCGGCCGCCTCCGCCCACTCTCCCTTAAGCCTTGTCTGGGCCACATAGATGACTACCAGGCTCAGGGGCACAATGAGTAAGAACAGGCTCCTCCAACCCAAGTACTCGGTCATGAAGCCGCCCAGAAATGGCCCCGCAGAAAGGCCGACGTAGACAGCGGACACCGCGGTTCCCAGGGCCTTCCCACGCTCGTTGGGAGGGTACACGGAAGAAAGTATCGCGACAGATGTCCCGAAGATCATGGCGCCGCCTATTCCTTGTACGACCCTGAACGCGATTAAGGACCACTCATCGAATGCGAATGCGCATAGTAGTGAGGCGACCGCCATTACGAACGACCCGTAAAGGAACACCTTCTTCCTACCCTTGATGTCCGCTATTCTTCCGAATGGGACCAGAAAAGCGGCAGATGATAAGAGATACGAGGTGGCAACCCAGCTCAGCAGCACAGCGTCCATCGAGAACTCAGGGCCTATGGAGAGGATCGCCACGTTGATCGAGGAGGCCATGAAAGGGGTCACGAAAGAGCTCAGGACTGCGACCGTCATGGCCGACCGCTTGAGCGCCGCGTCGGGTCCCGAGGCACACTGGGCGTCCATCCTAGTCCGGCGTGTCAATGCGATACTGCCATATATTAACGCATCCAGACTCGGAGCCTCCTGTACCCGTTTGGGCATAATGCAATCTAGTGACTATCGAATATGACACCGTTGTTCTAGAGGAGTCGTAGATGACCGGGAGAGCTACATTTGCTGCAGGGTGCTTCTGGCACGTCGAAGAGGCGTTCAGGAGCCTGAAAGGAGTGACGACCACCACAGTAGGATATACTGGAGGAGTGATGAGGGACCCCACATACAAGGACGTGTGTTCCGGCAGAACCCATCACGCGGAGGCGGTGCTCGTCGAGTACGATCCTGGCCAGATAACCTATGAGGATCTGCTCCAGGCATTCTGGGGACTGCACGACCCGTCGCAACTCAACAGGCAGGGTCCTGATATCGGCGAGCAATACAGATCCGCGATATTCTATCACACCGAGGCCCAGAGGGCCTCGGCGGAGGCGTCGAAGGGGCGGCTCCAGGCAAACGAGCAGTTCAAGAACAGGAGAGTAGTTACTGAGATAATGCCCGCGGCGGAGTTCTTTCCCGCGGAAGAATACCACCAACTGTACTTCGAGAAGCGTGGAATGAAAGGCTGTAGGTACTGCTGACGGGAGTCAAGAGGCGACATCATGGAAGTCCATCAGGCGATTGAGATAAGGAAGTCGGTGAGATCGTACCTGTCCAAACCAGTACCCGAGGATGTTCTGACGAGGGTCCTGGAGGCCGGCAGGCTCTCCCCCTCGGCTGTGAACCACCAGCCTTGGCACTTCATAGTCGTGACCGACCCAGCCAAGAGAAATGGCATGACCGACGGGCCCTATGCGAAGTTCCTTGCTGAATCCCCGGTCGTGATAGTCGGCCTCGGAGACAAGAACAAGTCCCCCAAATGGCACGTCGTCGACACCACAATAGCCCTCCAGACGATGGTCCTGGCTGCCACTGAAGAGGGACTTGGCACCTGTTGGATCGGGAGCTTCTATCAGGACAGCATAAGGAAGCTGCTGAATGTTCCAGACAACTACGTCATAGTAGCCATGCTTGCGGTGGGATATCCGAGGGAGAAAGAGGAGGGCGTGTCCAGGTCACCGAGAGTCAAGAACAGGAAGCCACTTGCGGACATTACAAGCTTCGAAGAGTTCGGGAAGAAGAAGCCGTAGGATATTCAGCAGCCGAATCGGCGCAACCCTTATTCGTTTTGGCGGAGTAGCACAATGGGGAGCCGCATGGCTGAGAAAGTGAGGAAGTCGGAAGAGGAATGGAAGAAGGAGCTCAGTCCGCAGCAATATCATGTTCTCCGCGAGAAAGGCACCGAACCCGCGTTCACAGGGGAGTTGCACAAGAACAAGAAGGAAGGCACTTACAAGTGCGCAGCCTGTGGCGAGGATCTGTTCTCGTCTGATACGAAATTCGATTCTGGGAGCGGCTGGCCGAGCTTCTACCTGCCGATGTCGAATGACAAGATCGAAGAGAAGACCGACCGGAGCCTTTTCATGACCAGGACGGAGGTCCTTTGCGCCAAGTGCGGGGGTCACCTCGGTCATGTCTTTGATGACGGCCCGAAGCTGACTGGCCTGCGCTACTGCGTCAACTCGGCCTCTCTCAAGTTTGAGGAGACTGAGAAGAAGAAAGAGTGAGCATTCAAATGTGTGGCCGATTCGCTATCGCGTACACAATGGGATTGTTCGCAAGGTTCGGCGTCAAGGAGAAAGTGCCAGAAGTCGTGCCGAGGTACAATATCGCCCCGACGCAATCTGTGCCCATCATAGTGCGCGAAAGCGAGAGAAAGGCAGTCATGATGAGGTGGGGGCTCGTGCCGTTCTGGGCCAAGGATCCCAAGATCGGCAACAGGCTGATCAACGCCCGCGCGGAGACCGTGTCCACGAAACCAGCCTTTCGAGCCTCATTGAAGAGGAAACGATGCATCGTCCCGACGACTGGGTTCTACGAGTGGAGAAGAGAAGGCAAAGCCAAGACCCCTTTCTATGCCCGCATGAAAGACGATTCGTTCTTCGGAATGGCAGGGCTGTACGACCAGTGGCGGAAACCCGACGGATCGACTCTCCTGACGTTCACCATTATCACGACTACGCCGAATGCAGTCCTGGAGAAGATCCACAACCGCATGCCAGTAATACTCAAACCAGAAAAGGAAGACACCTGGCTGAGCGATGGAGAGCTCCAAGCGAAAGTGCTCAGCGGCCTGTTCAAACCCTACCCGTCCGGGTCGATGGCGGCACACGAGGTCACGAAGACGGTGAACAGCCCGATGAACGACTATGCGGAGTTGATTCTGCCTGCCTGACGAAATCTTCCAGGTGACCGTTCTTCAGCGCTCAGGAATTGCAGAAGGACTTCACTATCCTGTCCAAGCGCTTTGAGACGTCCTTGTCCAATGGTTCTGGGGTATGCTCTTTGAGCAAGGCTTCAGCCTTGCCTCTTGCCACTTCGAGGATGTCCGTGCAACCGCCCTTGCTCCACGAATCGTAGCTCTCGGCCGGCCACAACGAAGGGACGTAGAACTCCCGTATGTGCCTGAGCGTGTGCATCTCCTTCAGGAAGGTCCCACCGATCCCGACCTTCTCAATGACCTCGGCTGCGAGGGTCTCTTGGTTCACAGGCAACTCCCTGAAAGCGCTGAGGGCCATACCGACCATCTCGTTATCGATCATCAGCTGCTCGTAGGAAAGGACAGTCGAGCTATCCAGCAACCCCATGCCATTCATGACCTCAGAGCCAGCTATCGCCGCCAGAGTGGTTATGATCGAGCTCTCGATGGCCGCCTGTGGACCGGGCACCATCGATCCGGGTCCAGTACCCATGCACGAGCATGGGAACTTCACGTAGCGAGCCATCTCGCTCGCGCACGTGCCCAATATCATCGCCTCCACGGAACTCAGGTTGACCGAGCCCGTCTTGGGGTTCATGCTCGAAAGGACGGAGCCGTACAAAACAGGGGCACCAGGTTCGTGCGCCTGAATGGCGCACGCGAGACCGAGCGTTTCCGCATGATTAAGGGCGATGTCACCCGCCACCGTCGCAGGCCCGGACATGCCCATCATCGCCATGCCGGTTATGTGGACAGGCACATGGTTCTCTGCCCACACCATCGCCGCATCTGTCGCTGGCCCCTCCAGCACAAGAGGAGATATCGTGCAGACCATGGCGGATATGTAGTGACGTTTCCTGAGCTCCTCAACGGAGCCGACAACCTCAGAGGCCATTTGGACTTGCGCCTTTGCCTCTTCGGGGGTTGTAGTAGACTCCGTCTCGATATGCTTGGTGTTATTGACCATCGCCTCTCTCAGGCCGCTAACGACGTGGTTCTCGAGAGGGACATCGTGCGCCACAACCATGGGCTCGTAAATGCTGAGATTGGGGAGCCAGTCAGCGATGATTGCGGTCTTCCTAATATCCTCGAGACGGGACTCGCGCCTCGTGCAGGTCTTCGCGTTCCAAACGCTGATCCCGCAACCGTCGGTCGTGAAATAGAAGTGGGTCCCGTCGAGGGGCAAGTCGTATTCCTTTCTCCTTGCAGCGAGGACTATGTTGGATGGAACGGATCTGAGCAGATCATCGACAACATTCATGGGCATCTTGACTATCCGCGAAGCCTCGTCGACTGTTGCCCCTGCCTTTTTCAATTCCTTGCGCGCGATCGAGCTGTCTATCCTGATGCCAACCCGCTCGAGCAAACTCAGCGCCGTACCGTGGATCTTCTTCTTGTCTTCCTGAGTCAATGTGTCGAGGCGCTTCCGCACCTTGAATCTGCCCTCAAAGCCTGCCATCCTAACCACCTCCTAGTACACTTCAGAGTCCTGCCTGGGCCCGGCAACAGCTAACTCTCGGATATCCTTTTCGTAAACCTTCGCGCATATCCACGGCGTCCCGATGAATCACGTCTGGCCGGGTAACCATTTCCGCAATCCATCGGTTTGTTTAATACAACCAATTCCATCACCTCAGACTATGGCGGACAAAGCTACGCCCAAGTCCCCAGTGGCGAGAAAGGTGCCCAAGATACTTGTCACGCACGGAGACGAACGCGTCGATGAATACTACTGGCTTCGTGACAGAAGCAATCCAGGCGTGATCGAGTACCTGGAAGCGGAGAACAGATACACTTACGAGATGATGCGGCACACCGAAGCCCTTCAGAAGAAGTTGTTCGAGGAGATGAAGGCTCGGAACAAGGACACGGACACATCGGTACCTGAGAGGATAGACGATTTCTATTACTACTACAGGACCGAAGCCGACAAGCAGTATCAGATCCACTGCAGGAAGAAAGGGGGTCCAGAGGCAGCGGAAGAGATAATCCTGGATCTCAACAACGTCGCCGCAGGAAACTCATTCTTCAAGGTCAGCCTTGTCAAGGTAAGCCCCGATCACAAGAGACTGGTCTACTTGGCCGATATGGAGGGCTCCGAAAGGCACACTCTTTTTGTGAAAGATCTCTCAACTGGTGATATGCTTCAAGACCAGATCAAGAACACGCACGATTTCGAATGGGCCAATGACAGCACCACCATATTCTACTCCACCATGGACCGGGAATACAGGCCGGATAAGGTCTGGAAGCACGTGCTAGGAACGGATCCTAAGGACGACGTCCTCGTGTACCACGAGAACGACGCCAGGTTCTACTATCTCGAAGTCAGCAAGACCAAGTCAAGAAGATTCCTGCTGATCACGATAGAGAGCGCCACCACTTCCGAGGTCCGCTACATGCCTGCGGACACGCCTGAGGAACCATTCAAGTTGTTCCGGCCGAGGAAGCACATGATCGAGTACTTCGTGCTTCACATGGGGAACACATTCTATGTGGTAACCAATGAGGATGCGGTCAATTTCAAGATAATGGCGGTCTCCGATGACAACATCGCCCGTGGGAACTGGAAGGAGCTGGTCCCACATAGAGCCGATGTGGCCATCGATGTGAGCGATCCTAACCCGTGGGTAGAGCCGTTCGAGGATCACCTCGTTGTCTTCGAGCGCCAGAACGCACAGGGGAGGATACGAGTCTACTCATTGAAGGACAAGAGCTCGCACACCGTGGACTTCGGTGAGCAGGTGAATCTCGCGATGCCCATCCCCAACCAGAATTCAGACTCGAATGTGCTGAGAGTGAGATACTGGTCGTTGATAACACCAACGAGCGAGTACGAGTATGACCTAGATGCCAGGGAGCTGCACCTACTGAAGAGGGACGAGATATCCGGCTATGATCCCGACAAGTACACAGCTGAGATGGCGTGGGCGACCTCGAAAGATGGTGCTAAGGTTCCGGTCTCGATCGTCCACAAAAAAGGACTGAGGAAGAACGGGAACAGCCCCTGCTACCTCTATGGCTACGGCGCTTACGCAACTTTCGAGTGGGCTACCACTGGTTTCAACACCAACCTCGTGTCGCTCCTAGAAAGAGGGTTCGTGTGCGCAAACGCGCACATCAGGGGTGGAGGAGACATGGGGAGGAAGTGGCACCACAATGGTCGTCTGCTGAACAAGATCAACACCTTCAACGACTTCGTCGCCTGCGCGGAGTATCTCGTGAAGGAGGGTTACACTTCGCCGCAGAAGCTCGCCATAAGAGGGAGGAGCGCGGGAGGTTTGCTCATGGGAGCCGTGACCAACATGCGTCCTGACTTGTTCAAGGTCGTCGTTGCTGAAGTTCCCTTCGTAGATGCCATAACGACGATGCTCGACCCCACCATTCCTCTGACAGTCGGGGAGTTCGAAGAGTGGGGGAATCCCGCAGAGAAGGAACACTACGACTACATCAAGAAGTACTCACCATATGACAACGTGACCAGGAAGTCATACCCGAACATGCTGGTCACAGCGGGCCTCAACGACTCGAGAGTCGGATACTGGGAGCCGGCGAAATGGGTTGCGAAGCTCAGAGCAATGAGGGGCGACGATAACCTGCTGCTATTCCGTGTTGGTATCGTCGAAGGGCATGCGGGAGCTTCCGGCCGCTATGATCACCTGAAGTGGTTCGCGTGCATGTACGCCTTCATACTAGACTGCCTAGGAATCAACGAGCCTGTTGCCCAAGTCGTTCCATCACGGCCTTAACAATGATGGGCCAGGCGATCGTGGCGTCTGCCATGACCTCTACGTATCTGCCGCCCTCGGATCTCGGCCGAATCTTGCCCCACGAGACGCCCTCGGAATATGTGCACCCAGACAAACCTCCCCAATGCACTGGTTCGGGGCAGATCCTGACAGCGTAGTCGAACCGTTTGAATCCTCCACCAACCCCTATGCGCTTGTCGATGATGTCCAGGTACGGGCCGACCTGTTGAGCCCAGTTGCGCGGGACGCCTCCACCTATCGTCAAGATGCCGAGCTTCTTGGAAGCCAGCACGCGCGCGGTGTAGTCCTCCAGATCCGCGAATGCGTCGTAGAGCACGGACTTCTTTCCTGCCAGCCTCATACGCCTGATGTAAATACCGAAATCGAGGCCGAGCTCGGAATCAGTGAAGGCCGGGACATAGACGGGGACCTTCTTCAGATAAGCAGATTTCAGTATTCCTCGCTGGTCCTCCCTAGTGTTCTTCGCCAGGTACTCCCCGATGAGCCAATTCAGTTCGTAGCTTCCCAGCGAATCCTTGCCCTTGACTCCCTCGATGACCTTCCTGAAGATCTGCTCCATGTCATCCAGACTTCGCTCCAGCTCAATCGTGTCGTATATCCTGTTGTAACCCATCTTGTAGAGCTGATTGTCGTTCATGAACTCGTTGTGCTTGAAATGGGATCTGCCAGTGGACTCGACCATTCCGTGTGCCATGATCGCACCCGTGGATATGATCGCGTCCGTCATTCCGAGATCGATCATGTCGCATATGACGAGGCCCATCTTCGCAGGCGTCATCGCCCCGGACAGCGTCAGGACTTTGAAGCAGTCCTTGTCCTTCACCATCGATTCGACCACATCAGCGGCCTCTCCGACGCTCCTCGCGCCGAAGCTGCATTTGCTCATCCCGCTGACAAGGTCGGAGACCGTCTTGCACTTGCCCAGGTCGAGTGGCTCCAGTGGTTCGAGACCATCGCTGGTGCCGTCGTGGTATTCGCCTAGCTTTCTCATTCCTTTGCCAGTTCTGGACATGTCCGCACCCCCACTTTCTTGAATGACATGCAATCGTGACTACGGGACATCATTGCTTCGAGGATTGGTTGGGCTCATCATCTGAGTCTGGACCAGTGACGAACACAGCAGCGGCGACAACTGTTGTCCACAAACCGCCCTTGTCGCCCTCGGCCGTCTTGGTGACGTTGAGAGACTTGACGATCTTCCCGCTCATCTTGTAGATGTCCTCACGCTCGTCCCAGTCCTTCTCGGAATCGAACTCGATTCCAAGTGTTGTCGCAAGCATCGTCGCGGCGAGATCCTCTGAGTGGTGTCCCGCTACCTCTGCATTCTCTCCGAATGCGTGATGTTCGGACAGGTATCCGTAGTGGCTTCCGTCCGCGGGCACGGCGCATCCGATTGACGATGCGACCATTCTGTTAGGCTCGTTGATTGCGTTCCTCGCCATCACGACGAATACTATCTGACCAGGCCTGAGCTCCTTGAGGCCTTCCTCACGCGAGACTATCTGACATCCAGCAGGCAGTATGCTTGAGACGGAGACCAGGTTGAACTTCTCGATCCCGGCATCGCGCAATGCGAGCTCAAACGACTGCAGCTGATACTTGTGCTTCCCCACACCTTTCGTGAAGAAGAGTTTCTTCGGAATCATTCGCATGAGTACGTAGAATGCGCGATACGAGTTCTTAAAACTAATTCCCCAACCCCGAGAAGCAACCACATCATTGTTCAACCGCTCTCGTCGCACGCTCGAGACATCCGCGTTGCCATTGACACGAATCTACCCGCAGTCTCTGATTCGTTCGAGTCTGATGCGGAGGAAGTTATCACCGCGTCAGAAGGCTGTAGATCATCTCAGACGCTGCAACGTACACGCCACAAGTGAAGATGGTTTTCACAACCTTCGTCTTGAGCTTCTGCAGACCCCAAGTTGATCCTAGTACGGCCATGACCATGATCAGCGGCGCGAGGACGAGCGCGATGTCGTAGTGTATCGTGATTCCCCCATTGGAGTTCAGCACGTACGCCACGAACGCAGCCGGGGTCAGCATCGCCCCCATGAGTGCGGAAGTTCCAATTGCCCTCCGCGGCTCGAATCGGAACACATAGATGATCAGTGGGACGCTGACAACGCCTCCTCCTATGCCGAAGCTGCCGATGAGCAACCCGGTCAGGACGCTGATCCCCACACCCGCCAGCTTGCGCTTCAATGTAAACTCAGACGGGCTGACAATGTTGTCCCGTTTCTTCCTGTAAATGTCGTAGATCATCTTGGTGGCCACAATCACCAGCAATGTGGCGAACCCAGCCTTCACAAGCCACTCCTCGGCGTTAGAGGTGAACAGCACTCCGCCAGCAACTCCGACGAGTCCTCCAAGCGTAAGTGTCAGTCCTAGCCTGAAATCGACGAGCTTCTTCTTGCTGTGAGTGATGGTCGAGCTGAGCATTGTGACGAATGCGAAGGTGAGTGACAACGGGATTATCTCGCGTATGACCATGCTCGCGAAGAACAGGTCCATGATCGGCACGAAAAGCTGACCGCCCCCAAGACCTAGGTTCGAGTAGAAGAATGCGACCACAGCGCAGAGCAAGGCCACGGCGAGCAATGACTCGATGCTGATGCCCTCGAACGCCACGTCATTGTCAAAGAATCCTGCATATTAAACACATCTTATTGTACAATTGTTCGAACAATACACCGATTTGACGGATTTTTTGCGAACAACTCTGTACGCAAACTGAAATATCCCAAATCCTTTTATATCCTGTAGCAATTCGTTCGACGGCCTAAGATGGGGGCACAGTTTCATGAGGATTCTCAGGGTCGATCTGACATCAGGGAAATTCGCGGACCAGGAGGTCTCGCAGGAAGACGCAAGAAACTACCTCGGCGGAAGGGGCTTAGCAGCCAAGATCCTGTACGAGGAAAACAAACCGAAGGTGGACCCGTTCAATCCCGAGAACCGGCTGATATTCATGGCAGGGCCGTACACAGGGACCTACGGGTCGTTCACTGCATTCTACAACGTCACCACGAAATCACCTCTCACGGGCGCAATACTGTCCGCCCACTCGGGCGGTCACTGGGGTCCCATGTTCAGGAAGACCGGATACGATGGGATAGTCATGAAAGGGAAGGCTCCCAAACCGGTCTACTTGCTTATCACCGACAACGGTCCCGAACTGAAGGACGCCTCTGACCTTTGGGGCAAGAACGTCTTCGAAACGATCGACGCGCTAGAGGAAAGGCATCAGAAGTCCAAGGCCACCGTCATTGGACCAGCTGGGGAGAAGCTGGTAAGGTATGCGGCGATAATGAACGATCATCACAGGGCCGCAGGTAGGGGAGGCGTCGGGGCCGTCATGGGTTCGAAGAACCTGAAAGCGGTCGTCGTGCACGGGACGAAGGAGGTCCCGCAGGCCGACCCCGAGAAGCTGAAGGAGACTTTCAAGACCGCCACGGCTACTGTGAAGGAGAAGGCGGCGGCATTCTCGAAGTACGGCACTTCCATGGTTGTTGGGATAACAGGGAAGGCGGGAACCATTCCGACCAGGAACTTCCAGACAGGTTACTACCCCGAGTACGAGAAGATCGGCGGAGATTCCTTGATCAACAACCATAAGACGAAGGACACGGCGTGCGCGAGGTGCCCCTTGCACTGCGGCAACATGACCAAGGCAGAGAAGGAATATCAAGCGCTGACCGAGGGACCAGAGTACGAGACTCTAGCCATGTTCGGGTCGAACCTGGGGAACCCGAATCTCGAATCGATCATAATGGCGAACCATCTGTGCAACATGTACGGCATGGACACAATTTCATGTGCGGACACGATTGCGTGCGCGTACGAGCTCTACGAAAAGGGCATAATAGCGGACAAGGACACCGACGGACTGAAGCTAGTGTGGGGAAACCACAAGGCGATGATCAAACTCGTGGAGATGACCGGAAAACGAGAGGGCATCGGGAAGTTGATAGGCGAAGGTTCGAATAGGCTTGCGGCTAAGTACGGACCCGAGGCAAAGAAGTACGCCATGAATGTCAAGGGCATGGAGTTCCCCGGCTACGATCCGCGAGGGATACAGGGCATGTCTCTCGCCTTCGCGACCTCCACAAGAGGTGCTTGCCACCTGAGGGCCACCATGTATGTACCCGAGCTGTTCCAGGGAGTGCTGGACAGGTTCACGGTCAAGGGCAAGGCAAAGACGTTGAAGGAGTTGCAGGAGCTATTCACGGTCTATGACGCGATGGTGCTCTGTAAGTTCGGCGCGAGGAACGCCTTCGCGAATGACTGGAACAACATTGTGATGCTGACCAACGCCGCGACCGGCGCTGGTTATACCGTGGACGACCTCAAGAAGGTCGGGGCGCGAATCTGGACCGTCGAGAGGCTGTTCAACCTGAGGGAGGGGCTAGGAAGGAAGGACGACACACTGCCTGAGAGGTTGTTCACCCTGCCGATACACGACGGGCCTTCCAAGGGTGCTGTCGTCAACAAGACGGACTTCGAGAACGAGCTCACGGAATACTACAGGCTCTGGGGCTGGTCAGACGATGGTGTTCCGACCAAGCAGGCACTCGAGCAGCTCGGCATCAAGTCGTGAGCTGAGCGGACGCACATTCGGAGTCGTCCCCACAGGCTAGATATACTTTCTCGGCACTAGCGGACGCTGGGTGCGAACATGGCGGGAGCCAAGCTTGAGTCCAGGAAGGCAGCGATTTTGGCATATGTCGAGAATGTGGGCCCGTACGATAAGGTGCCTTGGGATGTATACATGGAGAAGTTGTACGACTTCGCGAAAGCCAAAAAGGTGATGCCTGGGTTCTATCCGCTCGGGATCTACTACGACAGCCCGAGTACGACTGACATGGACAAGCTGAGATGTGATATCGCCATCCCAATCTACAAGCAGGTCAAGGGCGAGGGGGATATCAAAGTCAAGAAACTCCCCGCGATGAAGGTCGCAACCATCTCACACAAGGGCTCTGGGGAGGAGTACGTGAACACCTACAGGAAGCTCCACGATTGGATCAAGGAGAAAGGGCTGGTGGTCGTCGGACCGCCCATGGAGATCTATACGAAAAAGCCAAAGGTCGTGAAGGGCATGACGATACTCTACTCCAAGGTCATGATGCCTGTCAAGAAGGTTACAGAGAAGAAATGAGAGGCCGGCGGAGAGCCGTTGATAAGCCAAGTTGGGCGCCAGTATACCTTCGGATTTGTATTATCAGTTACGATATTCTCCCCTCCTGAGTATTTGAACATTCGGATACCTAGTCCGCCTAGGTGTGTTCAGTGATAGAGGCCAACGGTCTCGTCAAGGACTACAGGACAATTCGAGCGCTGGATTCAGTAAGCCTCAAGGTCGGCAGGGGCGAAATATTCGGTTTCTTTGGGCCGAACGGGGCCGGTAAGACAACCTGCATCAGAGTCCTCTGTGGCCTGACTCAGGCGAGCGGCGGAGATGCCAAGGTCCTAGATATCGACGTCTGCAAGAACCCTGTCTGGGTCCGTGACAACATAGCGGTCCTTTCCGAGGAGACTCGATTCTATGAAGAGATGACCCCAAGACGGTACCTGAACATGTTCGGCAAGTTCATGCTGGTCAAGAAAAGCGAACGACTGGCTAGGATCAACAGTATTGCAGACCTGGCGGACCTAAGGGGTTTCATCGACCAGAAGATAGCGTCGCTGTCGCAAGGGCAAAGGCAGAGAGTCTCGCTCGCGCGCGTCCTCATGGCCGACGCCCCCCTCCTGTTCCTGGACGAACCCTTCGAGGGCATCGACATCATCCACCGCAAGAAATTGAGAGAGCACTTCAGGGATTACGTCAGCCGGGGGAACACGATATTCTTCACGAGTCATAACCTGATAGAGGCCGAGCACATAGTTGACAGGTTCGCATTCATACATCAAGGGAAGCTGATAGCGTGTGGGACTGCGCAGGAATTGAAAGACAAGTACCTCGCCCCTTCGTATCTGCTGCACGTTTCGGACCCCCAGAAGGCGAAGGAAGCACTCGACCGAGGCCTGCGCCTGCAGAACATCAAGGTCATAGAGGGGCAGGTCATGCTCACCCTACAGAAGCGCGCGGACGCTGCGTCCATCTCCAAGATCCTCGTTCAGGAGAATGTTGACCTGTTCGAGATGAGGACCACTGGCACCATGGAGGAAGTGTTCGAGAGAACTGCAAGAGGTGATGTCTGTTGACGCCTCCGGAGGAGACTCAGCTACCCCCACCAGACGATGAGCTTCCACCACCTCCGACAGATCTCGCGGAGAATGCCAAGTCGTATGGTGAGATCAAGACGAAGAAATCTGGTCTCTCTGCCACGATGAAGCGGGCGTTCACCATCTTCGAGAAGGACCTCTCGACAATGGCCAAACACGGACTGATCAGCGCGGTCATCCTGTTCATCTTCCTGGCGACGATCTTCAACATCATGAGTTTCGCGATGTCTGAGACGATGAGGTTCAACATAGGAGAATCGGGCGACGGAGGCGACGGTCCCGGCACATTGCCGAACTCGAATGATCACACGTCCCCCATTGCCATTGCAGGCCCATCAAGGTCAGTCACCTCCGGCACCATGGTCGTCCTCGATGCATCGGCATCTACTGACAACGAAGCCCTGATCTACTACATCTGGACATTCAATGAGAATTCCAGGGAGATCGAACTCTACGGCGAGACAGTGCAGTACAGATTCTATGCGATTGGGAACTACGAAGTGACGCTGATTGTCGTGGACTCCTCGTGGAACATGAACGAGACTCATACGTCAGTGACCGTTACCGCTGCAAGCTCGGACAATCAACCCCCGAACGCGAATGGAGGGAACGAGCAATCGATCAATGCCGGATCATATCTCACTCTAGACGGGGCGAACTCCACCGACAACGTCCTCGTGACCAACTGGACGTGGATATTCAGAGACTATCAGAACAGATTAGAACGAGCGCTCTACGGGGTGAACCCGACCTACAGATGCGAGAACGCAGGAGATCTCAACTTTCAGCTGATAGTCAGAGACTCTGCAGGCAACGTCGGCATGGGTGGGACCACAGTCCATGTGATGCCCTCCGGACCGAATCCGACGCCCCCTCAGGCTAGGATGAACATTGACAACCAAGTCTCCGTCGGTGATGAAGTGCAACTAGATGCAAGCGAATCGTTCGACGACCAAGGAGCGATACGCGACTACATATGGTTCGTAGGTCACAACAGCACAGTCAGGACACTGAACGGTGAGACCACCTCCTTCATCGCTGAGGAGCAGGGTATGTACGAAATCTTCCTTGCTGTCAGAGACAACTCTGGCAACGTCGGCGTCGAGGAAAACGAGGTGCTTGTCTATCCCGCAGGAATCGACCCTGACACGATTTCATGGACCTCGACACCTTTCGGAACCGATGTCTCATTCAACCTCCTCACGTACGTATACGGAATCGCGCTGCTGAGCTCAGTCATATTCGTAGGAGGCCTCTTCGCCAAGGGCTTCACGCACGAGATCACGAAAGGCACTATCAAGGTCCTGTTCTTCGGACCCATTTCGGTCACGACGATGATCTTCTCGAAGATACTCTATCCGATCTTCGTGGCCCCCATCTTCATCTTCCCATTGATGGTGATATCGCTGACAGTGTTCGAACAGTCCCTCGGCGACATACTGATGATCACTCTGGTTTCGTACCTGCTGACCGTTGTAACGATGGTCGCAGCTGCATTTGGTTCCTGTCTGCTGTATGTTGGCGCGAAGCGAATGGTGCTGAAGCCGAGCATCGTGTCTAGAATGTTCATGTACTTGTCCCTGCTCGGAACTCTGACCGTGTTCGAATGGCTCGCGTTCGTGTTGGACCAGTGGCAGCAAACGACCAGATGGAACGCGATGTACCTGGACTACAGCGGTATCGCGGTGCTCTCACCGTTCCACCAAGGCGGCATGCTGCTGTCCAACGCAATCATCGGCACGGATTGGGCACTCGATCTCTGGACCTTCGTGATCCCACTCGTCCTCATTGTAGGAGGGACTCTCGCTTCGAAGAGGCTCTACAGCGACATGTTCTCGCGTGAGTAGGGCCATTTCGACGGCGAAAACCTAATGACGCAGGCTGGCCTCGCTTCGTGAGATGAGAGTCTGCATACCCACTATGTCGCCGGGAGGCCCCGATGCAGCCCTCCCAGAGCACTTCGACCTGATGGAGACCGTAGACTACTACGAGCTCCATCAGGGTGGTCATTTCGAACACACAGCGGAAACGAGGTACTGTGGGGGAGGTTGCTACGACATCGTGGAGGCGATGATTAGGCGTGACGTCGAGGCATTGGTGCTGAAGAGCGTCTCCCCCTACACCCTTCGGAAATTCACCAGTTCTGGTGTGAGGGTGTACTTCGCTGGCACCCACTCGCCCCGACAGGCGATGCAATTGCTGGCAGACAGCAGGCTCCCCGAGCTCGATCCGAAGACCCAGACCAGAAGGCTATAGAACAGAGAGATGAGAAAGAAGAATTCGAAGGGGTTTCAGGTTCTCGAATCAGAGTGTCTCGAGCTTGGCCTTGTAAGCCAGGTTGTCCTTGCTCATCTTATCCATGAACCTGTAGGCCTCGGCCATGATGGACTTGGCGCTCTTTGACGCGTCAGTGTAGAACTTCGACGAGGTCTCCTCGATCTTCATAACCACCTTGGCAGCCTGCTTTGCATCCGATACCTTCGGCACCTTAGTATCTATGATGTATTTCTCGCGCTCCATGTCCTGGATGGGCTCGAGGATCATCTCGTTGAGCTTCTGCTGCCGCATGTTCTCGAGCATCCCCCCGCGCTTCTTGTGAGCTGCAGCTAGCTCCTTGAACAGCGCTGCGGAGGGCACTGCCTTCGCGAGCTCCTCGTAGACGCCCGCCGCGCCCTTCTCCAGCTCCAGGGCGAACCTTACGACAGATCCGAACGTCGTGCACTCCGGGAACTCGCACTCCACCATCAGAACCACCTTGTGATGACGACCTTCCTGTCCGTGAAGAAGTTGATCGCATCCTGGCCCTGGCCGTGCAGGTCTCCAAAGAACGAGTCCTTGTAGCCCGCGAACGGGAAGTATGCCATCGCGGCGACGATGCCGACGTTTATCCCGATGTTGCCGCACTGGACCCTGTACCTGAAGTCGCGAGCCGACTTGCCGCTCTGTGTGTAGATCGAGGCCGCGTTGCCGAACGGGCTCTTGTGGATGAAGTCAATCGCATCATCCATCGACTCCATCCTCATGAAGCTCACGACCGGCCCGAACACCTCATCCTTGGCGATGGTCATGTCTGGAGTAACCCCGTCGATGACCGTCGGGCCGATGAAGTGTCCCTTCTCGTATCCAGGCACCTTGGCCTTCCTGCCGTCGAGGAGGATCTTGCCTCCCTCTCTCTCGGCGCCGTCGATGTAGTCGAGGACCTTCTTCTTCGCCTTAGCGGAAACAACTGGACCCATGTTCACGCTCTCGTCCAGTCCGTAGCCCATCTTGATCTTCTTGGAGCTCTCGATCCATTTCTTCAGCAATGGATCGGCGATATTGCCGACTGCCACGAGGTTAGAACCTGCGAGGCATCTCTGTCCAGCGCAACCGTAGTAGGATGCGAGCATGTTGTTAACGGTCCTGTCAAGCACCGCGTCAGGCATCACAACCAGTGAGTTCTTCGCGCCGCCCTGGGCCTGAACCCTCTTTCCATTCTCGGCCGAGTGCTTGTAGATGTACTTGGCAACCGGAGTCGATCCGACAAATGAAATCCCCTTCACCTTCGGGTGCTCCATGAGCGTGTCTGAGACCTCGTGCGAGCCGTTGACGATGTTCAGGACTCCTGGCGGGAAACCTGCCTGCTCGACGATCTTCGTCATGTAGTTCTGCGTGATCGGGACCTGGCTGGAAGGCTTGATGATGTACGTATTGCCGGTCGCGACCGCATAGGGCCAAAACCAGTAAGGTATCATCGCCGGGAAGTTGAACGGACATACTGCGCCGAAGACGCCAAGCGGAGACCTGATTGCATCCTCGTCTATGCCTCCAGCAGCGCCGTCTTCGAGGCTGTACCCGAACAGGAGCGACGGGATACCCGCAGCCACCTCGACATTCTCGATGGCTCTCCTCGTCTCTCCTCTTGCCTCGTCAATCGTCTTGCCCTGCTCCTGAACCATGATCCTCGCTATGTTCTCGTAGTGCTGCTCCAGAAGCTCCTTAAGCTTGAAGAACAGGCGTCCCCTGTCAATCGGCGGTGTCTCCCTCCACGACCACCAAGCCTCATTGGCAGCCTCTATCGCCGCCTTGGTCTCGTCAGCCGTGGACATGGGTACCTGGCCGATTATCGCGCCAGTGGTCGGGTTCTCGATGTCCAGCCACTTGTCAGTGGTGGATTCGATCCATTCCCCGTTGACGTAGTTCTTCAGCTTGCCGTAGTTTTTCTGTACCTCAGTCAAGAGTGCCATTATACCCTTTCTCCTGCCTCATCATCCTCGTACTAATCGGCCAACAATCCTGATGCGCTCACCGAATGTTGGGAGACCGGTTAAAACATCGCCGATGCACGGCAATGACGCTTGCGACTCCCCCTTTAGGTCCGTCATTCTATCTTTCCGTTCGGAAGATTTCCAGCTTTTCGTGCCTAAACCTGCAGATACATCAGGAAATTCTGGCCCATTTCGCCGATATGTGCTTCGGTTTAATATAGGTTATGGTCTCAAGCACCTGCTTGAAGGAGTGCTTTCTGAGAACATCTGGGTCGGCAGGAAAGCCACTCGGAAAAACGGGTCTGAATCCATGTCTAACAAGTTGCGAAATTCGTAGCGCGCAATCGAATAATGGCCGAGCCGGGGCCCGGACCTTACCCGACCTTCCTTTCCCACTCCTCGATTATCTTGTGGTACTTCTCGTGGACGCCGGGTCCCATCACCTTCTCCTCAATCTCCTCGAACCCCTTGGTCAGGTCTTCCTGATCTGCATTCGTCAAGATCCTGTTCGCCATCGGGTATAGGATGTTGTCTTCTTTCTCGATGTGAGCGGATAGGAGTTGGACGTACGCCCGTGAGTGCTCGACAATGTCCTTCTGCGTCTTAGAGCTCAAGACCCTGCCTGCATTCTCGCCAATAGCGCGGACATGCGCGCGTCCCTCATCATGCTCGGCCAGCATCACTGCAAGCGGGCCCGTCTTGTCGGACATGCCCCTCTGTTTCATACGCACGAAAAGAAGCTTCTCCTCCTTCCCATGATGGCATTTGTCTGCGAAGTTCTTGAAAAAATCAACTGCGTCCTCGAATATCTTCTTGTCCACCATTTCGCCGCGCTCGAGCCCATCGGCTGCCTTCCAAACAACTGCGAGCATCCTCTCGATGACTCTGTGCTCGTTCGTCAGCTCCTGAGTTGGAGTCATTTCGACACACCTGCAAGAAGCGTGTATGCGTTTCCAGGTGATAGGGTTTGCACCTACGAGGTTAGGCTCTCGATTGAGCACGGATGATAGAATGGCACACAGAAAATCGAATGGGAAATGGTTTGTCGGGCCGGACTACGGTCCAGCCTTCTTTGTCTCTTCCACTAAGGCGGATTCGATTATGTCCAGACCCTTCTCGAGCAGATCCTGCTTGATGACCAGCGGAGGGTGCAGGCGGATGACATTGCCGAACTGGCCCGCTGTCAATATGTAGAGGCCTTTCTTGAAGCAGTTCAGCTGGATGTTCCTTGTGACATCTGCGATGGGTTCTTTGCTCGCCTTGGTCTTGACAAGCTCCATGCCCATCATCGCCCCGAGGCCTCTGACGTCTCCCACGACCTCGTACTGCTCCTTCCATTCGTTGAGCCTCTTCTTCTCCACGTTGTGGATCATCTTCGTGTTGGGTAGCGCTTTCTTCGTGAGCTTAATGGACTCGATGGCTCCGGCGCAACACACAGGGTTCCCTCCGAAGGTGCCACCAAGGCTCGCTGGTCCCGGAGCGGACATGACCTCCTCTTTGCCAGTGACGCCTCCGAGCGGCATACCGAGGGACAGGCCCTTGCCCGTTATGAGCATGTCCGGATCGCACTTCCAGTGCTCGATGGCGAACATCTTGCCCGTCCTACCGAACCCTGTTTGGACCTCATCGTCTATGAACAACACTCCGTTGTCGTCGCATATCTTGCGCATCTTCTCCCAGTATCCAGGAGGTGGGTTGATGAATCCGCCCTCACCCTGGACAGGCTCGCCAACCAGGGCGCACACATCGCCCTGAAGAGGCGGCTTCTCCATTATGGACCTGATCGTGTCAGCGCAAGCGAGTTTGCACGACGGGTACTCTAGCTTGAGAGGACACCTGTAGCAGTACGCGAACTCCACGTGCTGGACATTCGGAACCAGAGGCCCGAAACCCTCCCTGTAGGGCTTCTCCTTGCCCGTCAGGGAAATGTCCATGAAGGTCCTGCCATGGAATGAAGTCCTGTAACTGACGATCCACTTCTTCTTGGTGTACGCGCGCGCAATCTTCAGAGCGTTCTCTATAGCCTCGGACCCGCTGTTCAGGAAGATGCTCTTTGTCATCTTGCCCGGGCATATCTTGGACAACTCCTCGGCGAGCTTCAGATAGCTCTCATACGGAGAGACCATGAAGCATATGTGTATGAACTTGTCCAGCTGGTCCTGACAGGCCTTGACCATCTCTGGGGGCCTATGCCCGCAGTTGTGAACGCCTATGCCCACGGTGAAGTCGAGGTAGACGTTCCCGTCTACATCCTTCATGAACGGCCCCTCGGCCAGCTCCAACGCGGCTGGCAGACCTATCCTGATGCCGCTGGTCACGCACTTCTCTTTTCGAGCCAATGCCTTCTTCGACTTGGGTCCCGGCGGCTCCACCACGATCTTCGGACCCTTGAGGTTGTACTTCTTGACCATCTTACCATACTCCTTCTCGTTCGGATGAATGAAAACCGTAAGGGGTTTTCATCCGGGCCTCAGTTGTGGGACCCAGATGCCTTCTTGCCCTTCATGACCTCCCAGATGGATTCCTCAAGCATGTCTAGCCCTGCGTCTATCAGGTCCCTCGTGATGACCAGCGGAGGAGCGATCCTGAAGCAGTTCTCACCGGCGCCGATGGCTACGACTCCCTTGTGCCAAGCGTGGTCGATGATCTCGTGGGCGGCGTCGCCGTCCTTCTTCTTGGATTTCTTGTCCTTGACTATCTCGACGCCGATCATGAGCCCCTTGCCCCTTACATCGCCGACGATCTCGTACTGGTCGACCCACTCCTTGAGCCGCTTCATCACATACTCGCCCTGTTTCGTGGCGTTCTCCCTCAGCTTCTCCTTCTCGATGACCCTCATTGTCGCAAGGGACGCCTCGCAGGCTACGGGTGTTCCTCCCAGAGTCGTGCAGTGCGAGCCTGGTGCCCAGTCATATATCTCCGCGCGTCCAATCGTGGCGCCGAGCGATACGCCGCCTCCAAGGGCCTTGGACATGCAGACGATGTCTGGTGTGACACCGAAATGCTCGATTGCGCACCACTTGCCGGTCCTGCCCATGCCTGACTGCACCTCGTCGACAGCATACAATATGCCGTACTTGTCGAGCAGCTTCTTCAGACGTATGTGATAGTCCTTCGGAGGCACGATGTATCCGCCCTCGCCCTGGATCGGCTCTATGAGGGCAGCAGCGACCTCCTCTGGTGGCACGTACTTCTTGAACATCCAGTCATCGATGAAGTCGATGCACCAGAAGTCGCACTCAGGGTACGTCTGCTTGTACGGGCACCTGTAGCAATACGCGAACGGCGCGTGTACGACGCCCGGCATCGTCGGGAAGTATCTCGCCTTCTGGACGATCGAGCTTGCCGTGAAGCTCAGAGCGCCCATCGACCTGCCGTGGAAAGCGCCTGTGAACGCAAGGAACATCGGCCGCTTCGTGTGCCACCGTGACACCTTCGCGAAGGCCTCGATGCTCTCAGCGCCGCTACCGCTCAGGAACACCTTCTTCTGGAAGTTCCCGGGGGTGATCTTGTTCAGCTTCTCCCCCAGCTCCACCGCGTACCGGTAGTAGAAATCCGTGTACGAGTAGTGCAGCAGCCGCTTAGACTGCTCGTATATGGCCTTCACCACCTCGGGGTGGCAGTGGCCAACATTCATCGCCCCGAGACCCGAGTTGAAGTCGATGTACTCGTTCCCGTCCACATCCTCGATTATGGCGCCATGACCCTTCTCCGCAACCATCGGATAGTAGTATGGCCTGTTGTATGGGGACAGAACCGCGTTATCGCGCTTCACCCACATCCTCGCTTTCGGTCCGGGGAGCTCACACACTCTTTTCAAAGAAACCTTTGTCTTTCGATTGGTGTTCAATATACCCCTCTTGGGCTCCTTGTTCAGCCGAATGCAGTACCCCTAATTTAGAGTTTTGTTGCTTTTCGAAAATGGGTGTGAAGCTTTATGCGAGGAAATCGTCATCAAAGCCAAGATGCCGACACTGCTCATACGATATGGTGAGATAGGTCTCAAGAGCCCCTCGGTCAGGAGACGTTTCGAACAGCAGCTCGTGAGGGACATCCGGACAAGGCATGCTCAGGCCAACACCCCATGCATCATATCGCAGGCTAGGGGGAGGCTCTTCGTTGATTCTGATGACTGGAGGAGGAGCTGCGAGATACTATCCCGAACCTTCGGGGTGGTATCGTTCAGTCCCACAACCCAGGCTCCGAGTGACCTTCCCTCGTTGACAGAGGCAGTGCTCGAATTCTCCGGACCGGTCATGTTCAAGAACGCCACCTTTGCAGTGAGGCCAAGGAGATCGGGCAATCACACCTACACGAGCCAGGATATGGCAGAGAAGCTCGGAGAGGCGCTCCTCCAGAGGTTTTCGCATCTGAACATCAGAGTGGCTTTGGACGACCCGGACCTGGAAATCTCGGTGGAAGTGCGGGACTCTGTGGCGTACATGTTCACGTCGGTTCTGCCAGGCCCCGGAGGAATGCCCCTGAGCACCCAGGGAAAGGTGCTCTCGGTGGTGGATTCGGAACGGGGGCTAGCCTCGACCTGGCTTATGATGAAGCGGGGATGCAGCGTGCTCGGGATGACACACGACCCGTCGCTCATGCAACCTCTCGATGCTTGGTACCCCAACCTGAATTCAATCAGTCCTGAGGAGGATATATTCGAAGCCGCCAGGAAGAACGAGTGCATCGGGATTGCCCTAGAGCTGAGCCTAGAGGAAATTGGGCGCAAAGGGGCCACGAAGGGCGACCTGCCTGTGTTCTACCCGCTCGTGGGCATGAGTGAAGAAGAAACAAAGGGTTTGATCGTGAGGATCCGCACCTAGGTGCCTTGTCGGTCGTGCGCCCTCAGGGACGGTCGCACCTTCTCTGCGCCGATCCCTCTGGACCTAACGAGCCCTCTGCCTTTCTTGCCCGCGGGCGTGAGGCCTCTGTTGGCCCTGTTAGCGTGCTTGGTCGAACAGATCCAGCTGATCTGCGGGTCCGACTTGATGACCGGGTGGTTCACATCGACCATGATCACTTCGAACCACTTGTGCCGGCCATCCTCGCCTACCCAGTAGGATGCGAGCACTTCCAGGTTGGGATGCCTCTTCGAGGTACGCTCCTCGGCTATCCTCTGGATGTTCTTGCGCATGGTGATCTTGAGGATACCTTTCCTCTTTGGCCTGCGCCCCTTCTTGATCCTGTGCTTCCTCAGGCCGCCCCGCCTCACCTTGCACCTGACAATAACGAAGCCCGGCTTGGCCTTGTAGCCTAAGGCCCTTGCCCTGTCCAGCCTCAGGGGCTTCTCGACCCTGACGAAGGTACCTTCCTTCCTCCAGTCGATAAGCCTCTGCCACATTATCTTCTTCATGTCGTCGTTGTCGAGATCCTTCCAGGCCTCGCCCATGTAGTGGTACATGTTCCTAGTAGGGCCCTTCTTGACCGCGGCAGCCTTCGCGTCCTGCTGCGGAGCAGCAGGTGCTTCCTTTGGCGCCTCAACTGGCGCCTTCGTTTTCCGCTCCTTCTTTGTCGGAGCTTTAGCCTCTTCTGCCAATCAAATCACATTCCAGCAGTTTTCGGGTTCACGCGTGAGCGCACATCCCCATGTGCGAGACTAGGCAATCTCGCCGCTGCAGGGGACTCCAAAAGAGTTGGTCTATTTAAGCCTGTTGCGACCCCTACATGAAGTGGTCCAGGTTAAGTTTCTTGTCCGTTTTCTTGGGCTGCGAGTTGACTCTTGCCTCTCGCTTGGATTCGTAGTCATTATTGAACAGTGAGGACTGCTGCACACCCGACACGAGGGACTTCTCATCCCATCCGAAGGAGTCTGTAACACGAGAGATCGTTGCAGCGAGCCTCTGAGCATAGTATCTGTAGTCGGGTTTCGCGGAGAACGGTCTCCCTTCGACCCATGGTTCGAACTTCTGAGGAGACGCTCTGCTATCCGTGACTATCCACGAGACCTTCATGCCGGGAACGACCTCGTAGCCGAGCTCCTGGAGTTTCTTGAACACGCGCACATTGATCATCGTGTTCCCCTGCTTGTACTGACTCTCCTCGCGGACTGACCGTGAGATCACGAGCCTCGAAGGATCAATCTTGCCATCAATCAGATCCTTGACGACGCCTCGGGTGTATGCGACCGCGCCCTGATTGTCCCCGTCGAGGACCATCTCGAAGACCTTCTGGAGAACCTCGCTCTGCAGGTCGAACGAATCGGTTCTCCTCATCTCATAGCCGCGGACTATCAGCTCCTGCCTTGGCCAGACCATACGGCCGACATACCGCTTCTTCATCCCGTGCGAGAAGAACGGCTCCATTATTTTCTCGAACTCGAGCACAACATCTCCGGATGAGAACCGCTCGGCAATCTCTCGGCCGAGCTTGACGCTCTCATCCAGATTCGGATTTGGTGAGAGGAAGAACACCGAATCCGTGTCCGAGTAGATGACCTTGAGATTCTCCGCCTCCAACTTCTTGATCAGGTCCTTGGTCGCTTCGCGCGCGAAGGCGGTTATACTGGCTCCAATCCTTGGATCTGTGAACCTATAGAAGGATGACGCGAGGACTCCATAGAAGGAGTTCATCAGGATCTTTATGGCTTCCTGTAGACCGTCGTAATACGCTCGCTCGTCAGGAGTGCTCGCCTCTCTCATCGCTTTCTTCGTGGCCGCGCGCTCAGACATTAATCGCATCAATATGAGCGGCAGAAGCCCTTCGCGGACGCTCTTGTCGAGGAACCTGGCACCTGTCGGGGACACAATGGACCCGTTCGGAGACAGAGTCGTGAAACAGATGTTCTTCGATATGATCATGCTCGGGTACATGCTCCTGAAGTCGAGAGTCAGGACCCAATGGAACAGACCCTGCTCCATCTCATGGACGTATCCGCCCTCAATCGTTTCGGCGTCATCTGAGAAGCGCATCGTCATCGGGACGGCGACCTTCTTCCGGTCGGCATCCCGGATGAGGATGGAATCGATCAATTGAGACGTTGTGCCACTGACGACGTCGTCCAGCGGTAGCTTGGACACTGTCGCGAGATCCATGCTCCTCTGGAGGATCGCGACCTTCTCCAGAACCTTCAACGCGAGGTTCGAGTCGTGTTCGCAGTACTTCATGACCCTCGCGCTGTCGCTCGCCCACTCCTCATCCATCTTCTTTGGGTCCACGTCGTGCTTTTCCTCGCCGAGCAAGAGCTTTGCCACCGCGTTGAGCGTCTCCTGCTTCGGCTTGAGCACCTTCTTGATGGCCCACCATGCGTCGACGATAATCCTGCCCTCGGTCCACCAGAATCGGTTATTGTACTGGCTCAAAGATCCAGGGTAGCGCCCCCACGATGGCTCGGGCATGCGCAGCGCGGCAGCTCTCTGAATTATCTGCGGAATGTCGAAGCCGTCGATGTTGTAGCCCGTGATCACATCTGGGTCCGAGTCCTCGATGAACCTGGAGAAGTCCTCGATCATCTTTCGCTCGCCTCCTGGGCCTTCTCCGGAGAACTGGCGGCCATCGACTTTGTCGCCCTTCTTCAGAACGCAGCAGATGCAGAATATCTTGCGCTCCTTGAGGCTGGTCTCAACATCGAAGCTAAGTATCGTCAGCTTCGGATGAAATGGTTTGATTTCCTCGAACCGCTCAGCCTTCACGACTATGTCCGTCCTGTAGGCTTCTTTCGGCATCTCTTCGCCGATGACGCGCACACACGATCCGAGGTCCATGTCATAGACGAACCTGAAATGGAACGGTATGTCCGCAGCGAGCACGATGGCCTGAGGCATGATCGTCTTCCTGATATCGGGGACGAGCCACGGGAACGTGGCCACGACCTTCTGACACTTCTTGACCTCTCCCTTGTATAGAAGCTCCGCGTCCTCGAGCCGCCTGACCCTGTCGTCGTTCTTCAACATCTCCTTGATCTCACCAAGGACAGCTGGAGACTCCGGCTCTACGAAGTAGAAGTAAGGCTCAAAGCCAGTATATCGCACCGCGACGGACTTCCCATCCTGAGTCTTGCCGTACAGGTGGACGGCGAGGTCAGACTCCAGTTTCTTGTACGACGCCCCTATCAGGCGGATATCCCACGAACCCATCAGCATCAAGCTCTTGCGACTATCTTGATCACATCGTTGTCCTTCAGAACATGGTCGTGACCTATCGTCATGTGGGTCTTTCCGTCGATGGCCCTAATAAAGTTATCACCCAGGTCCGAGTGGACTTTGTAGGCGAGGTCCTTCGCGTTCGAGCCCCTACGCATCAGGTAGGCGTCGGGGAGAACCCTCTCCTGCTTGTCCATCCACTTGTGCTCGTCCTCCACCGGGTAGATGATCATCATGTCCAGGACCTTGAACACGACTTGTTCTAGGACGTTCTGCACGCCCGTCGAGCTGTTATTGCCAAGCCAGTCAGACATCTTGGTGCAAGCAGCAACCTGGTTCGCGTTCAGCTTCGAATGGTCCGAATAGTCGAACTTGCAGTCACCAGGGGTGTACTTAATCATCCCAGCCTTGGTTGCGCGCCTGAGGGCCAGTTCGTACTCGGCGCTGGTGGGAACCACTACATATCCCGTGGCCTTGAGCCGCTCGATGTTCTCCGGAGGCGCGATGTCTGCCTTGTTCGCAGCTATGATCATCGGCTTGCTGATCTTCTGGAGCGTCTGGCAGAATTTGAGGAGATCCTGGTCGCTCCACAGCGTAGGGTCTGCATCGATGGAGGTAGTCCTCAAGGCAGCGTGGATGTGCGATTCTGTTATGGAGAGACCTGTGAGCTTCTCCGCGAGAGCAACTTCGATCTTCGCGCCAGCCAGCTTCGCCTGCTTTGCCATCTTCTGGAACTGCTTCTCTAGGATTCCGTAGACCCAGTACGAGATCTCCCTCTCCAAGAAGTTCACATCCAGGACCGGGTCATGAGTACCGACACCCACGGGGTTGCCCTCGAAGTCGGTTCCCCCGCTCGCGTCGACTACATGGATGAACGCATCTGCCTGCCTGAGGTCGTCCAGGAACTTGTTCCCGAGCCCGCGTCCAGCATGCGCGTCTGGCACTAGGCCGGCGACATCGAGGACTTCGATTGGGACGAATCGGGTGCCATTGTCGCAGATCGAGTTGTTAGGGTTGCAGGGCTTTCCGAACTGAACATGCGGGCACGGTCCGCGGACGTAGCCAACGCCGCGGTTCGCCTGAATGGTCGTGAACGGGTAGGATGCGATCTGAGCGGTCGCCATCGTGAGCGCTGAGAAGAAGGTCGACTTGCCGACGTTGGGCTTGCCTACGATACCTACAAGCATCCTGTCCCCCCGAGGCCAATGCGAATATAGCTAGAAAAAGAAGTCGGTGAACGAGCCAGTGACTCACCAACAATCGCTCTAGGTGGTCAATTGATTTATACGACAAAACGATTGCAGCCAATCATGGAAACCGCAGTTGTCCTTTGCGAAGCATCATTCAACAGAACTGGCGGAAAGACCGCCGCTGGGCTCGTTAGGCACTCGCTGAGATTCAAGATAGTCGGGATACTGGACAGCACATTGGCTGGGAAAGACGCTGGCGAAGTGCTGGACGGAAAGAGGGTGGGCATCCCGATATACTCGTCCGTCACGGACGCGCTCAAGCACCTCAAGAAAAGACCTGATTACCTGATAGTTGGGGTTGCCACCGTCGGTGGCATGCTGCCAAAGGCCTTCAGGCCGGCACTCCGAGAGGCAATCAAGCACAAGATCAACATCATCTCTGGCCTGCATGAGTGGCTAGCAATCGATCCCGAGCTAAGCAAGCTTGCGAAGGAGAACAAGGTCACCATCACGGACATTCGAAAGGAGCCGCCCCTCACGAAGATGCACTACTTCAGGAACCTCGCGCCGAAAATGAATGCAATCAGGATACCGATTCTTGGAACGGACGCCGCCTCCGGCAAGAGAACGACAGGCATTATCCTCACGAAGGAGCTGAACAATAAAGGTATCAAGACTTCATTCGTAGCCACGGGCCAGACGGGATTGTTGCAGGGTTCGAGATTCGGGATTCCGCTCGACGCGATACGCGGAGACTACGTCGTGGGAGAGCTGGAGAACGCAATCCATCAGGCGTACGTTACGGAGAAGCCGAAGGTCATAATCGTGGAGGGACAAGGAGCGCTCAGTCATCCTGCCTATGTGACCGGCTCGAGGACTATCGTCAACGCCTCGCAGCCGACCGCAGTGGTACTACAGCACGCGCCCGCGAGAAAGTGGAGAACATACCACGAAACAGAACTTCATATCCCCAACGGCACGATTGACCGCGAGATGGAGCTGATAAAGGTCTTAGCGAAGGCGCCTGTGATAGCTATTACCATCAACCACCAAGGAATGACTCGCGAAGAGGTTGAGAAGAAGATATCCGAGTACGAGTCGACCTACGGGATACCTGCCTGCGACCCTCTGGTGGACGGGGCTGGAAAGGTGGCGGACGCCATAATCAAGACTTACTTCCCGAAGAAGTCGAAGAAAGGCTGAGCTCGAGAAGCGCATCTGTCAACTCACCGATCATCTCCGGAGTCAGTTCCTCGGCCCTCTTTGATGCAAACGGCAGTCCATCGAGCTTCTTTGACGTATTCTCATCAACGTAAGCGCTAACTGCAGGGTCCATCCTAATAGAGTTCGAAATCTTCTTCCGCCTGTGCGAGAAGATGGCTTTCGTCACATCGTAGAATGCACGTTCATCCTTAACAACGAACGGCGGCCTCCGGGGCACGAGCCTGACTACGCACGAGTCCACCTTTGGCTGCGGCCAGAAGGCGGTCCTCGAAACATTGAGCATGATATCGCAATCGGCGCGATAGTAGACCCCGACCGATAGCCGTCCGTATTCATGCGTCCCTGGCTTCGCAATCATCCTCTCGGCGAACTCGCGCTGGAGCATGACGACAGCAATGTCGAACCCTGTCTCCAGAAGCTTGAACGTGATTGGAGACGATATTTGATATGGGAGGTTCGAAACCACCTTGTTGAACTGCGGTAGAAACGCCTTCACCGCATCTGCTTGCGTTAGTGCTACGCTGTCCCCGAACCGCTTCCTGAGGAATTGACAGAACACAGGATCCTGCTCAACGGCGACCACCCTGGCCCCCGTCTTCAGAAGCACTTCGGTCAGGTTCCCCAGCCCGGGCCCGATCTCAAGCACCGTGTCCGCCGGCGACAGCTGCGCGTAGCCGACCTGCCTCTCGATTACTCTCTCATCCAGAAGGAAGTTCTGTCCCAAGCGCTTTGTTGGCCTCTTCCCGAGGGATTCCAAGACGACCTTCAGCTCTTCCGCGCGCATCAGGACCTTGCTCCGGAAGGTCATCTCGCGACGAACAATCTGTACTTCTCATCGGGGTTCGAGAGCTCCTCCTCGATCCGCTTGGCGACGAGCTTCTCGATCTGGTGTGCGAGAGGCACACGCTTCTCGATATCCGCGAAGTCCGTGAAAACGCCCTTCTTCCGTTCCTCGATTATGCCCCACATGGTCTTCTTGCCCAGTCCAGGCAGAAGCTCCAGCATGTGGAATCTGGTCGTGATGGCTTGAGCCTCGTTGAAGAACTGCACGAATCTCGCCTCGTGCGCCCTTATGATCATCATGACGACTCCTGCGAGCTCGCTCTGAGAGGCGTGCGTAAGCTCGTTGAAGCCGATCCGCTTCTTGACATGCAGGATCTCCTGGCGGAGGTTCAGGTCCTTGCCTATGTAGACCCTGTCTCCGACGCTAAGGTTGATCCCGGGCTTGGGGACGAGCTCGAACAGCTTGAACTGGTCCTCACCGATGGCATACGCTACCGGCTCCCTCTTGAACATCTTCTCGTCCGGGAGTCCTTGGGGTAGATAGTCTAGTATTCTAGCGTAGTCTTCCACCGGCTTACCTCCTGGCTCGTCAGAGATACTTCTCTACGATGCTAAGAACCTTTTCGATGTCCTTCTTGTCGACACTGGCCCTCTCCTTCGAGAAGATCAACCGGACATCGTCTGCAGCCGCGGGCATCAGATCCGCGATCTTGACAGCGTTTATCTCCGACACGAATCCCAGCTCAAGCAGCTCCTTGACGAGCTTCTTGGCCTTCTTTGAGTCTGTCCGTGAGAATTTCTGGACATGCTCAAGCGCAAGCTTCTGTTCGGCAGTCAGCTCGCCGCCCTCATTCTGTCGCTCGGTGAGTATGTCCTTTACCTCTGCCAATGTGAGGACCTTCTTGTCTTCCATGAAAAAACACCCCCGGAGCTCACTGCGCCTTCCTGAGGTGCTCTGGCCTCACGATGATCTGCTTCATCATATCGCCCATCCTGATGTCCAGAAGATATGCCGATCCCTGCATTCGGACGACGGTTCCGGTCTTGCCATGGAAGCGCACGTGTGGCTGGCCCTTGTGCATGCTCGGGTCGATGTTGACATTGACCTTGTCACCCACTGCGAACTTCTGGAACATGCGTGTGATCGGAGAGAGTCCTCTGTCTCTTGCGCGCTTCTGCATCACACTGCGCGTCCTGCGCCTGTAGCCCTTTGATGCCTTTACCATGTCTTCACGA
>MGWC01000007.1:0-12020 GCA_001800815.1 Euryarchaeota archaeon RBG_19FT_COMBO_56_21
ATCCGCGGATCTTCCTTGAGCGACTGCAGCAGGTTCGCCACCTTCGCGGAGACGACGAACTTCCTGTTGGTGGACTTCGCTACATCCCTGAATGTGCGCATCCTGTCGACGTCCTTCGGGTAGAAGGAAACTATCGCCGCTCCCTTCGAACCGGACACCAGCTTCTCGGCACGGTCGCGCACGCCCTCTTCGGATAGATTCTGACGCGGGTCACTCTCAGATACCCGGGTTCCTTCGCACACCATCGCTATGGGTTTTTCACGAGAGGCCTTCTCAGCGAACTCCTCGGTCATGTCGCCTCTGGGTCCGTGGAGCCTCAAGTCACCAGTGTAGACCACGCAACCGTCTGTGGTGTGTATCAGAAACCCGTACGCTCCTGGCGTGGAATGATCGACATGGATAGGCTCTACCTCGAGCGAGCCGACCTTGACCTTGCTGCCGGTCCGGAAAGTGCGGAAATCGTGCTCGCCGAAATCTATCTTGTTCAGGCTAGTCTCTTTCCACGATTTCATGATAGAACAAGTGGAACTGCCAAGGTGAACAGGTATCCCGCGATCCGCGAACTTCAGGTGCATCGCGTGATCGAAGTGCATGTGTGAGATGAATATGGCATCGAACTCTGGAGGAGAGTGTTTCTCGCCAGTTCCCTCCAGCCACTCGGCGTCATAGAGGCCAGGGATCTTCGGCAACATGTCGAAATGGAAATAGTCCCGAAGGCCGAACCGGCCTTCCCTCGGCATCAGGTACTCTGCGAAGTACTTGTCCTTCAGCCCAAAGGGCTCCCCGAAATCGAAGAAGACTCGCGTGTCCCTGTCCTCGAGCAGTATCTTGTTACCGCCGATCTCGTTGACCCCGCCGAAGAGAGTAAGGAGTACCATATTTCTCGGACCGCCATCAAATCAGGACGATTGCACCTCAAGTGCGCGCGACTACAATCAAGCTTTTGGTCGAGTCGAACTCCACATCACGAGCGAACTGAACCACAGATCCGAAGAACTCGTCCAGAGTAGCGAGCCTCGGCCTCTGAGGTCGGTCAGCGATGTCAGCCAGCCTCAGCCAGGCAGGCAGATCGCGAACGCCAGTGATGCGCTCGTTCACTACTGACCGGTTGTATGGCCTGTCGACGAGTATCGCCTCTACTCCGTATTCCTTGACTGGTATGATGTCGAGGCTTGGCATGTCCCCGACCATGATGGACTCCTCCTTCCTGAACCCGTGCTTGGCTAGGTAGTCCTCGATCTTCCTGCCTTTGTGGCCGTTCACCATGACCTCGTCGAAGTAGTCTCTTATCTCGAACTTGTCCAGCAGCGCGTTCAAGATCAACTCACTGTTCCGCGAGACCATGCATATCGTGTCGACCGCGCCTCTGAGCTGTTCCAGGGCCTGTCGCACTCCCTTGTCGAGTTCGAAGAAGTCCACTGCGGCCTCGGCGGAAGGGTTCTCCCAGAAGTCCCACCTCGACCTTCCACGCTTCGGGACGTATAGCGTCCCTTCGGCGTCCAAGAAGACGTGCTTGTACTTGTGTCGTGATCTGGCCGAGTTCTCATTCATCGATCCTTGGAGCAGGGGCTCGTCTCTTCATGAAACTCTGATACGGTATGACAGAAGATGATACCGATAGCTGGACGTGTGATTTTGAATTTATATTAGTATTACAATACTTTTTATCATCTCAGAAAGAGTAAAGAATATGGTCGTCCTATCATCTCTCGGTGCAGGAAATGGTCGTAATCTTCGGGACTCTCGGATACCGCCCCAAGTCACTCATCCCAACCATCAGATCCACTCCCAATGTGGAGAAGGTCGTCTTCTACTACGGCATCGACCACGCGGACAAAGAAGCGAGCTCCAAAGTGCCCGAGGCGAGGAAGAGCGTTATTGACTACTGCAAGAACATGAAGATCGCCGTCGACCCCGTCGAACTCCCGGATGTGTACGATTTCAAGAACATCGCAATGAGGATCAGGAACGACATCAGAAAGCACAAGAGAGAGGGCAAGGAGATCGCCGTGTTCAACATCGCTGGGGGCACGAAGCCCACCTCGTCCGCCGCCCTCCTGGCATGCATCCTAGAAGGCGTCCCCACTGTGTACGTCCACGACAGGACCTACGAGGAGATCCACCTGCCTCTGTTGAGGATGGAGTACAACGAGGTGCTCTCGAAGGAGGAGCAGGAGATCCTGAGAACTCTCTCGAAGAACAGGAGCAAAGACCTCACAGAGGTGGAACTCGCCTCGCTCTTGAACAAGCACAAGGCGACCGTGAACCACCACATCAAGAATCTGATTTCGAAGGGCGCGGTGAGACTCGAGAAGCATAATGAGGACGCCCGCAAGAAGATCGTCAGGATTGAGGAGTCCGCAGAGCTGCTGCTCGGTGATGACCTTTGAGGATTCTCATATCAACCTTCAGAGAGGGCGATCTAGAGAAGCTCACCCTGGCCATGAGGCGACTTCCTTACGACAAGCTCGTCATCCTAGGAACTGCCCCGGACACGGGTTCAACTTCGCTGTCCACCGTTCGGATGCTCGAGGAGATGGCAGGACACGAAGTGGAGGTCGACGAGCTCGACGACGAGGATTTCCTGACACTCGTGGACGAGGTCTCCGCAGTCCTGTCGAAGCACTCACTTGACCCAGAGACGAACAAACGCAACTCCATCGCCCTGAACATAAGCGGCGGGTCGAAGCTCCTCGGAGACGCTTCCCTCTTCGCTGCATTCAGGATGGGGATCGAGACATATCATTGCGAGAATAGAGTGACGAAGCTTCCGGTGATAAGAGGTGCGACCGCAAGAGACAGGTTCACTCCCATGCAGCTCGAGCTCATAAGGGCGATAGGAAGAGGCCAGGTTGTCTATGACAACATTGTGAGACTCATGGGGCCTGCGTCAAAACAGGCCACAGACAGACTGATCAGGGAGTTGAAGAAGCAGGGAATCCTCGGTTCGGAGTTCAGGGCGAACCGCATCTTCGTGTTCTTGACCGACACGGGCAGAGAAGTCCTGAACGCCATAAGGCTCGCAGAGCGAACAGAATCACGTTGATCGAGAGCTATCGATCGACGTCTTCTCCAGCCTGGAGTATCTGCTGCACCATTGCATAGATATCCTCGATCCCCTCGCGTGAGTCCGCGCTTACGGGTATGAGTCCGCGACCAGCGCCGACGGTCTCGAGGGCCTGCAGGAACTCGACGTTCACCTGAGTCTGCGCGTCCACCGATTCGTCTAGAAGCGAGTTGAAAAGCGAGTAGTAGTCCCCGCTCCACGACTCGATTCGTTTCCACTCAGCGTCGCTGACGGTGTCCGACTTTGCCAGGACCGTGATCATGGGAAAAGGCAGCCTGAAATGGACCGTCGCGGAGAGCATCAGTGAGGACACGAAACCGTTGGCCGTCCGAGCCATAGCGGGGTCGAACAGGTACGCCAAGACAGTAGCGTCTCCGCTGAGCTCATCGATGACAACCCTGCTACTCTGCCTGAACGCGAACAGCTCGATCTGGCCCGGAGTATCTATGAGCACGTAGTCTGTGTCGAATCCGTTGATGACCTGTGCGATCTCCTTGATGTTCAGCGCGAGCAGGTCAGCCGCTGCTATCTGAGCCCCGTTGGGCCCGAGGCCGTATTGTTCCATGACTTCGGACAGCCTGATCCAGTCACGGACGTCGACATCAGGCGCGTAAAGCAAAGAATCCACTCCGGGGTCTAGGTTCACAGTGATGGCATCATAGCCCTGGCTCTGAAGCCATGCCTGCATGGCGTTTGTCAGGGTGCTCTTCCCGCAACCCGCAGTACCTACTAGATAAAGATGCTCGGCGACCATAACATCATTCGCTGACCCTGATCGCGGTCCATGCGCTTCTTGCGATCAAGCTTCTTGATGCTTAAATCGGAGATTAACCTTTGCCCTTGGAGAAAGCGACTCCAAAGTGCGAGAAACCGCGCTCTGCAACATGCCCTGGCTGGCAAGTGATATATAGCGCCAGTGCGAATCACATCCATTGATACTGGTCTGCCACAAATTGGCTGACCAGTAAATGAGAGTCTGGGGGAGATACCATTACGACATATCCAGTGTCCATTGGACGAAGAGTCCTCGGCGCCGTGTTTGTGAGCATTCTGATGTTCGGGTCCGCGATAGTCTTGATGCCCGATGAGGCAAGGGGTCAGACGGAGAGCCCGTTGACGCTCCGCGTCGCTTTGCAGCAAGATATGCCGGACTTCAACACTTTCAATCTTGCCTCCAACAGCATTTGGAAGGCGAAAGTCATGCAGTTCACCTTAGAGGGACTGGCGGGCACCGAAGCCAACATGCAGCCTTATCCGCTCTTGGCCGACTCCTGGGACCTCGACCCCTACGCGCTCACACTGACCGTCCACCTGAGATCAGGAGTCACCTTCCATGACGGCGTGCAAGTGACCGCTGATGATGTGGTCTTCACGTATTTGGCTGTCAGAAGCGGCACCACCTATTCCGCCGGTTTGACTTACGCATTCGACCTTGACAATAGCGGATGGCTGGACATATGGGAAATCGAGTCGGGCGTCATTAAGGTGGACGACTACACAGTGAAGATGATGTTGGCCCAGCCTTATGGCCAATTCATCGCGGAAGTCCTCACCATTCCAATCATCCCGATGCACATTTGGCAGTACCACCTCTCATACGACGGGATTGTGGATGTCCTATGGAACGATCCGACAGCCACAATTGGAACCGGGCCTCTCCTATACGTCGACGGAATCGCAGACACGTTCAGGCTCCTCCAGAGATACGACGGATACTGGGGCCAGAGCTTCCTTACACCGGCCGGCCATCGGACTTATCCTCAGAGCATAGATGCCATCAGATTCGTGGTGACACCTACTGTTGACGCAGCTGTGCAGAGCCTCCAGGCTGGTGCTCTGGATATCGTCCCGTGGGCCATCCCCTCGAACTACCTTCAGATGCTCTCCGAAGATGCCAACATCGACCTTGAGTCGATGCCCGACAATGGATACTTCTATCTCGCATTCAACGAGAAGCTGGACCCGTTCGGGAGTCTCACTTTCAGAAGCGCGGTTTCCCACCTCATCGACAAGGCCCAGATCGTGGACGTCTACATGGGAGGTCTGGGGATCGAGGGCAGCTCGTGCTTGCCACCTTTCTGGGGAGAATGGTTCAACAGCGAGACCGAGATGTACCCCTACGATCCGACCCTTGTCACCAGCGCTGCCATTCTTGATTCCGCAGGGTTCGTGGACGCCGACGGCGATGGCTGGAGGGAACTACCAGACGGTTCGGATATGGAGCCAATCATCATTCTCACTCCTCCGGCCGATTACGATCCCGTTCGAATCAGAGCGGGCCTGATGATTGCCGACAACATGAGACAGGTCGGCATCGAGGCGGAAGCCATTGCTATCGATTTCGACACGCTCGTCTCGAGGCTGCAGTCTATGGACTACCAGATGCTTATCATAGGTTGGTCCCTCAGCTCTGACCCCGTTGGTAATCTGTTCGATATCATTGGCCCGATGGCCTCATCCAACACATTCGGTTTCTGGTCCCTGGCCAACCCGAACCCGTTCTACTTCGAGCTCATGGGCGTCAACACTCTTGCGGATGCAGAAACCCAGGCGTTGGCGGACCAAGTGCTCGATCTCGAATGGCTTGCGAAGGGCACTCTCGACACCGCGCAGCAGATGCAGTACACTAAGGAAGCACAGTCTGTGATCGCCTCGGCTGTCCCCGTCAATGTGCTCTACTACAGGACGAATGTGGAGGCATACAGGAATGCATGGAGCGGGTGGGTTGGGCTATCGGGATCACTCCTGAATGTGCTCTCGATTGGGGAGCTGACCAATTCCGCATGGGACGTCGGTTTCAAGGAGGCAACTTCTGCGGTCAATGCAGGCCTTTCGATGCCAGGAAAAGTGGCAGTCGGAGGAGCGGCTAGCGGGAATGTGCTGGTTATCAACCAAATGGGCAACCCGGTCCCGGGAGCAGATGTCATGATATCCGTCCAGCCGATAGGACTGGACACTCCCTCAGTCGAGGCTATACCGATGGCTGGCACAACTGACGAATTCGGCGCGTTCTCATTCACAATGACAGGCCTTGTGCCTGGATATGCGATGATTACTGCGTCGGCCAGCATGGGAGGCGTTACTTCGACCGATCAGTGGATGATCGAGACGGTCTCGGTGCCCGCTCCGGAGGCGCTATACGTCTCCATCACCCCAGACTCTGGCGTCCTTAGGCCCGGCGAATCCACGACCTTGATGATTGCGGTGGCCGATGGACTGGGGCTGCCAGTCGAAGGAGCTGTTGTGGAGCTTGACATGAACCTGCTCGGGCACGGTTCGGTAGATGCGTCTTGGGTTGTTACCGACGCAGGCGGGGCCTCCGCTATCACCTACTATGCACCGGCATCAATCCAGTCCCTCAATGCACACGAGACGGACACGCTGGTCTTCTCTATCGAGAAAGAGGGATTCGTGTACGAGAACAAGGCGACCGTCAACATCTTGACGATCAACGAGCAGCCGCCCCAGTGGGCGCTGGTATCGATCAACTCCGTCTCAACAACCGCCCTTACCTTGGAGAATCCCACGACTTCCATTTCCGTTCTGGTGACGGATGCAGCTGGCTCGCCTCTCGCATTCGAACCCCTCGACGTGGAATACAGCGATGTCGGATTGGTGACGGACCCGGTTGCCTCACTCTTAACCGACCTGCAAGGAGCTGCCGTCTTCGACGTCACAATCACGGACATGGCCCCCACTGGGGCCCTGAGAGTCAAGGTCTCAGATGCCAGCAGCGTCGACTCTGTCTCCGCAACGGTGACGCTCACTTACCTCGGGACTTACCCATCCGATTCGCCCATGTACGGAGGATTCATGGTCTTCCCGTATGGGCCTCAGCTGATGGGACCTTTGGGCGTCCTCGATGTGACGGTCTACGTCTGGGATGAATACGGAGTTCCCGCTGATGCACTGGATGCATCCCTGATAGTCTCGGGGACGCCATTCGGATCGACCGCGTCGAGCGACCTTGTATACTGGGACTCAACATGGGACGGCTGGGGAATCAACATCATGACTCAGGCCGACAGACAGAACATCGTCACCTCAGGGCCGTTCAACACTCCGTACGACTACTACGACTGGATGATGGCCTATGACAGCGGGATGGTGTACTGGGATTGGGGAGTGATGACCGGCGTGCCGATATACGGAGGAGCCCTGTCCTTCACGGTGTATGGGCAGAGCGTGGCGGTCGCGGACCTGATCGGAAGGCTGTTCCTGGTACCCGGGGGCTGGGGAACCTTCAGCTGGGACAAAATGATCTACGAGGTCACTGGGCAGACGCTCATCTCCGGAGAGTACGTGCTCCAAAGGTCGTATCAGGCGGTCGTCGCAACCTTCGCGATTGACGACCCCGTCCTGCAGGCGGAGCCCGAGGACTACGAGTCCACCTCGATCCATGTATGGGTCAAGGACCAGGACGGTGTGCCTGTAGAAGGAGCTGATGTGCTGGTGTACCAGAACGTGCTCCGCGGCAACCTGGACTACGTCATCCTTCCCTCGACGAGCCCGTCCAATATGACATCTGCTCCGGTTCCAACCGACGCTGACGGTTACGCTCAGGTCACCCTCGTCGCGGTCGGGAGAAGAGCCACTCCGATTACTGCTGACATTGTGCCCGACGTGTATGTCAGGGCGAATCAGTTCGGCGCGGTTTCGCTGATCGCCCAGACGAATGTTATGATATTCCTGAAGCAATGCTTCGTGGAAGTCGACCCGATTCTGGCATCCAACGCGATCGGGTCCCAGATCCAGGTAGCGACAACCGTCCGAAACGTGAGCGGTGCACCCATGCCTGGCATGGCGGTCAGCCTCCGAGTTGGCGCGGGAGATGTCCTCGCTCCTGAGGCAGTCACGGACGAATTCGGCAGAGCCCTGTTCGTCGTCGAGACCAGCGCGATGGACCCGGAAATCGCCGGATTCATTGTGACGTACGCATCTGTGGCCGGTCCGACCTTCGATGTCGCCACAGCCAGGGCCATGATAGCCGTGCAGCCCTTTGCCGGCCTACCCCCGATCACGGTTGCCAAGCTGCAGAAGAACAGCCTTACAACCTGGGAATTCACTGCGGGCGCCGACGGGGACTGGAGCGCGAGCATAGACAACAACGGTCTGAGGAAGCTGGATCTGGTCGTCTTCGACACGACGAGCGGCATGCTGCTGCCGGTCTTCCACGACAAGGTCAAGTTCGCCGCCGAGAAGGCCTATCCCACCGGGACTGTGGACATCGGCCCGATCCCAATGTTGGCAGGACACACCTATCTCTTCATAGCGATACCCAATGGACCGATCGGTGCGTCAGCGACGATCAACCCTGCGTTCGCGGCAGGTTAGGGCATAAGGAACGACAGCGGAGAGGCATAACGCTGCTCTAGCAACGGTTCAGCGTTAGCGCGACGGGTGAAACGGAATGGCGGGCCTGAAGGGATTCGAACCCTTGGCCAACCGGTATCTCCTTCAATCATTTCAATTGAAGTAAGAGCCGGTTGCTCTACCTAGCTGAGCTACAGGCCCGCAGAACCGCAGTATAGGATGACCATTTATAAAACTATCGTGTTTGCATCGAAATCCCGAGGATGCTGGCATTGCGCCGTCCAGACTTGATGGCATATCCGCAGATCTTCCCCGAAATGTGATTTCATTTTATATATTAAAATCACATTAATTAAATCATTGAGGCGAATGCCCTCCTCTTCGGTAACCCACAGAGGGAGCGTTCATCCGCCTCGTTCCAGGATGTCGACGGTGTACTCGCTTGCGCGGGCGCGCAGCAACTCGTTGAATGCCTTCTTCTGTTCTGGTTCCAACGCATTGAGCTGGTAAGATCTCAGCAGCTCCTCGAGCCTGCCCTTCGCGCGCTCTTTGGCAGACTTTGAACCGCCCTCGGCCCACTTGTTCCTGCTCGAGCGGTCGGAGAGCTTGGGCATCATGTGCTCCTTCCTGAAGCGCATCAGGGTATTCATCTCCTTCAGGTAGCTGCCCATCGGCCCTACCTTCTCCATGAGCTCGACGGACAGCGTCTCATGGTTGACCTCGACGCCTTGGGAGAACCTGATCGCAGCGGCTGCGATCTCCTCGTCGATGGCGAGCTGCACCGGTGAGAATGTATTGAACGCCTCGGTCGAGCCGATGAACAGATCGGAGAAGTCCGCACCAGCAGCCATAGCGGCGAACGCGGCAAAGGCCTTCTCGTACGAGGTCTGTTCGTCAACCGCTTTGGAGTCGCTCTGGACGCCCATGTTGCTAGGCAGCTCGTAGTATTTCGCCATCTGAATCGCGCCCACGCCGATCAACGAGAACTCCGGAGAGCCAGTCGATGCCGAGCCCGACCGCATGTCCAATGGACACGAAACGGATCCGTAGACAATCTTGGGATTCTTCGTCACACAACTGGCGATCACGATGGAGCTCAGCACCTCCGCATTCTGCTGAGCGATGATACCGGCGACAGACGCGGGGGCGGTACCCCCCGCGAGAGCCATGACCGTGACGAACACCGGGGCATTGATGGCAGCATACCCCAGAAGAACATCCAGCATCGTATGCTCGTGCGCGAGGGGGCTTATGGGGTCGACATAACCTGCGAACATGGGGGCCTTGATCAGACTCTCCCGGTCACCCTTGAGTATCTCCCCCAGCTTGATGGAGAATTCTACGTCAGCGGCATCGGTGCTGCCTCCAAACGTGAACTTCGACGAGTTGACAAGACCAGCGATCATGCACACTTCCCTTCTTGTATCGTCAGGGACATCGTATGCAGTCATGGGAACGTACGCGATGTTGACTTCGGGCATCGCGTCCAGGAGCCGGCAACAGTAGATCCCATCTCGGAGCGTGGGCCTTCTGGCCTCATCGTTCTTCGGATCGATGTACCACACGCACTCTGCACCCGGACCAAGCTTCGTCTTGCCGTCGACCGCCTCAATCGTGTTCTTCTCGTTTCGTGCGTGAAGTTTGAAACTCTTCTCGCAGCTCTTGACGGATTCCATCACGACGGACTCCGGCATCTTGACCCGCTTGGCAGACCTGTCGACTGGCAAGCCCCTCTTCTCCAGGAGGTCAAGTGTGCGATCGGAATTCACGAGCACTCCGGTCTTCCCAAGGACTTCAAGAGTCGCTCCGTGTATCGCGTCCAAATCGCTCTTGTCGAGAACCTTCAACATCTGCTTCCTCGAAACCATGGTGCAACACACTCCAGCCCAGTCCCACCCGAGTCGAAAGCACCGCGATGGTCTGAAGAATCCAGGCACCCACCGACGCTACTTCCAGCCGCCGCAATGCCTTCCGACTAGATAAAGGATTTTCAGTTTCCGGGTTTCGGCCAGCGGGTCTGGAATCGAAGGATTTAAGAGCTCAAGGAATCTTCGAGCCCTTGGATGCACTTGGACTTTGTTTCAATTCTCAGCAGTGGGAGCTGCGGCAACGCAATCCTTGTTGGCTCCGAAGGTAGGGGGGTCCTAATCGATGCGGGCATCTCGTGCAAAGAGCTCGAGAAAAAGATGTCTGCCGTCGGCTATCAGCCCTCCCAGATCGACGCCCTCGTGGTCACGCACGAGCACACGGACCACGTCCGAGGAGCAAGGAGATTCTGCATCGAGAACGGTCTAGCAATCCATGGGACGCGAGGAACACTTGCCCTGACTCCTTCCGAAGGAGTCAGGACTGTCACATTCCATGCAGGATCAGAGTTCAAGATAGGGAATGTCAGGCTCCGGCCGTTCAAGGTCAGACATATGGCCGCCGAACCGGTGGGATTGAGACTGACGCTCGGAACGGGATCGATTAGCATCGCCACGGACCTAGGGTCCGTGACTCCGACAGTTGTGCGCGAGCTTGCGGGATCGATGATACTCGTCGTCGAGGCGAACTACGACGAGAACATGCTCAGGTCCGGCACATATCCTGAATTCCTCAAGAATGCGATAGCAGGAGATTACGGACACCTATCGAACGCGAACGCAGGAGACCTCGTCTCAAGATCGGCCGCGGATTCAACCCGCAGAGTAGTGCTCGCTCACCTGAGCAGGGAGAACAACAAGCCCGAGCTGGCGAGAGATGCAGTTGAGGCCGCCGTCAGAGGCATGCGCGATACATTGAAGGTCGATGTCACGGAACACGGAGGCTCCAGCGGCCCCTTCGCGCTACGATGATCCAATTACCTTGGCCTTGCCGTGCGAGACGAGTGTTTTGGCGATATTCCTCGGTAGTGAGATGATGTCTTCCTTCCGCAGTTTGTAGTCTTTGTCGACGCCTGCAAATGTGGGCAGGTCTTCGAGGACTCTCACCATGACGAGTTCTTCGGCCTCCTTCACGTCACCTTCTTCCTTCTTCTCGCAGGTTTTTGGTGCAGGAGCTTCCGGAAGCGATACCACGTCCTTGGGCTGCATGAATCTGGGACCCAACTCCTCGAAGTCCGCGTTCGAATCTTTGTGGGCGCCCATCACGGACACGAGGCTAGAGAATAGTATCAGCTCATCTGGTGTGAGATTGGCAGTGTCTGGATTGTCGCCCGCGACTTTCCGCAGCGCGAGCAGCGATATCTTGCGCTGCCTGAGCTCGTACACACGCTTTGCCTTGTCAATGGCCTTCTTAAGCTGGTCATTGATCATCATGCTCGCCTGGGACATCGAGTTCATAGCCACCTCTCGCTCGCTCTCCTTCCTCAGAGTCTTGATGTATAGGGCTATCTTGTCGTACAGGGCGGGGTCGACCTTGGTGAGCTGAGAGGACTTGCTCTCCTGGCGGAAAAGTCCCATGACGTCTTCGTAAGTGATGTCCCCCCTCTCAGCAGCCATCGACTCAAGCATACATCAATTGGATATTAATTGCTTTTGAGGACGAGCAGTACACGCAGCAAATAATAGTATGGCTGGGTATACATGCGCCAGGGTCGCACATGGCATCGCAAGAATACGTGAAACCTGCAAAAGAGGGATGCCTTCTTTCCGTGGAC
>MGWC01000007.1:12058-18042 GCA_001800815.1 Euryarchaeota archaeon RBG_19FT_COMBO_56_21
CAACCCGTGGCGTGGGACGATTCAGATAAGGATAGCCGCCGAGCCAAGCGAGGGAGCAGCGAATGAAGAACTTGTCAGGTTCCTTGCATCGAAGCTCGGGATCCCCACAACCTCGATCACGATAAAGCGCGGGGCGAAATCGACCCGAAAGACGATCCACATCATGCTCAATGCTAGCACAGTCAAAGAACTGCTGGGGCGAGGGTGAATGCTGACTGCGGAGGAGCGTCTAGAGCAGTTGGAGCGCGTGTTCCAGCAATTGGAGGATGAGAGTGAGGAACTTCCCATCGTAGTTGAGGGGCTCCGAGACGTGGCGGCCCTTAAAAGGTTGGGCATCACAAAGAACGTCATCGCCATCAACAGAGGGATTTCGATCTTCTCCTTCGCAGAACAAATCTCACGCAAGTGGAAGGGCGCGATCATCCTCACGGACTGGGACAGGCGTGGAGGGCAGTTGGCGCGGATGCTGAAAGAAGCTTTCTCCGCGAACGGGGTCTCGGCCAACGACCACTACAGGACCCAGCTGGTCATCCTCTCGAAGAAAGAAATCAAGGATATCGAGAGCCTGCCCAAGTTCATCGAGAACCTCCGAATCCATGAGAGGCCACAGATACGGCGCGAGTTGTGGACGAACAGGCGAAGATAGCGCCAACGCCGCAAATCTCTTGAGGAGCAAAGGATTTAGATTAGTAACTCGATGAAACGCACATGGCACTCTCTGAGTGTTCGCTGGAGATGCTCCAGTACCTCAAGCTGAAATCCGTTGAGGAGCTTTTCTCTGACATACCCCCTTCAGTCAGGACCGGAGGCCTCCGCCTCCCTGACGGGCTCACCGAACTGGAACTGACGAGAGAACTCGAGGCCATGATGTCGGTGAACAGAACTGCTTCTCAGCAGCCGACCTTCCTTGGTGCTGGCGTCTATCACCACTTCATCCCGGCGGCCGTGAAGACAATTGTGATGCGCTCAGAGTTCATCACATCGTACACCCCATACCAACCCGAGATCAGCCAGGGGATGCTCCAAGCACTATTCGAATACCAATCATTCATGACAGAGCTGACGGGGATGGACGTCGTGAACTGCAGCATGTACGACGCGTCGAGTGCCCTCGGAGAGGCGGTCTTGATGAGCCACCGGATTTCCGGAGGATCGAAGTTCCTCATCAGCAGGGCGGTCAGCCCGGAGAAGAAGCTCGTAGCCCGTACATACGCGAGAGGCGCGGACATTCAGCTCACAGAGGTAGGATACGACCCCGCGACAGGCTCAGTGGACATCAATGATTTGAAATCGAAGCTTGACCCCGACGTATCCGGATTCTATTACGAATCACCGAATTTCCTCGGATTAATCGAGCCTCAGGCAGACGAGATACGGAGCTTGCTCGGAACGAAAACAATGGTCGTCGGCGTGAATCCGATGGCTCTCGCACTGATCAGGCCACCAGCGGATCATGACGCGGACATCGTCATCGGAGATGCGCAGGTCTTCGGGTCGGCCATGAACCTGGGAGGGCCGATGATCGGCTTGTTCGGGTGCAAGATGGACCATGTCAGGAAGATGCCGGGAAGGCTGATCGGCCTCACTGTCGATGCGGACAACAGACGATCGTACTGTATGACACTCCAGACAAGGGAGCAGAATATCCGCAGAGGTAAGGCCACGTCGAACATATGCACGAACGAAGCGCTGCTGGCAGTGGCGTCCGCGGCGTATCTATCAGTAGTTGGTAAATCAGGTCTCAGGGACATCGCCGTCAAGAACGTCGAGCACGCGTATTTGCTCGCGAACAGGATAGGTGCCTTGAAAGGATTCAGGGCTCCTCACTTCAAGGGCACGCACTTCAACGAGTTCGTCGTGACTTCGGATATTGACCCGAAGAGGATTCACGAGGACCTGCTGAGCAAGGGAATCCATGGAGGCTTCCCCCTAGGAAAGGATTTCCCAGAATTGAAGAACAGTGTTCTCTACGCGACCACTGAGATGCACACGAAAGGAGACCACGACCGACTAGTGAACGCATTGGAGGCTGTCAGATGAGCTACCACCAGGCGGTCTACGATGTGCCTTCGGTGTTCGAGAGCTGCGAGCGTCCAAAGAAGTCGAAGGCGTTCGACCGCACGATTGGAGGGCTCATTCCGGAGAACCTCGCCAGACACGAGCTTGAGATGCCAGACCTTCCGGAAAGGGATGTTGTCAAGCACTTCGTGAACCTTTCCCAGATGAATTTCGGCGTTGACAATGGTCTCTATCCTCTGGGCTCGTGTACGATGAAATACAACCCCAAAGTGTGCGACGAGATCGCGTCCTGGAAGACCGTATCCGACCTGCACCCGCTGCAAGACCCATCCACGATCCAGGGCGCGCTCAGGCTCATGCACGAGCTTGAGCTGATGCTATGCGAGATCGGCGGCGTCGATTCGGTGACCCTCCAGCCAGCGGCAGGCGCCCATGGCGAGTACACTGGCATCCAATTGGTCCGGGCATACCATGAGACGAATGGAGAAACGAGGAAGGAGGTCCTGGTGCCGGACACTGCTCACGGAACCAATCCGGCGAGCGCAGCGATGGTTGGATACGATGTCCTCGAACTTCCCTCCAAAGAGGGCTGTGTTGATGTCGAGGCGGTCAAGTCAGCGGTTTCGAAGGACACGGCTGCGTTCATGCTCACCAACCCAAACACACTCGGTCTCTTCGAGAAGGATGTCTGCGAGATAGCCGGAATCATCCACGATGCGGGAGCCCTCTTGTACTACGACGGCGCGAACCTCAACGCGATCATGGGCAAGACCTCGCCAGGCAAGATGGATTTCGATATCGTGCACTTCAATTTGCACAAGACCTTCGCAACCCCTCACGGAGGCGGTGGACCGGGAGCGGGCCCAGTAGGTGTCAAGAAGAGGGTTGACGAGTTCCTCCCGATACCGAGGATAGTGCTCCAGGATGGGAAGTACCAGCTGGACAATGACCGGCCGAAGAGCATCGGCAAGGTCAGGGCTTTCTTCGGAAACTACGCAGTGCTCGTGCGCGCGTACGCATACATACGTCTACACGGTGGCAACGGCCTCGTCTCGGTCTCCGAGAACGCGGTTCTTAACTCCAATTATCTCAAGGAGCTCCTCAAGGACACTTTCGAGCTCCCATATGGCGACCTCCGAAAACACGAGTTCGTCATGAGCGGAAGACAGCTCAAGGCCAAAGGGCTCAAGACGATGGACTTCGCCAAGCGTTTGCTGGACTACGGGTTCCATGCACCCACCGTCTATTTCCCGCTGGTCGTCGACGAGGCGATCATGATCGAACCCACTGAGACCGAATCGAGAGAGACTCTCGACCTCTTTGCAGATGCGTGCAAGAAGATCGTCGCAGAGGATCCCGAGGTGCTCAGGACCGCCCCGCACAACACGGCCAGGAGCAGGTTGAACGAGGCGAAGGCGGCCAGGGACATGATCTTCAGCTGGCGCGCATACGAGAAGAAGATGCAGGCCGACGCCGAGAAGACTAGTCACGCTTGAACCGAGCCGTGATCAGCGTCCTCGAACTGGTCACGCCGGATATCGTTCTGAACTTGCCCAGGACCATGTCGCAAAGAGTGTCATAGTCCTTGGTCTCCACTCTGACGATGAGGTCGAACTGGCCGAACAGCTGGTGCACCTCTGACAGGCCTGGGAGCTTGCGCATCTGCTCGAGGACATAGTTCTCCTTCCCGGTAGCCGTTGTGATGAGCACGTATGCTACGACCAGACCATCACCTGAACAGCCCGTAACGGTGTTGAGCCATATAATTTGATATGCCTGAAGCCAGTGCATACATCAGGTCTTGGGTGGCCTGTGGAAACGGTTATCTACGGTTACCGGCAATGCGATGCTGGAATCATGTCCGGCTTCGTCGTCTTGGAAGGGATCGACGGCTGCGGAAAATCCTCCGTCGCGAAGCTCTTGGTGGAGAGGATAGGCAAGAGGGCGGTCTTCACAAGGGAGCCCACGGATTCCTGGATAGGCAGGGCTGTAAGGGAAGGAGACAAGCGCGAGCTGAGCCACTATGTTGATGCGCTCCTTTTCATGGCCGATAGGGCCCAGCACACGCAGGAGATCTCCAAGCTCCTGAGGAGGGGCAAGCTCGTCATCTCCGACAGGTACTACCATTCCACGGTAGCCTACCAGGCCGTATGCCTGAAAGGCGTCTTTAAGGGGGATGCCTTCAGATGGCTCCTGGAGGCAAACCTGAAGATATCGCTTGAGCCCGATCTGACGGTCATACTCGACATCCCCCCAGAGCTGGGATTGAAGAGAATCAAGGGGAGGAGCAAGCTCTCCAGGTTCGAGCGGCTTGCCTTCTTGAGGCAAGTCAGGGCGAACTACCTCAAGCTGGCGCGCCTGGACAAGACGATAGTCAGGATAGACGCCAGTGAGGACCTAGAATCAGTCACGGATGCCGTCCTTGAGCTCGTTAAGGAGAGGAATCTTTAAGCCCTCCGTGATTCTCATGATATTTGCCATGCATCCAGCGGACCATCTCAGAGGGACGAAGAGCGACAAGCTGATTGGGCGCAAGATCGTCCTCGGTGTCACCGGCAGCATCGCCGCGGTCGAGACCGTGAAGCTCTGCCGGGAACTGACTCGCCACGGAGCAGAAGTGCACGCGGTCATGTCAAAGGACGCTCAGGTGATAATCCATCCTTGGGCCCTTGAGTTCGCCACTGGCCGCACCGTGACGACGGAGATCGACGGCAGGGTACAGCATGTCGCGTTCTGCGGAGACGTTCCGGACAAAGCGGATTTGCTACTGATCGCCCCCGCAACAGCGAACACCATTTCGAAGATTGCCTGCGGGATCGACGATACGCCTGTCACTACTTTCGCGACCACGGCGCTCGGATCCGGGATCCCCGTGATAGTCGTCCCTGCCATGCACTACTCGATGATGGCGCACAAGATCGTCCTCGAGAACATCAAGAGACTGGAGAAGATGGGAGTCGAGGTCATATCTCCGAATGTAGAGGAATCCAAAGCGAAGATGCCGTCAATCGATGCGATAGTGTCTTCGGTCATCGCAGCTATCGGCAAACGCGATCTCGTGGGAAGAGGAGTTCTCGTGATCGCCGGTGCGACTGAAGAGCCTATAGACGATATCCGCGTGGTCTCGAACCGCAGCACCGGAGAGACAGGTGTTGAACTAGCGAGGGCGGCACATGAGAGAGGAGCTTCGGTCGAGCTTTGGATGGGAAGGCACGAAACGGAGTTGCCCGAGCATATCAAGATCACAAGATTCTCGTCTTTCAACGACCTGGCACGGATGTCCAAAGGCAAGAGATTCGATATCGTGTTCTTCCCGGCAGCGGTCTCCGACTACTCCCCGAAGAAGGTCGATGGCAAGATATCGTCCGAACAGACGAGAATAACAATCGAACTGAAGAGGAACCCGAAACTCATCGACTCCATGAAGGCCAAGATGATGGTCGGGTTCAAGGCCCAGGCCAAGGTGAGCGACGAGGAGCTCATGGCTGAATCCATGAGACTTCTGAAAAGGGCGAGGTGCACCTTCGTCGTGGCTAACAAGATGGAAAAGGTGAAGCCTGGCAGAACCAGCGTCATTATCGTGGGGAAGGATGGGGACAGTGAGCTGGTCGAGGGCACCAAACAACAGGTCGCGGACAGGATCATCGATAGAGCGGTCAGGATGATGTGATGCGGGCCTCGGCCTTTTGTCCGGGCCACATAACCGGATTCTTCGAGATATGCGAGAGAAAGGACCTCCTGTCGACCGGGTCCAGAGGAGCTGGACTCTGCCTCACGATGGGAGCCACATCCAGAGTCGCAATTGAAGATTCGCAGAGACAGTCTGTCAGAGTCACAATAGATGGCAAGGAATCCAGGGCCGAGGTCACCAAGACAGCTCTGAGACTGCTGATCGGAGCGCAGAGGCTCGCGATCAAAGTTGATACTCGGCTGGATCTTCCGCAGAGCCAAGGATTCGGCATGAG
>MGWC01000007.1:18061-34094 GCA_001800815.1 Euryarchaeota archaeon RBG_19FT_COMBO_56_21
GCTTCGTTAGCTGTCGCACAAATGATAGGCAGCAGCAGGCAAGAGGCATTCGAAACCGCCCACATCGCTGAGATTGAGAACAAATGTGGGCTCGGGGACATCTCTGCCCTCCACAGAGGAGGGATTACGATTCGCCAGCGGCCAGGCCTGCCTCCCAAAGGAAAGGTTCTGAGGATCGACGGGGAGCCCGAAGTAGTCCTCTGTGTTCTGGGCGGACGGCTCCTCACGCGCAGCGTCCTGACAAGCCCTGCCAAGAGGAAGGCCATCAACGCTAGTGGCTCGCGGAAAGTAGATCAGATTGTCAGAAAGCCTTCCATGAATGAGCTGCTCAGACTGAGCTCCGAGTTTGCCATTGAGACTGGTCTCGCCTCCAAGAAAACGCTCGAAGCAATGAGCGCAGCCTCCAGACTGGGCATGGCGAGCATGTCAATGCTCGGCAACTCGGTATTTGCAGTCGGAGACACTGATGGGCTCCATCAAGTCCTTTCGGACTTCGGCGATGTGTGGATCTGCAAGGTTGACAAAGAAGGACCAAGAATACTGTGACCTGACTGACGAGGTTTGATCACTCGAAGAGCGTGAACAGTCTGTCATCGCCACCCACATCGAAGATGCCTATTCTCGCACCGCTGTCCAGCCATCCGTGCGAATAGTTGATGCACGCAAAGGCGTTGACGAGATCGCCCTTCTCCTCGAAATCCTTGGCGTCGTCGAAGTACGCCCTAGCCATCCGCAGGAAATCATCTGCCAGTTTCCTGTTGAACGATTTCTCAGGAGCGGCGATCTTGATCTTCTCCAGTGCCTGTGAAGTGAGCTGTATGTACCGCTGAACCCGCTCCTCAGTGATGACCGAGCCCTTCGCGGTCATGCGCGTTACCCCTTCGAGGGGATGACCTCGATGCTCTCGCCACCGTGCTTAGACTCCCTCGGCCGTATCTCAACCAGCAACGGCATCGAGACGCCACCGCCTGTGATGATCGCGCTCCCAATCGGCAAGCGCTGGATCTCCTCTTCCATGCCTACCGTGAGGCCCTCGATGGACGAAGCGATAGCGCTCAAGTCATTCGGATTGGTGACCTTCAGAATGACTTGCGTGTTGCACTGGCTCAGCACGTTCTTGTCTATCTTGGCAGCCCTTTGAGTGATGACCATGAGGCCGAGTCCGAATTTTCTGCCCTCGGACGCGATGGTCCTGAAGATCTTGGAGCATGCCACCTGACCCTGCTGAGGACAGAAGTTGTGCGCTTCCTCGACGACGAGCATCATCGGGGGGATCTTGTCCACTTTCCTGAGCTCGAACAGCGCATTACCTATCCTGTTCACAATCAGCTCCTGAATATCCGGAGGCGTGCCTCTCAGGTTGATGATGGTGCATTTGCCCTTCTGGATCAGCTCGTCCATCTTCGTGCCCTGCTCGGCGAAGACGTCTATCTCATTCAGGTACTCGAGTTCTGTGATGAGCGCGCCGCTCGCGCCCTCGCCGCCCTGCTCCAGGACCGCGATGATGTCGTTGAGCGTGAATGTGCCCTTGGTCTCCTTGAGGATGTCAACTGCCCTCCTCAGCATCGTAAGGAAAGTCCGGACGTTCTTGATGTTCGTGAGGCTCAGTATCTCCCTGGCATCAAGGTTGTGAAGGGTGAACTTCAGAGGCTTGGCGCCCTTGTTGATGCTCGGATCGGTCGCGAACTCCGAGATCTTGTCGTCATAAGCCCTTGGGGTCACGCCGAAGTCTCGCGAGGTCTTCTTCACGACGCCTTTGTGTTTCATGCTGGAGTATTCTCCGTGGGGATCGATGACGCACACCGTCACGCCGTGCTTCATGAGCTCCTCGATAATGGCCCCTGAGCAGTATGATTTCCCCCCGCCGGTCTTGCTCAGGATGCACACATGTTTCTGGACCATGACATTGATGTCCAGATCGATCTTGACGTTGTGCCCCGCAAGAAGGCCAATATATGCTCCAGCCTCGGAGCCCTCCTTGATGCCGACGACCTTCTTTATGAGCCCTTCCTGTGCCCGGTAAACGATGGTTCCTGCCTTGAGCGGCGTCCGCGGGACTTGCAACAGGTTCCTGTCGTCACGGTAGCCTACTATGGAAATGGCGGCAGACTGCTTCTCCTCGATGTTGACCGGAGTGCCGTGATCGATTCCTACTGCGCCCTCGATGGTCAAGTTGGTCTTGTTCTCAACCTCGGAGACCTGGCCCAACACCCAACCGTCTAAGTCGTGTTTGACCTGGACATATTCCATCTTCTCCAGCGGGGAAGTGACGCCACAGTTGAAATTCAGAGTCCCTACATTGCCGTAGATGATGCCGACCGCCTGCATGCCGTCGAGCGGTTTCTTCTGAACAACACCGCGCGATCTGTGCTGCGGAGAGCTGTGCTGTGCGGGAGCCTGGATAGCGGGTGCGGAGGGCACCTGCTGTGAGAGGTAAGGCTGGCCAATGCTGCTATTCAACTGCATCCCATCCGACTGCTCAATATAATACAGTAGATTCTATTTATGCTTTCGCCAGCGCTGCCCAACGCCGTTTTCGCGCGAGCGAACTCGCTCAACTTATAAGAGAAGGTACTCCATTCCCCGCTCAGGATATCATGTTCGTCGTCGGGGGATCGGCTTCTCAGCTCCTTTCTAAGGAGCTGGCGAAATGCTTGAAGGCGAAATTGGCGAAGGTCGAAACCAAGAGGTTTCCGGATGATGAGTGCTACGTGCGGATCGAAGACGACCTTGAGGGCGAGGACGTGTTCCTCGTCCAGACTGCATGGCCCGACAAGAACATCGTTGAACTGTTCCTTCTTCAGGACGCAATCCGCGAATGCGAGGTAGCCTCTCTTACGACAGTGTGCCCGTACTTCGGCTATGCTAGGCAGGACAAGCAGTTCAAGCCGGGCGAGCCAATAAGCGCTCGTGCCATCGCGCGCTTGGTCCAGATGCAGACGGACGAGTTCATTACCGTCGACATTCACGCGCCATCCGTGATTGACTGGTTTGACAACGTGTCAGCGAAGAACGTGCACGCGTATCCGTCCATAGGCAAGCACCTCAAGGGAAAAGGTGTCGAGCTGGTCCTTTCACCGGACGAGGGACGGGCGGACAACGCAAAGCGAGTCGCAGACGTTGTCGGTTGCGAGGCAGACTTCCTTGTCAAGGAACGGCTGGACGGCGAGACCGTCGAGATGACCACTAAGAAGCTCGAGGTCAAGGGAAGAAAGGTCGCGATCGTCGATGACATAATCTCCACAGGTAGCACGATTGCCAAGGCAGCCGAGCAGCTGAGGAACCAAGGCGCCTCGAAGATATTCGCCGTCTGCACTCATGGAGTATTCGCGAAGGGCGGACTCGACAAGCTTCGGCCTGTGTGCGACGACATCTGTTCCACGGACACTATCGAGAATCCCACAACTTGCATAACTGTGGCTCCGGAGATAGCCAGGATAGCCCAGGACTGAGGTAGTGGCCACCAAAAGCTACTTATTCACCCCTTCGTTTCTCGAACCTGTCATGAAGAAGGCCGAGGACTTCAGCGAGTGGTACAACGAGATCGTCGAGAAGGCGAACTTGACGGACAAGAGGTATCCGGTCAAGGGAATGAACGTCTGGACGCCCTATGGCTGGAAGATCATGCAGGCCATCGACGGCCATATCAGGCAGGAATTCGACGCCACGAACCACAACGAGGTCTGCTTCCCGCTTCTGATCCCCGAGGAGCAGTTCAAGAAGGAGAAGGAGCACATCAAGGGTTTCGACTCAGAGGTCTTCTGGGTCACGTACGCAGGGCTCAACCCGCTCGATGTCAAGCTCCTGCTCAGGCCGACGAGTGAGACTGCGATGTACCCTATGTTTGCGCTCTGGGTGAGATCGCACGCGGACCTGCCCCTGAAGACATACCAAATCGTCAACACCTTCAGATACGAGACGAAGCAGACCCGGGCATTCATACGCGTAAGGGAAATCCACTTCTTCGAATCACACACTTGCCATTCCGATTTCGAGGACGCTGAGCGGCAGGTCAAAGAGGACTACGAGATAATGGAGCGACTGTCGAGGAAATTGTGCATACCGTACCGGCTCCTGAAACGAACTGACTGGGACAAGTTTCCAGGGGCTTTCTACACGGTCGGGATCGACACATCGCTTCCCTCTGGCAGGAGCCTGCAGCTGGGATCGATACACCAATACATGGAGAACTTCTCACGCCCATACGAGATAAAGTACGAGGACGAGAAGGGAGAGCACAAGTACGTCCACCAGACCACTTACGGCATGAGCGAAAGGCTTGTGGGCGCCGTTGTCGCCATACATGGCGATGACAAGGGACTGGTCCTGCCACCGGATATCGCGACCAACCAGGTCGTCATCATACCGGTCCTTGCCAAAGGGACCACTGAGATGGTCAGCAAGGCCGCGAAGGAGCTCTTCGAAGAGCTGAAATCCGCTGGGATAAGGGTCCACCTCGACGAGCGAGATGTGCGCCCAGGCGCGAAATACTTCGATTGGGAGCTCAAGGGCGTCCCGTTGAGACTGGAGCTCGGGATTAAGGACATGGAGAAGGGAAAGGTCACATTCGTGAGGCGAGATACTGGCGAAAAGTCTCAAAAGGACCGGACGGGGATCGTCGGTGAGATCAGGGAAATGCTCGCCCTCATCTCGAAGGACATGTTCGAGAGGGCCAAGAAGGAGATGGACGACAACCTCGTCACAGTGGATTCGCTTGACCAGCTGCCCGAGAAGATGATAAGGACTGGCTGGTGCGGAGTAGAGGATTGCGGGCACGAGATAGAGAATCGTTCGGGCATGGACATCCTCGGCACACCCGTAGACGGGGAAACCTACTCTGGCGCCTGCGTGATATGCGGGAAGCCCACGAAGACTCAGATATACATTGCACGGGCGATGTAGCGAGAAATCTCCGAATCAGGCTTTTACTGGCTTCTTCCTGTACAGCAGAATGCCGATGACACCGAACGCGATGAGCGGGACGTAGATCGTATAGATCCCTATGTTTCCCCTGTCGGTGAATGGGTTCCAGGTGTCATGCACAAGCCCCCAAATCCAATAGACCACGATACCTGCGATAAGCAGGAGTGCGAAGAACGCGAAGATGATCTTCCTCTGGAACTCTGCAACGTCGCCGTCAGCCATCAGCGCGGCCAACGAGGTCGGTCTATAAATTCGTTTCCCACGGTCGCCATTGGAAGAAGTGTTATGTCGGAGGAGCGCCATTAGCCTGGATGGTGGGGAAACCCAAGCCTAAGTCACTGCCCTCTGTGGGGGGGAAAGTGGGACTATTTCATTTGGATGTGTGAAGGAGACCGACGCGGTCAGCCAAGGAAAGCCGAAAACCTCTTCGTTCATCCGCTCCGTCCGGGCGTTTTTTGCCGGCGTCGCAGTGTTGGTATTGGTCTTCTCGGTTGTGCCCACCAATCCAACCGCTAACGCAGACGCTTCAGTCACGACGCTCAGGATTGGCATGATCGAGCCCATCGACAGCCTTAACCCGTTCATAGGAGTGAACGACAACGCATACATCTTCTACGGTCTCGTGTACGATTTCCTTATGTGCGTCGACGAGGACCTCAACCCGGCTCCCAACCTCGCCTTGAGTTGGAATGTTGTGCCCGACGCTCTGCCATTGGGCTCAGTCTGGCAGTACAACCTCACTCACAACGCCTTCTGGCACGATGGGGAGCATTTCGATTCGGAGGATGTAGTGTTCACGTTCAACTATCAGATAGGCCTCAACTGGACAGACATGTGGGCATACCAGCCGTACACGGTGCTCGTCGACTCCGTGGAGGCGGTAGACGAATACACGGTCAGGGTCCACTACAAGGATTTCCAGGGGAACCCCGCGCCAGCTTCCTATGGCGCGTCGATGATGCTGCCGATAGTGCCCTCGCACTACTGGAGCAAGATCCTGCCTTCTGCCGCGGGCTTCTCTCACACGAACCCGAGGCCCTTGGGCACGGGTCCGTTCATGTGCACGGACCAGACATACAGCGAATTCCTCACGGGCGACAGGCTGATACTGTACCGCAACCCCAACTACCACGGTTTCACTGACTTCGGCTGGGACATCAAGTTCGAGAGGCTGATCCTCGAATTCTATCTGGAGCCTTCGGCCCTCGTGACCGACATACAGAGGGGCGGTATCGACCTCGCTGAGCTGAGCCCGCCGCACTACAAGAACCTGGTCGACTGGCTCGCGGACAAGTCGACACAACCAATCGGTATCGACAACAGCCTGAAGTGCACCCAGTATTCGAAGGAGATCAGCATATGCATGACCGACCAGTCTGGGGCAGACACCAACCTCCTGCGGCTGGACCCGGTCGTCAGGCAGGCCATGGCACACGCAACCAACAAGACTTTCATCTGCGATGCGATCTTCAAAGGCTACGCCGAGGAAGGGGCGTCTATTATCTCGCCCATCTCGCCGTACTGGTTCTGGGAACCTTCCACGGCTGAAGAGTACTATTTCAGCGTCGAGAAGGCCAATCAGCTGCTCAACGATTCGGGGTACAATCTCTGGACAGACGATCATAAGTACCGCAAATCGGTCCCCGGACTCACTTTCCAGTGGCAGGACAAGACCTACACCTTCCCCGACTCGAAGGTGCTCGAATTCGAAGTCGTTGTCGAAGCGGAACTCTACGAGGATCTCGAGGTCTACAACTATCTCGAGGAGGCGTGGGCCGAGTGCGGCATAAAGCTGACTCCGCGCGTCGTCAACACTGCTCTGTGGGGCGCCATAGTGTACGGCGGATACTTCGACCTGACCATTACTTACTGGAGTGGAGACCCCGACCCGAACTACCTCGTCTACATACAGTCCACATACGCGTTGAACGGGTGGTCTGAGAACTGGTACTCCAGCCCCTTGTACGATGAGAACTACACGAGTTCGCTGTTGGAGCAGGACCCGGTCAAACGCCAGGAATACATACGCAACTGCCAGTACTGGGACTACATCGACGCTGCGTTCATCGTCTACTGCTACCCGCACGGATGTCACGCGTGGCGGACCGATCACTACACCGGTTGGGGAGATTGGAAGGCGCATCCTGGCCGATCCCTCGCCAACTTCTGGTCAGCCAATCCTTTGTTCTTCGACCTCGAGCCCGTTGTGGGCAATGAACCTCCGATTGCGCTCCTCGACAACGTCGCAGGACCGATGGGTCAGTCTCTGACGATAACCGCATATGCATACGACGGTGACGGAGACGAGATGACTTACAAGCTTGAATTCGGGGACGGAGCAAACGAGACGGGCACGGTCCCCTCAGACGGTGAGATATCTGCAACCCACGCTTTCATGAACGCGACGACGTACTCGATGGAGCTGATGGTCTATGACGCCAACAGCGCGGACGCCGCGAGCGCCCCCGCGACCATCATAGGTCCAGGGGGAAACGCCCCAGTGTCGAACCTGCGTCTCAAGCCAGATTCGTTCAAGAAGCTCTCGGCTGGGCGGGATATAGGCTTTGCCATCACCGGAAAGGACATCGAAGGGGATCCGGTCGACATCGTGCTAGAATTCGGGGACAACGCTGCCCCATTCGACGATTCGTTCTCGGACACCGACTCGGGGTTCGAGACATCTACCAGTCACGCGTTCGAAAAGGACTCGGATTACACCCTGGTCCTCAATGCCACCGACGGACACAACGCTACGGTCGTGACATTAGTACTCGCAATATCCGAGGAGGAAGGCGGCACGCCCTGGATGCTCATCCTGGGCATCGTCGCGGTTGCCGCGGTAGTGGCGGTTGTCGCCGTGTTCCTGATTAGGAGGAAGCGCGCAGGGGGAAGGGAAGAGGAGGAGATTCGGCTTCCCTAGGACGCCAGCTCTCAATCGTGCGCGTCCTGCGCGAGGCTGGATTCCTAGCAGTCACCGGAGGGACTAGAGATGGCACGCGACTTCCGCAGTTACATGGCGCGACGTCTACTGTACACGCTGATAACCATCTTCCTCATCCTCACATTCAACTTCCTGCTCTTCAGGGTGATGCCAGGGGATCCGTTCAGGATCATGGTCCCGAAGGGTGCGGACGATCTGACCCGGGAACACTACATGGATCACTATGGCCTCGATGAGCCGCTCATCGTCCAATATTTCATCTATCTCGGCCAGACCCTGACCGGCCATCTGGGCGTGAGCATCAGCAAGTTCCCCGGGTCCGATGTGGAGAGTATCCTCGGCCCGTACCTCGACAATACTCTGATTCTCGCTGGGCTAGGGACGGTGCTCTCGATATTCGTCGGCGTATTCCTTGGCCGGGAGACCGCGTGGAGAAGGGGCAAGATGGCAGACCGCATCGGCAGCGCGTTTTTCTTGGTCTTCTACTGCATGCCGACTTTTCTGTTCGCACTCGTCCTCCTGATGTTGTTCGCCCACTACATCCCTGAGTGGCCGATAAGGGGTTCGTACGGAGACGAGTACTTCGATCTTGACTTGCCCGGGAAGCTCTGGGACAGGACCATCCACACTGTCCTCCCGTTGTTTGCCCTGGTGATTGAGACCATCGCGACTTTCTCAATCATCACCAGAAGCTCGCTCATCGATGTCCTCACCGAGGAGTACATGGTCACCGCGGTCGCGAAGGGACTCAGAGGGCGTCAAGTCCTCAGAGGGCACGCAATGCCGAACGCCATGCTCCCAGTCGTGACCGTTGTCGCGATGAACGTGGGTTGGATTGTGAGCGGGTCGATCATGATCGAGATAATCTTCTCGTACAGAGGCCTGGGCGTCCTGACCTATGAGGCCGTCATGGCGCAGGACTACCCGCTCGTTCAGGCGATATTCATGCTGGAGACCATTGCAGTCCTGATAGCGAACTTCCTTGCAGATCTCATGCTCTTCCGACTGGACCCGAGGTTGAAGGTATGAAAGGCGAATCTGTTGGGGTGCCCACAGCCAAGTTCCTTCTGCCCCCTAGATACCAGGAGAAGCTCCACCTGCTCGCCAAATCGGCCAAGCAGATCTGGAAGCAGTTCCGAAAGAACAGAGGTGGTATGGTCGGCCTGGTTACCCTGGTCATCTTCTTCACCGTTGCGATTTTCGCCCCATGGCTGGCGACTCATGAGAATCCGGACAGCACTTCATGGGCCTCCATAAACCCGATCTATGCGTCACCGTCACTGAAGTTTCCCTTTGGGACTGACTACTTGGGCCGCGACGTATACAGCCTCACTCTCATGGGTAGCAGAGCTTCGCTCATCGTAGGTGTCGTTGCATCGGTGATTTCGATGGTGCTTGGGACGCTTGTCGGGGTATTCTCAGGATACTATGGCAAGGTGGCGGACGAGATCCTGATGCGCTTCACGGATTTCTTCCTGGTCATACCCTGGCTCCCCCTGATGATAGTGTTCGTGATGCTGTTGGGAGCGTCCTTCACGAATGTCATAATCGTGATAGGGATCACCAGCTGGCCGTCCACGTCGCGGATCGTGAGGGCTCAGGTCATGTCAATCAAGGAGCACACGTTCATAGAAAGAGCGAGATGTGTTGGCGCGAGCGATACGAGAATCGTGATCAAGCACATACTGCCAAACGTCGTCCCGTTGATATTCGCCAACACGATCCTGCTAATCGCCAACGCGATCTTCTCCGAGTCGTTCCTGGCGTTCTTCGGGCTTGGCGACACGCAGGTTATCAGTTGGGGAACGATGCTGGAGAAAGCCTACAACAGCGGCGCATTCACCAGCTTCGCCTGGTGGTACATAATGGCACCGGGCGCCTCCATACTGATCCTGATCATGGCATTCTACCTGATCGGCGATGCGCTCGACGAGATCCTGAATCCGAAACTGAGAAGGAGATAGCCTTCGGCGCTGCCGCTCCACGGTCAAAAGCATAGAAGGAATTGGTTTGGGAAGCGGTTTCTAGGATCGCGCCTATCCTGGAGGTGAGGAAGTCCCCAGCTTGAGGAACTCTTCCTCGTCCTTCAGAGCCTGCTCGAATATCTCGAAACCCTTCTCGAGTTGCGCCTTCGAGATGCAGAGCGGTGGGGCTATCCTGAAGACGTTCCCGAAGAACCCAGAGGTTATGGTCATGAGGCCTGCCCTCCAGCACTTGCCCTGGATGTTGGTCGCTTCGTGGGGTTCCTTGGTGTACTGGTTCTTCACAAGCTCGACGCCGATCATGAGTCCCTTGCCACGGACGTCCCCGATTATCTCCCTGCGCAGCTGCATCTCCTTCAACAGCTTCATCGCGTAGTCCCCGAGCTTCGCGGCGCGGTCAGCGAGATTCTCCTCGATTATGGCAGTAACGTGAGCAAGGCCCGCGGCCATTGTGATCGCATTGCCTCCGAAAGTCGACGAGTGCGAACCCGGCCTCCACTTCTTCATGATCTCCGGCTTTGCGATGATCGCACCTAGCGGAACGCCGCCTCCCAGCGCCTTCCCCATGACGAGTATGTCCGGCACCGTGTTGTAATGCTCGCAAGCGAACATCTTGCCCGTCCTTGCGAACCCGGTCTGTACCTCGTCGAAGACCAGAAGCGCACCTTGGTTGTCCGCCAACTTGCGCAGCCTCGGCAGATACTCCTTGGGCGGCGGGACATAACCTCCCTCGCCCTGGATCGGTTCCACGAATATGGATGCTATCTGGCCAGTCGTGCCGCCCATTGACAGGACCTGGTTCTCTATGTAGTCGACACAGTACAGACCGCACTCCGGGTAGGACTGCTTGAACGAGCACCTGTAGCAGTACGCGAAAGGCGTGAATATGATCCCAGGCGCCAGAGGTCCGTAGCTGTATCTCAGCTTCAGCTTGCTCGTTAGCGCCAGCCCGGCTCCTATCCTGCCGTGGTACGATCCGAAGAACGCCAGATGCTCGTTCCTCTTGGTGTAATACCTTGAGAGCTTGAACGCAGCCTCGACGGCCTCGGCTCCGCTGTTCCCGAAGAAAGTGCCCTTGAGCGCCTTTCCGGGTGATATCTCCGACAGCAGCTTCGCGAAGTGGGCCTCCTTATCGAAGTACGCGTCGTTCGCCATGCTGTGTATCAGCTTCGCAGCCTGTTCCTGGATCGCCCTCGTGACCTTGTAGTGGGTCCATCCGGCGTTCTGGACGGCGATTCCTGACGAGAAATCGAGCAGGACATTGCCATCAGCGTCCATGACCGCTGCGCCTGCGGCCCTGTCGATTGTGAACGTGAAGCACCTGTCGTACGCGTACGAGACGTAGTCCCTGTCGATCTTGATGATCTCTTTGCTCTTGGGACCCGGTGCCCTCACCACTATCTTCGGAGCCTCCCTCGCCCATTGTGGCACCCAGTCCGGCAAGGGGAACTCCTCGGTCGTCGTACTGGCAGTCTCCTTGTCTTCGGTCGGTTTTGTCTGCTTCGGGACCTGCGCAACCGACTCGTTTTCTGTCATCTCACTCATCCCTTACTCCTCCCGATGCGTCTCGAGAGTCAACGCGCCTGGCTTGCAGGCTTTCACGCACGCGGGATCACCCGCGCACAGATCACATGAATATGCCGTCTCCACACCGAATGAGCCCTCGAAGAACACGCCATCGAAAGGACATCTCGGGATGCACGCCATGCATGCGAAGCATCTGTGCTCGTCAAGTGTCCAATACTTGCCCTCGTCGTGGAACTCGAACAGCGCGGACGGACAGACCTCGCTAGGAGGGCAACTATCACAGTGAACGCACATCAGCGCCTTGATCTTCCCCCCATCGTTCTTCGACACCTTGATCCTCGGCTTCCCGGCCGCTACGCTTGAGGGGTGTGCTTTTACGCAGGCCTTCTCGCAGTCCAAACAGCCTGAGCATTTATCGGGGTGGAAGACCAACCCGAACTTCTTCTTCCCGGCGCTCATCAGTGCATCCTCCTGAGTTGTCCAGCCAAATAAACTGACATGCTTGGCGAGATGAGTTGGGCCGACTCACTCCGGTAATCTACCCTAAGTTGCTCATTCCATTTATAACCTCGCCAATAAGGGTATTTCTAAGTTGCATATGTACAATTCCGAGTGCGCCTTTGTGGAAAACTTTCAACCAAATGGGGGAATAAGTTGAAAATTTCTTAATTAGGATGGGGGATTTGCTAAACATTCGAAATTAACAAAAACGATAATGAAAAGGGGTCGAAAATGGGGTTTAAATCGCGACGGTCATATATTTTTGATAACCGTCGCATCGTTTGAGGGGTCTCGTCGCTTCCACTGGAGGAGGCGACCAGTCCAGCGAGGGCGCTTGTACATCAAGCGACACAACTGGCCATCGGTCATTTCACTTCAAGTATGGCAGCTTGCCGACGATGTCGCCCAACCCTGCCTCCTGAAGAGTCTGCTTGGTCGGCCTCCCCTGATCGTCCCAGTTCCAGAGCTTGTAGTACTCCGACAACATCTTCTCGAAGTCCGCTCTCGGGACTGCCTTGCCCTTAGTCTTGCCTGATTGCAGCGGCTCCTTCTCCATCCTCTCGGGCAAGTTGTCATCCTTCCTTGTGAATCCCTCTCGGGCATTGAACGCGCGGGTGAGGTTCCAGACGCGCTTCCCGATGGATCTCAGGCTCTCTTCATCCGCCGGAGCGCCCGTGACCGCAGTGTAATACTTCGCCATGTTCTTGAAGCTCACAGCGTAGAAGTCACAGAAGATGAAGCTCCACTTGACGCTCGTCCTCGTGTTGTCCTCTACGCATATCGCTGCCTTGCCATCGGGATTCCACGGGTCACCGCTCCCGTATGCGTCCTGCGCAACGGGCCATGCCCTGTTGTGGTCCGCGCCCCGGTCCGACGTGGCATACGCGAGTGCCATGCCTATTGAACCTCTCGGGTCGTAAGCGGGATACTCAGAACCCTTAGATTCAATGACCAGCTTCTCAGCGCCCTTGCCGATCTTCCTAGCAGCTCTCTTCGATCCATCGGCGAGCGCGTCGCCGATGTGCTCTCTGCTCGCGATCATCGCAGGCATCTTGGCGAAGGCCTCCTCGTTGCCGAACTTCAGATCCAGGCCGCCTGTGTCCTTTTTGGTCAAGATCTTCCTTTCGTACAGATCCATCGCGAATGCCGTGACGCTCCCCGCCGACATCGTGTCGAGGCCTAGCTTGTCACATTCCTCGGCGAACTTGATGATCGCCTCAATGCTCTTTATTCCGCAGTTCGAACCCGAGAGTCCTATGGTCTCGTATTCCGGACCCTCCGTCGAAGCTCCCTTGAACATTCCCTTCCTGGCCTTGGACCAGCTACCACATGCGAGTCCGCAGCCCATGCATGCCTTTCGTCTCACAAGGACTCTTGTCTTTATGGCATCCGAGTTGATTTCGGCTGAGCCCTCGAACTCACCTGAGCTCCAGTCCCTTGTCGGCAGAATAGCCGCGTTCTGGCTCATGTCGACGATGATCGGCGTTCCGTCGGTGATGGAGCCAGCGTGATCTGGATTCTCGACGACATCCTTGAGCAGCATCTCCTTGGACATCTTAACGAACTCATCGATGTTCGGAACTTCAACACCCATCGTACCACGACAGGCAATCGCCTTCAGGTTCTTCGACCCAAAAACCGCCCCACCACCGCCTCTTCCAGCGTTTCTTGTGAGATCGCTAGTCACGCCAGCAATAAGCGACAGCTTCTCGCCGGCAGGGCCTGTCGAGGCCACTCTCGCATGGCTCTCGCCAGTTTCCTTGCGAATGAGCGCTTCAGTCTTGAAGTTGTCCTTGCCCCAGAGGTTCTTCGCATCCCTGATCTCAGGCTTGCCATCCTTGATCCAGAGATAAACTGGCTTGCTTGCCTTTCCCTTGATAATCACGCCGTCGAATCCAGCGTACTTGAGTTCGGGACCGAAGTATCCGCCCGCGTAGCTGTCCAGGAATGTTCCTGTCTGCGGGGACTTCGTGATGACAACGTATCTGCTGGTCAACGGCACCATGGTTCCTACAAGAGGTCCCGTCCAGATCATGAGCACGTTGTCTGACGAAAGAGGGTCTACACCCGGCTTCAATTCCTCAAAGAGATACCTCGCTCCGAGCCCCTTTCCGCCAATGAACCGCTTCGCCCACTCACGGTTGATTGGCTCAGTGGCAATCTTTTCGCTCGTCAAATCGACTCTCAGCACTTTTCCAGTGTAACCATCCGCCATTCAATTCACCTCTTCAATACGCCCTTGGGACAGATTTCGACGCATTGGGGCGTCCCCCCACATAGGTCGCATTTTATCGAATACGTGCCTGACGGGTCCAGCCAGCAACCCTCGTACGGGCAGGCTTCGACGCAAGCTCCACAAGCAGTGCACTTCTCTTTGTCGACGACGTATATGCCAAGCCCCTCATCGAAGACTATTGCCTCCACAGGACAGGATTCGACACATGGGTGTTCATCGCACTGGAGGCAGTAGTTCAGTTTGAACTCCCCCGGCTCCGGGAATTTGTCCTCCACATTGATCCTGGACTCGCTCGGATTGAACTTGCTCACATGCGTGCCAGAGCAGACCAACATGCACAGCTGGCAGCCAGTGCACTTCTCCTTCTCGGCCTTCAAACCCTTGCTCATCTGTTCTCCCTCCCAAATCGTGATCGTTCCTTGAAGTGTATGTTGGTGCGGGGGTCGTCGAAATGGTTCTCGAAAAAGCTGGATCTATACCCCTGTACCAAGCCCCCATGGGACGATTAGCGTGAACGCAGACTCCGTATATATCTCTTATCGGATTGGGGTAGACTGGCATGGCGTTGAGGCAGTTGACGTTTGGATGGTCAGTAGCAGACCACGATATGCTCCTCTAGACCTATCGCCTAGAATGCCATTTTCACAGATGATTTAAATATTATTGTAGGCATTTATTATATCAAGGATGGGAAGGCATGAGTCTCGAGCTCGCAATAGCGCTCGTTATCTTGGTAACCTTGGTCATCTCAGTCTTCGCAGGAGTTGTCATCTTGAACGCAAGGAGCCGTCGTCCCGCTCCGGTCGTAGGAGGCCCCGAGTACAAGCACAACCTCGGCCAAGTGCAGTATATTGGTCAATCCACTCCGAATCCTCGGCAACCCCCGCAGATCACGGAGAGAATAAGGAGCCACGAAGACTCCCGAAGAAATCCACTACCTAGATGTGCGTCCTGCGGGGTGGCCTTGGCCTTTGGGGACGCAACGTGTCCCAAGTGCGGCAAGGAGCTAAGACCCTGGTCGTTGAAAAGGTAATATAATCAGGCCACACTCATCCAGAACCGATGATACCCGAGGGGACCCAGGTAATGCTGATCGACGCCTCCGGGAAGAAACATCTTCTGAAGGCCCGGAAGCAGATGATCGAAGTTGGTGGTCTTGGGGTCATCAATGGCGATTCGATTTGCGGTTCGGACTACGGGGACGCGCTCAAGGTCGGGAGCAAGGAGTTCCTCATCTGCAGACCGAGTCTCAAGGATCTGTTGGGGATCATCGAACGGCGCGCGCAGATACTCATTCCGAAGGACTCGTTCTCAATACCGATGCACTTAGACCTCGGCTGTGGCGATCGAGTGATTGAAGGGGGCGTTGGCTCGGGTGCTCTGACCCTTGTGCTTCTCCGGGCCGTTGGCCCAAGCGGAGCTGTACACTCGTACGAGATCAGAAAGGATTTCGCGGCCATCGCTGAGAAGAACGTTTCCTTATCAGAGAATGCGGGTTCTTGGAAGCTACACATCGCTGACATCTGCACCGCGGATCTCGAAAAAGAAGCAGATGCCGGGGTCCTCGACATCCCCAATCCATGGGATGCGCTCCCGAACCTTGTCAAGGCCATAAGAATCGGCGGATTCGTCTGCTCGTACGTGCCGAACGTGAACCAACTTGAAGCTACCGTCCGGAAGATGCGCGAGCTAGGTCTGGACGAGGTTGTCGCGTTCGAGACGCTCCAGCGTGAGATGATCGTCCACGAAGGCGGCGTAAGGCCGAGCTTCGACATGCTCGGGCACACCGGGTATCTCGCTTTCGGCCGCAAGATGCGCAATTTGCTTTGACCCCTCAAAATCTAAGTATGCGCTTCTGCAATCTCCCACGCAGGTGACATCGGGATGGTTATTGCAGAGGTCAGGGTCGAGCTGAAGAAGGGG
>MGWC01000007.1:34103-40106 GCA_001800815.1 Euryarchaeota archaeon RBG_19FT_COMBO_56_21
GGTGGCGGACCCTGAGGGCAAGAACACTTTGAAGGCGCTCGAGCTATTGGGGTTCGAGGGGTTGAAGGATGTGAAGACCGTGAAGGTCTTCGACATCGTGATGGACGACAAGAGTCCGGGGGAGGCAGAGAAGAGAGTCGACGAGATGTGCAGGAGGCTTCTCGCGAACCCGGTTATTCACAACTATTCAATCAAGATCAAGTGAGGGACCGGCATGTCAACAGACAGGCTGTACACACGCCGGGATGTCCCGTTCGAACTCGTGGAGATCGACCTCGAAGACGCGTCCGATTCAGACCTCATGGAGCTCAGCAGGGAGAGCGGCACGGCCCTCTCGCTAGAGGAGATCAAGCGCATCAGAGATTTCTTCAAGCAGAAGGGAAGGCGCCCGACCGATGTCGAGTTCCAGTCCCTCGGCCAGGCCTGGAGCGAGCACTGCTGCTACAAGAGCTCCAAGATCTATCTCAAGCAGTACATCTTCGGCATCAATACTCGCCAGGTCATCGACCGGGGCGACGCCGGAGTCATGGAGTTTGACAAAGACCACGCCTATGCTTTGAGGATCGAGAGCCACAACCACCCGAGCGCTGTGGAGCCTTATGGCGGCGCCGCCACAGGCATCGGGGGCATCATCAGAGACGTTCTTTGCATGGGGGCGCAGCCGATTGCGCTCGTTGATCCGCTGTTCTTCGGCCCGCTGGACTATCCGTTCGAGAAGCTCCCGGCGGGAATCAAGCACCCGAAGTACCTCTTTGGAGGAATCGTCGCTGGCATCAGGGACTACGGAAACAGAGTCGGGATTCCAACCGTATCGGGCGGAGTCTGGTTCGACGAGAGCTATGTCGGGAATTGCCTCGTGAATGTTGGATGCGTTGGAATCGGTGAGAAGAAGAACCTCCGGAAGAACGCTGTCAGGGGGCCAGGCGATGTCCTAGTTCTCGTCGGCGGAAGAACCGGCAGAGACGGTATCCACGGAGTCACATTCGCGTCTGCCGTGCTCACGAAGGAGAGCGAGACCGAGTCCAGGGGAGCCGTGCAACTCGGAGACCCTATAATGAAGGAGCCAGTCATCCACGCCCTGCTCGAGGCGAACGAGAAGGGTTATGTCAACGGTATGAAGGACCTAGGAGGAGGAGGTCTCTCTTGCGTGGTCGGCGAGATCGCCCTTGCAGGCGGTTGTGGCGCCGAGGTTGACCTGTCTAAGGTGCCCCTCAAGGAGGAAGGGCTTGCTCCGTGGGAGATTTGGGTTTCGGAATCCCAGGAACGTATGATGCTCTCCGTCTCCCCGAAGAACGTGGACGAGGTACTGCATGTGTTCAGGCTGTGGGATGTCCCTGCCACGCCGATAGGAAAGGTCACTCCTGAAAAGTCAGTGCGGCTGTTCTTCCATGGCGAGAAGGTGTTCGACCTTGAGCTAGAATTCCTGACTGCTGGCCCCGAGTACTGCCGTCCGTGCAGTGCCGAGCGGACGGGATCGAAGAAGAAAGAGAAGACTCCTCAGATCAAAGCCAAGTACGATAAGGAGCTCATGAAGCTACTCGGTTCCGCGAACGTATGCAACAAGGAGTGGGTCATCAGGCAATACGACCACGAGGTCCGCGCGAACACTGTCATCAAGCCACTGCAGGGCAAGCTCGGTCATTCGAGTCACGGCGACGCGGCTGTTATCAAGCCAGTCGAGGACTCCTTCAGGGGCCTCGCAATCACTACCGCATCGAACCCGTTCGCGGTGGGCATCGACCCGTACAGAGGCGGCAAGACCTGCGTCGACGAGATGTGCAGGAACCTAGTGTCCGTGGGCGCGAGACCCCACTCGTTCACGAACTGCCTCAACTTCGGCAATCCAGAAAAGCCTGACAGGCTCTGGCTCTTCAGAGAGGCCGTCAGGGGCATGGGGGAGGTCGCGAAGGCGCTGAACTTGCCTTCTCCTTCTGGAAACGTCAGCTTCTACAACGAGGCCCCATCAGGGGCGGTGCTGCCTACGCCGAGCCTGTTGGGTTGCGGCATCGTCCGAGACATTAGGAAATGTGTCACATCGGATCTCAAGAAGGAAGGCAACGCGATTGCCCTCATCGGAGCGACAGGACCCGAGATGGGAGCGTCGCAATACTACAGGATCACCAAGAGTCACTCGAGCAGGATCCCAGATGTCGACATCCCAGCCCTCAAAGCGGGCATGGAAGTCGTGCTGGGGGGCATCGAGAGAAGCGCGATCGTGTCTTGCCACGATATCTCCGACGGTGGGCTGGCAGTGGCGCTAGCGGAGATGTGCATAGGCGGGGACTTCGGGGCTGAGGTCGACGTCAGCAAGATGGAGAAGCTGAGGTCCGATGTCAGACTATTCTCAGAGGCCAACAGCAGGTGGCTCGTGGAGCTGAAGAGAGGCAAAGAGAAACAGCTGCCGAAGGACAGGAAGACAAAGGTCGTCCGACTGGGGACCGTTGGCGGTCATTCCCTCAAGATTGGCGCGGGCAAGAAGCTAGTGGATTCCGACATAGACAAGCTTGCGGAGAGCTTCAACTCGACACTCTGGAGGCTGGTCGGATGAAGGCTAGCCAGGTCAAGGTGTGCGTTCTGAGGATTGAGGGAACGAACTGCGAAGAGGAATCCTTCGCCGCGTTCAAGCGCCTAGGTACAAAGCCTGAGAAGGTACACCTCAAGCAACTCACGGGGGCAGACGTTTCGCACGAGGAGAAGCGCGACCTCTCCGACTACCAGATCTTGGTCCTTCCCGGAGGATTCTCCGCTGGGGACTATGTGCGAGCGGGCGCAATCTTCGCCGCGCGCATGAAAAGCAAACTGTCTAAGGATCTGATCGAGTTCATCAGAGCTAGGAAACCAGTCATCGGCATCTGCAACGGCTTCCAGATACTCGTCGAGACGGGTCTCCTCCCCGCGATGTCGGGAGTCATGTCCGAGGTTCCCGAGGCCGTGCTTGGGACGAACGATTCCGGGAGGTTCGAGTGCAGGCCCACGCTCCTTAGAAAAGTCAACAGGGACAGTTGCGTCTTCACAGCTAAGATATCACCTGACAAGGTGTCCCTAATACCTTCCGCCCACGCAGAAGGGAAGCTCATGTTTCCTCTGGATCGGTCCAAGAAGATAGTCCGCGAGCTCGAAGACAATGACCAGATAGTGTTCAAGTACGTCGACCCTGAAGGCAACCTTGCAGTATACCCATGGTGTCCGAACGGTTCGACCGACAACATCGCAGGCATATGCAACAGAGAGGGCAACGTCTTCGGCCTGATGCCTCATCCGGAGAGGGTGTTCTTCAGATTCACGCATCCTGACTGGACGAGAGCGCCCGACGGACCAGGAGACGGCAGAGCGGTATTCGAGTCTGTGCTAGAATACGTGACCAAGAGGCTGTGATGCTGGACAGCAGAATGGACGATCTGTCGGAGGGAATCCGTTCGCGCATCCGCTTGCGCTACGAGCAGCAGTTCGAGACAATCTTGAAGGAACACTCGGAAGTACTCCAGGAGATGTATGAAATCGGGATCACCTCGCGATTGAGCCTCAGTCAGACCCAACCCATAGAGATTCGGATCGAGCGCGTGAGGAAGGAGATGGAAGATCTTGCATCGGACTTGGAGGTTCAACTCCCGAGTCTGCCAAAGAAGTACTCTAAGGTGCGACGCAGGCTCGAGAGTCTGGCTGCGTTCTGCTACAAGCTGTCGGGGGAGTTCATAGAACTGGAAAGGAGGGCTCAGGAGAAGATCGAACGCGAGATTCAACGCGAAATGGGCCGACGCTCATAGAGACACTATGAGTTCGACCTGGTCTCCGTCCTTCAGCCCAAGAGAGCGCCTAAGATGGTACTTGCAGATGACCTCGATGATGTCTGTGTGATGAGATCTCACGGGCAGGACGACCGCGCACTCCATATTATGTATCGTTGCCAGGAAACACTTGACATCTCCGAAAGTCCTGCCCTCTTTCTCGAAACCTTTGATCAAGATGCCTTCTGACTTGCGAAGTATGTCGAGCTTCGGCAGCTCAGGATCCGCCAACCTCAGGTTCAGGGTCCCCTCGAACGGCTTGAACCAGAGTTTCTTCTGAAACTGATCCGCGTAGGCTTCCTGATTGACGTAGTACTGGCCCTCGCCGAGGCCGGACGTGACCGACCCTATCAGCACGAGGTGGTCCTTCATTTCGAAAATGCGCTGGTAGTCCGAGTACTCCTTCCTGAGCAGGTCGAACCCTTTGTCGGTCAGCTTGATTCGCTGCCGCCTGGCGCCGAGGTCTCGTTCGATGAGTCCCTCTCCGAGGAGTTCTAGTATCTTCTTGGAGGCGGATTGCTGACTTATCTCGAGGACATTGCCGAGCTCTCGAGACGATATCGCGATGTAGTCGTGCACCCCACCCATGAGGGCGATGTGTTTCAGAGTGGCAATCTGCTTCTCATGCATGCTACTGCTCGGATTACGTAGGACTCATAATATCTTTTCGTCGGATTATTTGTTAGAACTCGTCGGCCACTAGATATCGTTCTGCCCGCAACCTGATTACTGGAATCCTTCGCGCCCTGAGCCTCGTAATGAGTTCCCTGTCATTCGTCAAGACAGCGGCTTCTCGTTGCTCTGCGATCGCGAGAACCGCATCGTCCCCGCTGAGCTCAGTCTCCACAATACTGTATTTGCGCGCGAGCGCGAGCGCGGCCTTCGAGTTCTTATCCACAGCGTTCGACAGCTCTCCGAGGACTGAGCTAGGGACGAACACAGGTATTTCCCCGAAAAGCCTCTTGAGCTCACTGTCCAGGTTGAGCTTGAACTGAAACGGCATCAGTAGACCATTCGCGTCTAGGACTATGGACTTGGGCAAGAAATCACTCGCCTATCCGATGACCCCATAGCCGATCAGGCGCCACTTGCCGGCTATGCGCCTGGAGATCGCTATCCTCTGGCCCTTCTCGACGCAGACCGGAATCTTGAGCGCTACCTCCGCTGAGTCTGACCGGCCGCTCGTTACTACGCCCACTGTCGTGGCGGTACCTGCGCTCAGCATGAGAGGCTCGTTGGTCTTCAGACTATCAACGGCAAGGTCGGAGGTCACGCCGACCACGCGCTTCATCAGTTCGGTCCTGAAAGTGAGTTCGTTCACCATTGGTGGAAGTGTCCCGGGTACGCCCGCGATCCTGCCGACTAGTGAATCTGATTTGGTCAGTGATGGGTCGAGACCTGTGCCGATGGCGATGAGCCCTCCTGGCGTGGCCTTCTCGAGCGCAAGTCCACCAGCGAAGAGAGACCTGACCTTGGTGACCATCGGCTCCCACGAGGACTTGCTGCCGGTCGTCACCTTTCTGCCGGGGACGATCTCGACATCGTCGTCGATCTCAAGAGTGCCTTGGGCGAGAGAGCCCCCGATCACGCCACCCTTGAGGTTCTCAATCTTGGTCCCCGGGACATTCACATCGAAAGACCTGGCAACGTACATCCTCGCGGGCTTTGATTTGTCCCACTTCGGCGTCGGGATCTTCGCCTCGATAGCCTCTATGAGCATGTCAATATTCACATCGTGATGGGCAGAAATCGGAATTATGGGAGCCTTCTCTGCAATGGTGCCCTTGATGAACTCCTGGATCTCCTTGTAGTTCACTCTAGCCTCATCTGCGGAGACGATGTCTATCTTGTTCTGGACGACTATTATCTTATCCACACCAATAATACTGAGCGCCATCAAGTGCTCCCTGGTCTGCGGCTGTGGACATGACTCGTTCGCCGCGACCAAAAGGAGAGCACCGTTCATTATGGCCGCGCCCGAGAGCATCGTGGCCATCAAGGTCTCGTGGCCGGGCGCATCAACGAATGATACCGAACGAAGAAGCTCGCAATCGCCCTCACAAGCCGGACAGGTCGGTTTGTTTGAGTAGCATTGTGGACCCTCGCAGTTCTTGCACCTATAGAAAGCAACGTCCGCATATCCGAGGCGGATGGAGATGCCGCGCTTGACCTCTTCCGAGTGCCTGTCGGTGGTCTCTCCCGTCAGAGCCTTCGTCAA
>MGWC01000008.1:0-10652 GCA_001800815.1 Euryarchaeota archaeon RBG_19FT_COMBO_56_21
GTTGACTTATACAAGAAGAGGATGGGCTTTCGCTGGGTGATCACGCTCAAGGGCCATGGAAAACCGATTGGCTCTGTAGGCTTCTACAAATGGTCTCCATCCGCCGACTATCAGGCTGAGATGGGATATGACCTCGACAAAGAATACTGGGGCCAGGGCATCATGACCGAGGCGATGGAGGCAGTCATCGATTTCGGCTTCCGAAAGATGAAGCTGAATAGGGTTGAGGTCTTCATCATGCCTCGGAACAAGCGGTCGATCGGACTGGTCAAGCGCCTCGGGTTCAAGAAAGAGGGCGTGCTGAGACAACGCTCCTTTGATGAGTTCGGTCATCTCACAGACGACGCGCTCTTCTCGCTTTTGAGCCACGAATGGCTGCGCCGACAGTAGTGTCTGAGAATTCCCTCGATTCCGTAACCATACAGTCTTAAACACCTGAATATCCATTCAGGGGAGGCTCGGGCATGTGACTGACTCCGGGCACTTAGGGGGGATACAGTGGACAAGAGACTGTTAGCAGCTGCAATTGGATCTCTGTTTTTGACTGTCGCTTTGATTCCCGTCGCTGGCGGCGCTCCAGCTCCTGGAACGGGCAGCACTTCCGGCCTCACTCCGGAAGAGGTCGCGGTCCTCGCAGGGCTGGACTATGACGCTGCTTGGAACGACCTAGCATATCTTGCTGGGTTAGGGGAGAAGGTGGCAGGAACCGCTGCCGAGAGGAACGCTCAGCAATACGTATACGACCGACTGAGCGCGATGGCGATGGACAAGGTCGTGATGGAGACCTTCCCAGTCGCTAGCTGGACCCATTACGGGACCACGATGAAGATCGTGTCGAACGGGTACGAGAGCGTTCAGATTACCGCATATGGCGACAGCTACTCCATATGGGGCTATGAAGATCACAAGATGTACACATTCGGTAACGAGAACGGTGGCAAGACGCTAGTCGCACCTGTCGTGGACTGCGGGCTCGGCACGATGGACGAGTTCGACGCGATTGGTGACCTCGGAGGCGCGATTGCACTCATTCACAGGGACGATAACATCCAGGGATGGAACAACGTCCCGGCGTTCGAGGCTTACTTGCATGGCGCTTCTGCGGCTCTATTCTATGGATACTTCGCTGGAGCCGACCTACCAGAGGGAATAAAGCAGGATTCCGTTGGGGGCCCGTTGCCAATACTGTCGATCTCCCCGATTTCGGCAATGCACATCAAGGACCTGATGAGCGCCGGCCCGGTCATCCTCAAGGTCGACGGCCAGGTTGACATGTTGTCCGAGAAGTTCGCTGAGTCCGTGAACGTGGCGGCATACATGATAGGCACGACAAGACCGAACGAGTACGTTGTCATATCAGGTCACATAGACTGCTGGTGGGCGGGCGCGAACGACGACAGCTCTTCGATAGCGGCAATGCTGGAGTTCGCGAGGCTTTTCTCGGAGGCGAGGAAGGCAGGGACGTTCGTGAACGAGAGGACACTGGTGTTCTGCTCAGTAGGTGCTGAGGAGGAGGGAGGACCACAGGGCACTTGGTACAATTGGCTAGTGGGTTCCTATGAGTTTGTACAGGCGCATCCTGAGATAATGAACGGCCTAGCGATGGAGCTGAACATGGACGGCGTGAGCTTCAAAAAGACCTCTGGCAGGTACTGGGTCGAGAACACATGGGAACTCAACTCGTTCGTGTACAAATCCCTCGTCGACTTGGGCGTGAGCGGCCAAGTCGGGTTCTACAACCCGATATGGTCGTGGACTGATGCGTGGAGCTTCGCTGCAAAGGGCGGAGGCTCGACCGTGCAGGTGATGTGGCCGGCTGGGTTCGACCCCTATTACCACACTCAGGTCGATGACATGCCTCTGCAGGATCCCGAGCCGTTCGACCTTGTCCTCAGACTGTACACGCTGATGGCGATCAGAGCGGCGCACGCGCTGGTTATACCGCTCGAGTTCCAGTACACCGTGGACTGGGCTGCCGGCTACCTGAAGTCGGAGAAGATGACCGTGCCTTCCGAGGCGAAGAACATTGACAAGGACCTCGCCGCTCTGAAGGTGTTGAGGGCTCAAGCTGTCGCGGCGAACTCATACGCTGCATCACTCAATGCGCAATACGCAGCAGCAAAGACGCCGGAGGAGAAGGCAGCCATCTGGGAGAAGGCTAACGCTCTCAACCGCGTCCTGATAGACGCGAGAAGGATCATCACGCCTTGGACCCTCGGAGAGGGCGGCCTGATGGGCTCATGGGATGTGTTCCTGAGATCCGACCAGCATGCGCATGACCTGGGCCTTGTGAACTCCGCCATCACTTCTTTGAGCAGGGGACAGACAGCGAACGCCATAGGCGCATTGGGGAGCGTTTACACGATGGAGTGGGGCAAGTACTTCAGCAGGGGAGCATACCTGGACACGTTCAACAACATGATGAACGACTTCATGTACTGGGGTGACGACTTCGACCAGCAACAGGCCTACGTCGATGTCCACTGGATCTACCTGGGTCTGAAGGACGGCTCACTGGCGGGCGCGGACGCGCTCACTGCGCTCAAGTCGATCAGGGACAATCAGCTCATCCCGTGGTTCGAGGCCGACCTGGACGTTCAGGCGTGGGCTTGGACCGCAAGCGCCGGGATACTGGACGCGGGCGTTCCGTGAAGAAACCTTCTCATTCCTCCGGCGTTTTCTTGCCGGAGGACGGATATTGTTTTTCTGCTAGGGCCTTGAATGGCTAGGTTACGAAGAAGTCTCTCAACGGACCACTGAATGGCTGGATTCGCATCGGGATTCGCTAGCTCGGAGGTCGATTTGAGCTTCTTCCGTTTCTGGAGAACGCACGAAACCTCTTTTCCATATGCTCTGTTACTGTGGTGTTGGAAGGTTCTCACAGAAGCAGTAACTGACATATACAGCAGGTGGCACTCTCATTGATTGGACAGATGAACTCCAGATCGATACCCGTCGCATTCGCAATCATCTCAGCATCTCTATTCGGGATTGGCACCCCATTTGCCAAAATGCTCATCGGGGAGATCGAACCAATCGTCCTCGCGGGTCTCCTATACTCAGGAGCGTTCCTAGGGCTGTCCATATACGCTGTTCTGAACCGAGTATTGAGCAAGGAACGCAGCCGGAGCGCTCCTCTTGACAAGAAGGATGCACCTTGGATCGCGGGAGCCACGGTCTTTGGAGGAATCGTGGCGCCGGTCTGCTTGATGACTGGCCTCACATTCACTACAGGGTTCGCTGCATCCCTTCTGCTGAACCTCGAAGGCCTGGCGACGGCCCTGATCGCCTACTTCTTCTTCAAGGAGAATCTCGGGTGGAGGCTCGGCGTGGCTGTGACCTGCATGACCGTTTCGGGGATCTTTCTCAGCTGGGACCCGAGCACGAATGCAATCAGCTTGGCGGGCCCGCTCCTGCTCCTCGCCGCAGGCATCGCTTGGGGCGTCGACAACAACCTCACCCGGCACATCTCATGCAAGGATCCCGTTCAGATTGCGCAGGTCAAGGGGCTGGTTGCTGGGAGCGCCTCCCTCTTGATTGCACTTCTTCTGGGTCTCGGAGTGCCGACGAACCTAAACATTGTACTGGCGCTTGTCCTCGGTTCTGTGAGCTATGGTGCCAGCCTCGTCTTCTTCATCCAGGCTCTTCGGGGGATGGGCGCTTCGAGGACGGGGGCGTTCTTCAGCATTGGGCCATTCTTCGGGGCTGCTCTATCCGTCGTTCTGCTGAACGAGGGGCTGGGCTGGACCGTTGTTCCCGCGGCCGTCTTGATGATCATCGGAGTCTTGGCAATCGTTTACGAGAGGCATTCGCACCGCCACACTCACGAGGAGGCCACACATTCCCACCCACACCCGCACGACGATATGTCACATGATCATTGTCATGAAATCCCAGTGAACGGACAGCACCAGCACGAACATGTCCACTATCCTGAGTCCCACGACCATGTTCACTGGCCGGACATCCACCATAGGCACGGTCACGAAGACGGTAAGTAGAAGCTGAAGGAATGTTTTTGAAACCACTCAAATCGGTATGAGGGACTCCCTGAGCAGCATCGCCGACTTTCTTAGATTGCGCAAGGAATAACCCTACCCAAGTCAATCAGGGTTCCTATTGACGCTACTCTCAGACATTAACAGAGTGGTACAGGAGTCTTCTCGCAAGCTGCTGCAGATGTCGATGCCTCCAGTCAAGTACTGGCTGCTTGTGGACACTCTGGGGAAGAATCACGATGACCCGCTCGTCCAGAGGACCATCGACGAGTGCAGGGCATTCCCACCGAGGGTGAAGCTCGTCAAAGCGCTCAGACCAGATGGGACATGGCCGATCTCGAGGGCGATGAAGCTGGCGGAGGATGCGGGCCCAGGACCTCCGGTCGGATGGACTTACGAGACGATTCTCAGAAACCTGCAGCTGCTGGAGGATATGTATACTGAGAAGAGCGAAGGTTACATATCCGCGGCGCTGGAGAGGATACTCAGCTGGCAGTCCAAGGAGGGATACATACTCGGTCCGAAGCACGGCCTCTTTCCGCTCCCTCAGTACAACGGATACGCCGTGAGGAACCTGTTCATATACGGGCTGGAGGAGGATCCCAGGGTCAAGAGGTTGGCGAACTGGCTCCTGAGCATCCAGCGGCACGACGGCGGATGGGCGATCCCGTACGTGCAGGATGTCAAGTATCTACCTGAGTACAAACACATGATGATCGATGAGTTCATGGAGCATGTGCGGAGGGGCGATACCCCCCCGTCCGATCCGAAAGGGTTCGAGAGCATCCCGAGCTGCATCTGGACGACCATGATGGTCATCCGTGGGCTCGCCAGGAGCGATGATTACCGGCGCAGGAAGGAGATCCTGAGGGGCGCGGACTTCTTCCTTGACAGGTTCTTCAAGAAGAACTGGCACACATCCTACCGTCACTCGGAGAAGAACTGGACGCAGCTGAAATACCCGCCCTTCCCTGGGAACGGCATCAGCGCCCTCTATCTATTGACCATTCTCGGGTACGGGCCAGGGGACGCGCGGATGGAGAAGCCCATCAAGTGGCTCCTGAGCGCAAGGCACTCGGACGGGTTCTGGTGGCAGTCGGATAGACCTCATGCGCAGAAGGACCAATGGATCACGGGGTTCGCGCTCGACATACTGAACAGGTACGCGAGGAACCACTAGACCTTCGCCGCGGCGAGGACTGCAGCGAGCTTGTCGAGGGATTCATTCCATCCCTGCCGAGCGAGGTCACTGTCGGTACCCGACGGCATGCCAGTATGATGCAGGGTGAGTCTTGTCTTGCCCTCAAGCTCTTCGAAGGTCACCGTCAAGATCATCTCGAGTGGGAAGTCTGCGCTCATACCGTAGTACGTTCCAGGGACGATATTGCCTTCCTTGTCGGCGAAGCTATCCGTTGCGACGATCCGCTCAAGCGGAACGATTTCGCGAAAAACACCGGTGCTCCAGTAATCCTTCCCGTCCGGGGATCGCATACAATAGTGATAGTTCGCGCCCACCCGTAGATCTATCTTGATTGAAGGCGCCGTGAATACCTTCGGGCCCCACCAGCGCTTCACCCGTTCCGGTTCCGTCCATGACTTCCACACAAGCTCACGCGGCGCGTCGAAGACGCGCGTGATCACGAGGCCCTCCTCTTTTGGCTCTGCGGCGTTTCTACTCATTGCAGCCATCATTCTCCTCCGGAACCGCTGACACAATTCAGTAGAAATTACCATTGCGACGTATTCATTTTGAACCGTGCGGCCTTCATCATCAAGCATAGCGCGACATGCCAAATCGAGACTCGGGAGGACGCACGAAACCACTTTCCATTTTCCGATGGGGTTCATACCGGAGGTTGCGCAATCATTCAAACAGCGTGCACAACAATCTTCCGATTCCTTTTCTGAGAACTAGCCGAGACATCTCATCAGGCAACTCCCGGCCCCTCAAGCGAATGACAATCGAGCTAGGAATGCCGCGTTTGGGTTCTCCGCGCCTCAATTTGGACATTTCATGCCAATCCCATTGCCAATAGCCTTTCCCCCCTAAGGGCCTATCCGAAGATGAGCCGCATGTGAATTGGGGTTACCAGCTCTTTCCCAGGCACAGGATCACCGCACCGACTGGATTGAAAAACCCCCCTTGCATGACTCACATTGCTGTCGGAGGGCTCGTTTATAAGGTACATGTTCAGTTAGGGTTAGGCCGGTGCTGATACAATGGCAGTGATAAAGATAGAGAACGTTGTCGCCTCGACATCTCTCGGGACGGAGCTAGATCTTCAGGCGATCGTGCTTGCGCTTGATGGTGCGGAATATGACCCAGAGCAGTTCCCGGGGCTGATATACCGGCTCAAGGAACCGAAGACGGCGACTCTGCTTTTCAGGAGCGGAAAGGCTGTATGCACTGGCGGCAAGAGCCTTGAACAGGTAGAGACAGCTATCAGCAGAGTGGTCAAGAAGATCGAAGCTGCTGGCATCGTGATCAAGACCACGCCCAAGATAGAGGTGCAGAACATCGTCGCCTCAAGCGACCTCGGGGCGAAGATCAATCTCAACTCAATAGCCATCAGCCTTGGTCTTGAGAAGGTCGAGTACGAACCTGAGCAATTTCCTGGCCTCGTGTACCGTCTCGACTCGCCGAAAGTGGTCGTGCTTCTGTTCGGCAGCGGGAAGCTGGTGTGCACTGGCGCCCGAAAGCCGGAGGATGTCGAGATTGCCGTCGACAAGATTACACAAGAGCTAAGGGCCGCTGGCCTGCTTGCATGAACTGGGAGAGCGGGCCCGTACTTGTCCCCCCTTCCACAGGACGAAGCTCACTTGGCCCCCTGCAAGATGAGGAACATCGAGGAGTTCGTTCCTAATCGCCGCTTCCTTAGCCATCACCTTTCCCTCCGTGGGCTTTTCCGAGGTTAGGACCCAAACCGCGAGCCTTCCAAAACGGGATCCTAGGGACCCCCAAGACATCACCCGCCAGGCTTCATTCGGCAATAGGGACACGAGAATCGGTAGATGAAGTAGGGACGCATGCACCAGGGACAGCGTCCCATCCATCGGCCAGAACGCTTCTCTATCTCGAAGGGTACCAAGGCGTATCGGCACGAATAGCAAACAACTGCTTTGTCTGGAATCTTGGTTCCGCATCTAGGGCAATCTTTCGACATACTCGCACATAGAGTCATCGCGTGTCCTGCCCAAAGGGCTTTCCGCGTGAACGAGAGTGTTCAGGGAGCGCGCCACACAATGTTCTCTCGAGGGGGTCATGCATCCATGTCCTTGTGAGAAATGTTCAATACTTCGCATGGCGTAGGCATTCTGAAGGAAATGGATGATACTGACCGGAAGCTAATGATTCTGATAGGCGCGGAGCCTAGGATACATTTCCGGGATCTTGCCAAGAGACTTGGGATCTCCAGGCAAGCTGTTCACCACAGAATGCAGGTCTTGACGAAAATCGGGGTGATCAGAGGCGCAATTGCGGGCATTTCCGTTGCTTACCTTGATGCAATCCCTGTTTGTATCTTCGGTAGATCCAGGACAGCATCGGTCGAGGAGACCTTGAACAGATTGGGGGAAAGCGAACTCTCACGTCGCGCCGTCGTAGCCGGAGGGAATTTCCTCTATGTCATCGGGTTTCTGAGAGAGATATCCGAACTCGGCAGCTATGTCGAATTCGTGAAACTAGCAGCGGAGATGCCGGAGCCCACTGTGGGCATATACTGTGTCGATGACGGGTTATCGCCCTACTATCCTGTGGATGGAGTGGAGAAGCGGAAGCAGAGCTACAAGGATCTCACTCCCCTCGACCTCAGGATCATCGCTTCGCTCAAGGACAACGCGCGCAGACCAGTAGCGGAAATCGCTGATATGCTTGAAGTCTCGGCCAAGACGGTCAGGCGACACCTGAAGGACATGATATCCGATGGTTCGCTGGATCTGAGCGTGCCTGTGGATCTCGCCTCAGGCGGAGACATGTTCTTGGTGGCGCATGTGAACCTCAGGGACAGCGCTGACAAAGGAGAAGTCGGCAAGAGGCTTCTTTCGAAGTACCAGTTCCTGGACGCGTACGTCAGGACATTCAGCAACTTCCCAAGTCTCCTAGTGTGGGTTTTCTGGTCGGACAAGATAACTGAGATACGCAAGGCTATCAGAGATCTCGGTGAGGATGAAGATGTCCTGGCCGTAATGCTCAATTTCGCCTATCTTGAACGCATATATACGACCTGGCGAGACAAGTTGCCTGCAGTCCGAACGCGCGCTTCTAAGAAGGCCAGAACGCACAATCTGCGTTCCGGGCTCAGGATACGATGATGCTGGTCAGCAAGTTGAGCAACCCATTCTTGCTTGGGGTGTCCATTTCGTCAATCAAAGCCGGAACATTAAAGGTCAGCAGCCGTCCGTTCGTCACCCCAATTGCATCCGTCCCATTGACAAGTGTATATGGTTCCGGCTGCCGCTACGACGGATGCCTCAGGGTGGTTCGAGGAGGGGGTGAGAATAGGAAGAAAACCGCGATAGCTTTTGCGTTGTCGATCACAGTGGCGCTGATGATGCTAGCTCAGCCAGTCTCCGCAGGGACCATAACATCTCTGGTCGAAGACAGTGAGGGAGACCTCGGCTTCGGTGTCAACCCCAAGACAGGCGGAATCATGCAGCAGTGGGGAGAAAACACTCCGGTGGCCAAAGCTGGATACCTCGACATGGTGTCCACGTGGCTGTCGCAGAAGGGCAAGACATACACTTTCGGGATGGAGCTTGCTGCCGAACTGCCGAAGGAAGGATCCACGCTGTCCGGTGGGATGCGGCTCGTGGAATGGGCCATGTGGATTGACCCATCGCCATACAACTACATCACTAACCCGGTTGCACCGCTGTTCTTGATCGCGTTGAGATACGATGGATCGAGCTACTCAGCTTTCATACTGGACTACAGCACAATGCTCACAGAGTCTGTGGCGTTCTCAGTCGATGGCTCGGAGCTCCAACTGCAGTTCTCAACAGATACCATCGGCAATGCGGCGTTTGAGTGGTGGTCGCCATTGGTGCGAGTATGGTGGGGGCCGTTGGGAACACCCGCATACTGGTTTGTGGACGCAGTCGATCTGCCGCCTGTTGATGGCTATGTCTACATCGATCTTCCGTGGCCTCCTGTGTGAGCTGCTCAATCAGTCCTTGTGGAATCAAACCTTTTTCCCTTTGCATTCCTTCCCTTGTCTTTCTGCGTGCGCGCAGGCAGACGAGCGCCTCCGTGCGTGACTGATAACCCGAAGGCTCTCGTATTGTGGGAAACGCCTGTCGCGAAATTTCAATCCGGCAAAATTGAAAATTAGCCAGATATAGTGGTAATGGGGTAGGCCGACACCGGAACCACATGTGCTGGCCAGAAATCAATCAGACGGAATTGAGATTTGGGAGAACGCACCAAACCCATTTCTTTTTCTCATTCCGAGCAGGAGCAGAAACGAAATTGTGTCCACATGTCAGAGCCTGAATGCATGCAGCTGCACCTAAGTGGATAGGCTGATATTCGTGAAATTGAATCTCCAGGAGAGGTGGGCCATGTTCGAAGGAGTAATAGCTATAGCGGAATTCATGAACGCCTACAATTCCAGAGACATCGTTAGACTTGCGAAGTGGTTGGAGCAGAAACACCGAGAGGTGATTGCCCCGCTGGTTAAAGGGAACGAGGTCTTGAGGATACTTGAGGGACCAGCTGGGCAAGCCGTTGGCCAGAAGATTGGACAGTACTTTACGGATCAGTATGAAGCAAGTTCACAGGAACAGAGAGAGATATGGAAATCCACAAGGTGGCTACACCACGGGGCGCTCGGAGAGCTTCTAATCGATCGCGGGAAGAAGAAACACAAGCCGTTCATTGCCGGTCTGGGTAGAGGGTTGTGCATGACTGACTTGCAGGACCAGAAAGAATGGCACACTCATGAATACTACCTAGCTCAGAAGAGACTAGAGAAGATGCGCTGAACCTTGCACACCACCGCAAGAAGACTTCCGTTGCCAGGGAGAAGACCGTCTCGTCATCTCGCATACGAGTAGCTGTCGTGGATAGGAATCGCTCAGAAAAGCCTAAGACGGGGTTATCTGATGCAGGGTCTTGGGAAATGGTCATGAAGACTCTTAGATCGCTCCTGTTTGGCGCGATGATGATTGGCGTTGTTCTCGCGCCTGTATGTTTCATTGTCCCGAATACTGCGTCAGCTAGTGAATACGCGGGGACTTCTCCTGCATTCTCTGCTGGAACAGCGTGGTCGCTGTACGTCGGGTGGCTTGCTACCGGTGACATCCTCGAATGGTATTGGGAGACTTCAGACAGTCTCAGTTTCTCCTTGCTGTATACGATTGACTCTACGACCACCCAGATTTGGGGTTTCTCAAGTGATGATGGCTACGTTGTTGAGTCTTCTGGGCACTACGGGCTATGGTGGTACAACAACAACTGGTTCTTCTCTGCCTCGGTGAGCTATTGGGCTGCGGGGTTCACGCCATTCACTACTGTCGAAGCGCCTTCGGAAGGAGAGTACATGGACTCCGCGACAGTCACCGTTCATGGAGTCACAGACTCATATTCGTCTGAGGTTCTTGTCGGCCCGGATGCATTTCACCTGACGGAGGCAAGTTGGTCCGGCGACAACTGGG
>MGWC01000008.1:10661-14519 GCA_001800815.1 Euryarchaeota archaeon RBG_19FT_COMBO_56_21
GCGTGGTTCTTGATGAAGGGCAGAACACGATTCTTGTCAGAACACGCTATTGGCTTGACTATAACGGTTTCAGCATTGTGACATATGAACTGACGCTCCAAGTCGTCGTCGATACAGTCGCTCCGGAGCTTGCCATAACGTCTCCGGTCAATGACACATACCACCGAGGCGATTTGGCAATAACGTGGCAATGCTCAGACACTAACGGAATCGCCAAGACTGAAATCAAGTTTGATGCGTGGGGCTGGCAGGAAGTAGCGGGCACATCGTATCAGGCTGACCTAGCTGATGGTGAGCACACCGTTCAAGTTAGGGTCACCGATCCAGCCGGAAATCAGGCTATACGAACCGCTACGTCTGTCGCGGATACGACTCCGCCCGTGGCAACTATTACATCCCCTATCGATGGGTCGTATGTCCCTGGCATCTGGTGGGAATGGCAGTGCACGGACAATAACGGAATCGCGATGGAAGAAATCAACATTGACGGAGCACAGTGGCAGGAGTGGTCCGACTCAGGAATACCAGTACACTTGGCCGACGGGCAGCATAAGCTGCAGGTGCGAGCGACTGACGTCGCAGGTAATATCGCGGTTGCAGAAGTAGAGGTGACCGTTGATGCAACTGCTCCAGAGGTCACAATATCACCGCTAGATACGAAAATCAGCAGGGACGACGTATTGGTGACTTGGGTGGGAGCCGATGCGACTTCGGGAATCGACCACTATGAAGTCCAGCTGGATGGAGGATCTTGGGTCGACGTGGGGAATGCTACAAGTTATCAGTTGACGAACCTGGATGACGAGTGGTACTTCTTCACGGTCAAAGCAGTGGACCAAACAGGGAAGGAGGCAACTGCGACCGTCTCCTTCGGGATTTACACCAGCATCTGGAGCCAGAACGGACCCTACAATGGTATTCCGTTGTTTGCCCTGGTTTCTGCGATCATAGTCCTCGCGGTCGTCGCTGTGCTGCTGTTGCGCAAGAGGAGGGGCAATCCCGTAGTGGCAGGTGTCCCCAAGGAAGAACCTGCGTCTGGGACGCCATAGAATGCCTCGGAAAAGACCATAGGGAGGAAAGTCCGGTTAGGGTACGGGGAATGGCGTGAACGAGAAGGAGAGAGAAATCAATCTCAAGATAATCGTGACTGTCATCGTCCTAGTCATTGTTGTCGCGACACTTGGCGTATATCTTGCGTGGGCACGGCCCTGGGCACACGCTGAAATGTCTTGCTATCTCGACACGAACTACATGTACACTTTCTCCGGCACTGAACGCGTTGTCGTCTTATCGGGAAAGGTGTTCAACCACGGAGACCAGGACGGTGTTGCCAGTTTCGTCGCGTACATGAATGATAGCAGAGGCTACACTCTGGCTGACGCCGTGATAGTTGGTAGGGTTGAATCAGGAGGAGGCTTCGTGGAGGTCAACAAGGCTTACGATTGGCCCACAGACTACAATGGCTACGATTGGCGCCCCGACTATGTCCTGCCCATCACGCTGACTGTCGATCTCTACTGGTACGATAGCTGATGTCGTGAAAAGGAAAGGGCTTTGGGCCTCCCCTCGGAAAAGACCATAGAATAGGAAAGGCACCTAGAGTCGTCTTTGACGTATCTTCAGGACGTATAGCGCAGCCAGCCCTGCGGATACCGCAACAGCTCCAACCGCAATCGCGACTAGCAGAGTCACATCATTCTCATCGGGAGATACAACTTGGCCCTTTGCGTACCAGAGGGCACCGCTCCAGCAACTGATGTGAACTACCTGTTGAGAATCCACGTCAATAGATGTGGAGAGAAATGCAAGAGTATCCCCTTCAAGCTCCGCGACGACGTTCTTGGTCAACCCCCTGTCTGCTAGCCTGGCGCACACAAGCCTTGGTCCGTGGTCCCTCCCCTGACTCGATCCGAAGGAGACATACGACACTAGAACCTGGCTCCCATCATATACTGCGATATCTGGATCCCTGCATTCCGGACCGTCGATGACATCCCGATTCACGACCTCTCCGGAACGGATTGCCAAACACGCGATATCGCCGTTTGACCCAGCCCCTCTCCTGTACACGACGTGAATTGTGTCATTGGCGCCGATGGCAATGGCGGGATCAAGGCCTTCGCGCCCTTCACCGATCTCCTCCGTCTTCATCTGCGTTGCAGTCCCGGATGAATCAACCTGCCCAGAGCAATACATCAGCATAGTCGAGGAATCATAGACCACGTGGAAAGACCCGTTCGGAGACACTGCAAGGGCGACGCTGTTCATCCAGCTCTCTGTCGCAAGGACAGTCTCGACCCACCCGTGACCTGTAAGGACGGCATACATCAATCCGGACTCCATCCAGCCGACTGTATCGGTGTAGCATATGTGGATTCGACCCTCTCCGTCCACACCTATGGCGCAGTTCCAGGTCCAATTGCTGCTGGGAAGATAGCCACTGGTCCAGCCTGACGTTGACCGGGACGAGTAGTTTGTCTGAGTTGAGTTCGAATAGCATAGATAGGGTCTATCCGCGGTGTCGAGTACCATCGAGACATCACAGTGCTCATGACCTCGAGGCTTATGGCCGAGTTCCTCAATATCCCAGAAACCGCCCAAGTTGTTGGCATATCTCACCTCAGAGGGGAGCCCCGACGCTTCCGAAGGAACTGAGACGTAGACGATGTGCGTATTGCCACCGGAATCCACCAATAGGGATGTATCCGAGAGAGGATCCGCATCAACGGATCCCGAATCAACCACCTCGAGCGACCAAAATTCCGATTCGGGTTCAGGCAGAGGGTAATAGGCCGAAGCAACAAGAGCAATCGATAAGAGTGTCACGAGCGACCATCCTGTCGATAGAGTCGAGAAGTGTGACATGGCGCTAGCTCTCATTCCCTCACCAGTGAATACACTGTTATCCAAATCGCAGTACTTCTGCTCTTGCATGCGGTCAATGCGAGCGGTTGTCATTGAGTTGCGACTCGACCTGAATGCGCTCATGTCATTCGAATGGCTCAGTCCCCAGATAGATGCGGGAGGTGCGGCGTCGGCAGTCGCAGGATCTTGGTCAGGCACGGACGCGCGCGTCTGTCTGCACGAGCGCGAAAAGACCATAGGGGAGGAAGGGCGATGAGGAGGCGGAAGAACTATGGTAGAATGTCCGCATTGTGGCACGAACAACCTTTCGGCAGATGAGCCTTGCTGGAAATGTGGAAAATCATTACGCCCCAGTGAGGCGAAACGACAACCTCAGAGAAAATGCGCAGCCTGTGGGAAGCTCTTGGATGCCGAGGTTTTGATCTGCCCTTACTGTGAAGATGATCGCGAGCTGAAGCTTCAGCTCTCTAAAACTAGTGACAGGCCTGAGTCGCAGACTACCGTGCGCAAGACAGATGCTATGCAGCAGATTGAGGTACAGACATCAAATGCAATCAACATTCGAAGGCTAACCATTATCGCCATTCTTGCAGTCATTGTGACTGTTGGAACCACATTGGTCACTCTGATAAACTTGACATTTGTAGACGATGCATCCAATCGCCTTACCCTCCTCAAACTCTGGTTGGCTTTCGCCGTGTTCATCATGACGGTCGGTCTGCTCGTCATTACCTTCAACAAGCGGCTTACCAAACCAAGTGGGCCAACAACACTGGAACCTGAGAAGATTCGGACGAGGACAATTCCATAAGAACAGAACCGATATTACGTCCCTCATCTCAGAAAAAGAGCTGGACGGACTCAGATGAGAGACATAATTGGGAGGTAGGGGACATAAAGGGGCTCTTGCCTAAGTCGTACCACAAGTTCTGCACGGTCGACTGAATGCATGGAACAGGATATGAACCACACTTCTCGGGAAGACCATGGGTA
>MGWC01000009.1 GCA_001800815.1 Euryarchaeota archaeon RBG_19FT_COMBO_56_21
CGGCAGATCAGAAGGCTGCAAGAGATGCGGCCGCAAGCGGGGCATCATCAGACGCTACGGGATGCACCTTTGCAGACAGTGCTTCAGAGAGGTCGCACCACACATCGGCTTCAGGAAGTACTCGTGAGGTGAGATGACATGCAGCAAGATACACTCAACGACGCGATGGCGGTCATCAAGAACGCCGAGAAGATTGGCAAGGGAGAGTGCTTCGTCCGGCCGTCCTCGAAGCTCATAGGCCGCGTACTCAAGGTGATGCAGGAGCAGGGCTACATCAGCCAGTTCGAGCTGGTGGAGGATGGAAGGAGCGGGATGTTCAAGATCTCGCTCACTGGAGCCATCAACGACTGCGGAGTCATAAGACCGAGATACGCCGTCAAGAAGGGCGAGCTGGAGAAGTGGGAGTCCAGATACCTCCCCGCGCAGGACTTCGGCGTGCTGATACTCACGACCACGAGAGGCGTGATCACGCACACAGGAGCTAAGAAGGAGGGCGTCGGCGGCAAACTGCTGGCGTTCGTCTACTGAGGTGGCAAACATGCGCGGAGGACCGATTAAGGACGAGATAGAGATCCCCGAGAAGGTCAACGTGACCTTCCAGGGCGGGATCGTGAAAGTCAAGGGACCTCAGGGAGAGATCTCCAAGGATCTCCATCACCCACGAGTGAAGCTCGAGGTGAAAGGCAAGCAGGTCGTGGTCTCGTGCGAGTTCCCGAGGAAGAGGGAGAAGGCCTTGGCGGGGACCTACGGGGCGCACATACGCAACATGCTCAGAGGCGCGACGGACGGCTTCGAGTACAAGATGAAGATCGTTTACGCGCACTTCCCCATCAAGACCTCGATCAAGGGCAACGTGTTCGTAATAGAGAACTTCCTCGGAGAGAAGTTCCCGAGGAAGACGAAGATACTGGGCTCCACGAAGGTCGAGGTCAAGGGAGACCAGGTGCTCCTGAAAGGACCGAACGTAGAGGATGTGGGCCAGACCGCGGCGAACATCGAGCGGGCGACGAAGATAAGGGGCTTCGACCCGAGGGTGTTCCAGGACGGCATCTACATCATCGAGAAACCGGGAAGGTGAGATGAATGGCCGAGAAGAAATCACCGCACCACGACGAGTTCATGCAACTACACATGTTCAAGGAGGAGTACATCGCGAAGCTAGAGGCGATCGGGATCGAGACGCCCGAGAAGCTCGGGGAGGCCCTCGGGAGCGAGGACCGCATCGAGGAGATCCACGAACACCTCAAGGGCGTCGGCCCTAAGACCATCCAGCACTGGAAGGAGGACTTGGGCATCGAGACCGCGGAACCTGCGGAGAAGCCCGCTCCGAAGACCAGGAAGGTCAAGTCGGCCGAGAAGAAGCCCGAAGAGAAGAAAGAGGCCGTGGAAGAAAAGGGCGAAGAGAAGAAGGAGAAGGCCGGGGCCAAGAAGAAGGAGGAAGAAGAGGTCGAGATCGAGGAGGAAGGGGGCTACAAGGTGAAGCTGAAGCCCAAGCTCTCGAAAGAGACCTTGGACGCCATGAAGAAGAGGACGGAAGTGAACGCAAGGCGGCCGGCGTTCCTGAGACAGGAGTGGCACGCGAGACAGCGCCTCCAGAACAAGAAGTGGAGGAGGCCGAGGGGCCTCCACTCGAAGATGAGGCACCACTACCGGTACAGGCGGAACGTGGTCTCGATAGGCTACGGCTCCCCCAAGGGCGCGAGGTTCCTCCACCCATCAGGATTCAAAGAGGTAATGGTCTGGAACGTCAAGGACCTGCAGAAGATCAGGCCTGAGCTCGAGGCTGCCAGAGTGGCCCATTCGGTGGGCATGAAGAAGAGGCAGGAAATCGAGGGCAAGGCGGACGAGCTCGGCATCAGAGTGCTCAACAGGAGCGGATGATCCATGAATCTCTCCAACCAGAAGAGGCTCGCGTCTCAGCTGCTGAAGTGCGGCTACAACAGGGTCTGGATAGACCCCAACCGACAGGAGGACGTCGCGGACGCCATCACCCGTTCTGATGTGCGCACGCTCATCGACTCCGGAGCTGTCGCCGCCAAGCAGAAGAAGGGCGTGTCCAGAGGAAGGGCCGAGTACCACATCGCCCAGAGGCGGAAGGGCAGACAGAGCGGCCACGGTTCGAGGCGCGGCAAGAAGAATGCTAGGAAGCCGTCGAAGGAACGGTGGATGCAGGCGATAAGGCCGATCAGGAAGAGGCTGAAGGACCTGAGGGACACTGGCAAGATCGATGTCGGGACCTACAGGACATATTACATGAAGGCCAAGGGAGGCGTCTTCAAGGGCAGGTCGCACTTGGAGTCTCACCTCAAGACCGAAGGCCTCCTGAAGGAGTGATGAAGATGGCCACAGGACCAAGATACAGATTGCCCTTCAGGAGAAGGCGCGAGGGACGGACGGATTACAGGCACAGGGCGAAGCTGCTGGCAGGAGGCACCACGAGAGCGGTCGTGCGCAGGTCCAACAAACACGTGACCGTGCAGTTCGTCGGCTACGATGCCAAAGGGGATTTCGTAGTCGCATCGGCGGTCTCGAAGGAGCTCGAGGAGCTCGGTTTCACAGGTTCGGGAAAGAGCACCCCAGCTGCCTATCTCACAGGCCTCATGGCAGGGAAGCGCGCAAAGGAGAAGGGCGTCGAGGACGCCGTCCTGGACATCGGCCTGAAGGAGCCGACCAAGGGCGCAGTCGTATTCGCGGCCTTGAAGGGCATCGTCGATGCCGGCGTCGAAGTCCCTCACAACGAGAAGATGCTACCCTCGCCGGACAGGATCAACGGCAAGCACATGCGGGACGGCACGGCTGCCATGTTCGAAGGTACGAAGAGCAAGATCGGAGGTGCAGTCAATGGTTGAATGGACCCCTAGGACGAGGCTCGGGAAGCTCGTCACGGAAGGGAAGATAACCACGATGAGCGAAGCGCTCAAGACCAGACTTCCGCTCAGGGAGGCAGAGATAGTCGATATTCTCGTGCCAGACCTGGCGGACGAGGTCCTCGATGTCAACATGGTCCAGAGGATGACGGACTCTGGTCGCAGGGTCCGGTTCGCGATCACAGTCGTGGTCGGCAACCAGGACGGGTTCGTCGGCCTCGGCAGGACGAAGGGCAAGGAGGTCGGGCCCGCGATCCGCGCGGCAATCGATGTCGCCAAGCTGAACATCATCGAGGTCAAGAGAGGATGCGGGTCTTGGCAGTGCGGCTGTCTCACGCCCCATTCACTACCGTTCGAGGTCATAGGGCATTCGGGCTCCGTGTACGTCAAGCTGAAGCCGGCCCCGAGGGGCACCGGGCTAGCGATCAACGACATCGCCAAAAGCGTCTTGCGCATGGCGGGTGTCAAAGACGCGTGGGGATTCACAGAGGGTCACACGAAGACGACCATCAACAACGCCATAGCCACCTTCGAGGCCCTGAAGAAAACGGCGCAGATCAGGGTGACCTCCGAGCAGAAGACGAGACTCCAGATCATGAGCGGGCCGACCCAGATACATGTCGCGAGTTCGCCCGAGGAGCCCCCTGAGGAAGTGCCGGCAGAGGGCGAGATCGAGAAGCCGAAGGAAGGTGGGTAGACGTGCCAGCATTTGCGGTCGTCCGGGTAAGAGGACATGCCAAGATCCAGTGGAGCGCGGTCGAGACGATGACCAGGCTCAAGCTCACGAGGGTCAACCACTGCGTCGTGTTACCCATGACAGCGACCACGTACGGGATGCTCCATAGGGTGAAGGACTACGTGACCTGGGGCGAGCTGGGGCACGAGGCGCTCGCGAGACTGCTCCATCAAAGAGGAGAGGTCGTCGGAGGCGGGAGGCTCACGGACGCGTTCGTCAAGGAGAACTCGAAGTACACGTCCATACTGTCCTTCGCGAAGGCGCTCGAGGCGGGTGAGGCGAAGCTCACGGATGTGAAGGGGCTGAAGCCGGTCGTGAGGCTTCCTCCGCCCAGACACGGCTACGAGAGCACCAGGCGCGCCTACATCGACGGCGGCTCCCTCGGATACAGAGGCAAGGAGATGGAGAAGCTAGTCAATCGCATGCTCGAGAAGCCCAAGGAGGCGAAGTAAATGGTCAGCAGGACGAGCAAGTTCAAGGGCTCGAGGACCCATGGCCGCGGCAAGAAGGCTGGCAGAGGGGCTGGCCTCAGAGGCGGCAGGGGAAACGCGGGCCTCCACAAGCACAAGTGGATAAGCATTGTTAAGTACAATCCTGATTATTTCGGGCACCACGGGTTCAAGAGACCACAGTCCGTGGTCCAAGCCAAGATAACTATGAACGTATCGGAGGTGGAGCAGTTCCTGCCCTCCTTGTCCAAGGATGGCTTCGCGGAGGAGAAGGGCGGCAAGTGGACTGTGGACTTGACCAAGATGGGCGTCGACAAGCTCCTCGGCTCTGGGAGAATCTCAAAACCGATCACTATCAGAGTAGCAGAGGCTTCGAAGGGCGCCGAAGAGAAGTTGAAGAAGGCCGGCGGAGCGCTGCTCAAAGAATAGGAATGCGAAAGGGACACGGACTATCGCGTGACGGAAAGGAAGGGTACTGATGGCTGAGGGCGACGAAGACAAGAGCATGCTCTACAAGCTCAAGCCGGTGATCGACAGGTTACCGGCGGTAGTGAGGCCTGAGGGGCATGTACACTTCAGAACCAAGATGACGTGGGTCGTCTTCATACTGGTGCTGTACTTCGCGATGACCAACATCGTCATCTACGGGCTGTCGCAGGAGGGAGGAGTGGACCTATTCGCCCAGTACAGGGCGATCCTCGCGGGAGCGCAGTTCTCGCTCATGCACCTCGGCATAGGCCCGATCGTCACCGGCTCGATCATCATGCAGCTCTTCACGGGCGCGAAGATCATCAAGCTCAATCTCAAGAACGACGAGGACAAGGCGGTCTATCAGGGCACCCAGAAGATGCTCGTGCTCATCATGATAGTCGTCGAATCAGTGCCCCAGGTGTACGGGTTCATGGTCCCGTCCGAGAAATTCATCGGCGGCATGGACGGCGTCTGGGCGGACCACGGCGACCAGCTCGCCAAGTTCGTCATTGTGCTGCAGCTGATCGTCGGATCGTACCTCGTGTTCCTCATGGATGAAGTGGTTTCGAAGTGGGGTATTGGGAGCGGCATTTCGCTGTTCATCGCGGCAGGTGTAGCGCAGCAGATATTCACGGGGTCGCTCAACTGGCATCCGGTGGACAACACGGCTCCGATCAGCATCGACGATAATCCGCCCGCAGGGACGATCCCCAAGACGATCTATCTGTTCCATCACATGTCGGCGTCGCAGCTCTCGGGCGGGGGCTATGAACGGATATTCCTAGCGCAGCCCAACCCGATGGTCGCGCTCATAGGAACTATCGCCATATTCCTGTTCGTCGCGTACACGGAGTCGAGTCGGATAGAGCTCCCCCTCGCGCACGGAGGCGCAAGAGGCGCTAGGGGAAGGTACCCAATCAAACTCATCTACGCATCGAACATCCCGGTCATCCTGATGGCCGCACTGCTCGCGAACGTGAGCATGTTCTCGATGCTGTTCTGGTCTCATCCATCGTTCCAGAACGTGCCCCTGCTTGGCGGAAACTGGATGCTTGGGTATTATAGCGAAGGCGCTACACGTCCGGACGGTGGGCTCGCGTACTACTTATCGACCGTGAACGGCCTGGGCGATTGGCTCCTGCCGATGCTGAGCAATCAGTACCTTGATGCCACGGGGCTCGACAAAACCAGGCTCCAGATCGGCATTCACGTCATCGTGTATGTCATCATAATGATTCTCGGCTCGATCCTGTTCGCTCGGTTCTGGATCGAGACCACGAACATGGGCCCGGAGGCGGTTGCCACACAGATCGAATCGAGCGGGATGCAGATTCCAGGGTTCAGGAGGGACCCGAGAGTGCTCAAGCGAGTGCTCGAAAGGTACATTCCCGTCGTCACCATCATTTCCGGAGCGACTGTCGGAGGTCTAGCCGCAGGCGCGGACTTGATCGGCACTGTGGGTAACGCCTCTGGAACAGGAGTCCTGCTAGCGGTCGGCATCATGATACAGTTGTATGATGCCATCGGCCGTGAGCAGATGATGGAGATGCATCCTGTGCTGAGAGGCTTCTTCGGAGGCGAATAGGCAGATGGCCAGCTCGACGGGTGGACCGGGAGCAAGGCCGCCGCCCGCGAACATCTCGGGGCAGATGCTGCTCCTGTTCGCACTGATGATCTCGATGCTTGTCCTGTTCGACCAGAACCTGAGACAATCATTGGGAGAGATCGTTGGGATCGGGCTCGCCCCTATTGTGGGATTCGGCGGTGACAGGCCGATCCTCACTCTGCTGCTCACGGGGCTGGTCATGAGCTTCTTCAGCATCGTCGTCAGGCACTTCTTCATGGACTGGATCGAGCAGGCTCGGAACGCGAGGATGATGTCGGCGTTCCAGAAGGAGATGCGCGATGCTAGGACGAGCAACAACACTTTCAAGCTGAAGAAGCTCACAGAGATGCAGCCTCAGATGATGTCCAAGTCGCTCAAGACCACGCAGACCCAGTTCAAGCTGATGCCTTTCACCATGATCGTCGTGGTCCCGATCTTCGCGTGGCTCTCGAACTTCGTCTACTTCGACGTTTCTTCCACGAGCTTCTCGGTCCCGTGGGAGTTCAATGCCGACATGAAAGGCCAGAACCTCCTGCCGAACTGGGTGCTCCTATACTCGCTGTTGACCTTACCATTCGGCCAAGTCCTCACACGCGTTCTCAAGTACTTCACCTTCGGGAAAAAGCTTAGGAACCTCGAGCAGGAGGGCGAGGTCGCGAGAGAGGTCCAGGACGACCAGGGAGAGGAGACTGGGGAATGAGGATATCCATCTCAGGACCTCCTGGAAGCGGCAAGACGACCATCTGTGCATTGGTTGCTAGCAAGCTCGGGTACGAGTATCTTCTCATAGGACAGATCTTCAGGCAAATGGCGGCCGAGCGCAAGGTCGCCCTCAACACGTTCGGAAAGCTTGCTGAAGAGAATGAGACGATTGACAGGGAGCTCGACGACAGGATGCTCGCACTGGCACGCTCCAAGGACGACATCGTCATCGAGGGAAGGCTATCGGGCCCGCTCCTGAAGGCGAGAAACATCCCGGTCTTCGCTGTGTATGTGGACGCCGCTGACGACATCCGGGCGGAGAGGATTGCGCGCAGGGAGGGAAAGGATCCGCAGAAGGTGCTCCAGGAAATCAGGACGAGGGAGCGATCAGAGAAGAAGCGGTACACAGCTTTCTACTCGATAGATCCAACGGATCCTTCACACTACGACCTCTGGTTGGATTCGTCGAACACGCCCGCGGAAGCGCTCGCGGAGACGATCGTCGCAGAGGCCAGGAGGACGGACTCGAACCATGCTCATAAAGGCCAAGAGAGCGATTGATTCCGGGACCGGGAAGAAGCCCCACGAGCGCACCGTCGAGGAGTTGCTCCAGGACGGTGTCGTCGTGCTCGACAAGCCATCTGGGCCGACATCTCACCAGATCACCAGCTGGGCGGGGGATATCCTGGGCGCCTCGAAGTCCGCCCACGGAGGAACCCTGGACCCGCGCGTGACGGGTGTTCTGCCCGTTGGGATCGGCAACGCGGTTCGGGCGATGGACGCGCTTCACTACGGGACCAAGGCGTATGTCGGCGTCATGAAGATGCACGGCAACGTCGACCTCAAGCGGCTTCAGGAGGTATTCAAGGAGTTCACGGGAGAGATACTCCAAACACCTCCGATGAGATCAGCTGTCAAACGCGAGAGGCGTAGCCGGACAATCGAATCGCTGAACATACTGGAAATCTCCGGACGTGACGTCCTCTTCAAAGTGGATTGCGAGGCGGGGACATACATCAGGAGCTTGTGTGTGGATATCGGAGACGCCCTAGCAACAGGAGCTCACCTGCAGGATCTCAGGAGGACCAGGGCAGGCTCACTCACCGAAGACCAGGCCGTGACGCTCCACGACCTCAAGGACGCGGTCACGGACCACAAGGGCGGCAACAGTGTGCCCCTCAGGAAGATGCTGCATCCCAAGGAGGTCCTCCTGGAGCAGATCCCGAAGATACAGATCAAGGATTCCGCCGTGGACGCGATCTGCCACGGGGCCAACCTCGCTGTGCCCGGTGTGGTCGCCCTGGACGAGGGCATCGAGAAGGGCGGCGCCGTCGCGGTCATGACCCTGAGCGGAGAGGGTGTCGGGCTCGGGACCGCGCTCATGGACTCGGAGGAGATCATGAAGCGCGCCGAGGGGTTCGCGGTGAGTGTCTCGAGGGTTCTGATGCTGAGAGGAACTTACGCCAGGATGTGGACAAGCTCGGCGGACAAGACCTAGCAGAAGTGGTCAAGGGTCCGCTGCCTCGCGATCATTGGTTGAGCTTCGATCCCCAGGTCCCTCCGAATGTGCATGGCGAACTCCTTCGCGAATCCATGAGTTGTGAAGACCATTTGTGGACTGCATTTCTTCACGAAGGCTGACAGTTCGTCGAACCCGCAGTGATCCGATACTGGAAACGCCTCGTCGACGGTCGACTCATGCAAGAAACCCCTGTCGAGTGCCCAGCCTGAGAATGCGGCCGTCTTCGCTCCTTTCTTCTTCAACGCCTGCACCCTACCAGCGTCTTTGCCCATGCCCGAGGTTATGTACACAAAGGGCGGCTCCGTCTTGTGGGCGTCGAACTCCTTCGCGGAGAGGTCGTACCCGTGCTTCTGCAGGATCCTATTGTTCTCTGCAATGGTCGGATGAAGAACCAACGGAAGATTCCTGAGCGCAGCGGTGAGCTCCTGGGACTTGCCCAGAGGGTAGGCAAATAGGATCGCGGAACCGTCGTGTCGCACGATGTCATCGAGCCAGTCCCTCACAACGGCCATTATCTCGTCGTGGTCCGGAAACACATAGCGTGGTTTTCCATACGTCGCCTCTGTGATCAGTATGTCGCACTTGTGGGGCTTGGCTGCGTCAGTGTTCTCTTTCCTGCGGGTGCAGTAGTCCCCCGTATAAAGAACGCTTGTCTCTCCCTTGACCAAGAACATGCGAGAACCCACGATATGACCAGCCTCCAGCATTTCGACCCTATCGTTGGAGCATATCTGGACATCCTTGTTTCTTCTGGCCTTGACGAAATCCTTCGTCTCCGGGGAGCAGACAGCAGAGAGGCTCTTGAATGAGCTCGGCAGATGGTCTGTGTGAGCGTGTGAGATCATGGCAACCTCGTCCGGAAGGATCTTCCTCGGATCGAATCTGAAACGACGGCCCTCGGCCTCGTAGCTGATCCCGTTGCCAAGCTGAATCCGACTCATTGCATCCCGATGACGACCAGAATCATGAGAGGGTATTTACTACCTTATCCTCTCAAGTGAAAATGCACCCACCATGAGCGCCTTGTTGGTGTGCCTGTACTCGATCCAGCCACGGCTCTGGGCATCGCTGATTCCCTGAACGCTCAGCATGGTCTTCTGGTTCTCCGTCTTGAACTGGATCGCACCGCTCATGTGGTGCTGGATGGATTCGAGCTGCTGCTCCGTGTGCATCCCGCGCTCGACGGCGTACACGCTCACGCCGCCTGCCGTCTTCAGCCTGCCGGCCAGGCTCGCTACGAACTGGAACGCACTCTTCTCATCTGCCTGGGTTATGCTCATTGAGAGGGAAAAGTAAGCGACTCTGAAGTATGGGTGCTTCAGCCTCTGGAGCTCCTTCACTACGCGCTCGACCGCCTCTGCTATGCCCTTGAGGTCCCCCGGCTTCGATACAGAGACCACCTTTGCATACGGCTCCGACTGCTGGTCGAACGGAAGCCCAGAAGCATCTATCCAGCGCACGAGTCCCAGCTGTTCGAACTCCTTAAATGTCGGAAGTATCGGCGCGATGTCCTTGGAAATCTCCGCCGGCGAGTGCGAGGTCGTCACGATGATTGCTGGTACTCCCTTCTTCAGTCCCTCTGCAAGGAACAGCAGCATCGCAACTTCCTTGCCTATGAACGGTGGACCGATGTACAGCACATTGGAGCAGAAGGGCATACCCCCCATCAGGAGGTCGTCGAGCCGATCGACCCCGGTCTTCACCTTAGCCTCGGCGTACTCCTGCTGGACCTGTTCTTCCATCTCCTGTAGGTCCTTCGTCAAGTGCGCCTTGAGGGCCTGCTCCCGCTTCTCCAGCTCCTTCTCGTGCTGGTACATGCGGGACTTCATCTCCTGCTCCTTCTCGGCCAAACGCCTCTCGCGGTACTCGTAGACGCTCTCCCGCTCGTCCTCCTCCTCGACCTGAAGGCCCGCCTTCGCCTCCTCGAGCTCGTCCACGCTCTCGAGCATCTCCCGCTCCATCTCCCTGAGCTCGGCCTGCTTGAGGTTGACCTCTGCCTCCTCGGCTTCAAGGGTCTTTTCCTTCTCGAGCAACTGTCTCAGCTTGGCGTCCATATTGTTGTGCTCGGCCCTGAGGCGCGTATCGATCTCCTTGATCTTCTCCTCGCGCTTCTCTAGGGCGGCCATCTTCCTCGCGATCTCGTCCTCCTTCGCGGAGATCGTGGAGAGTTTTCCGCGGGTGGTCTCCGTCATGACATGATACTGCTTCGACAAATCGACGACCTGCGCCTTGGCGCTGGCCATCTCCTCCAACTGTGAGCTGATGCCCTGCAGCTCTTTCCTGAGCTCGGCCTCCTTATCAGCCAGGCTCTTCTCCTTGGCCATCACTACGCTTTCCTTCTCGACGAGCTCGTTCATCTGCTTGTCAGCCCGTGAGATCAACCGCTCGGCCTTCTCCGACTTCTGCTTGATGTCGTCCTCGATCGTCCTGAGAGCCGCCTCCCGCTCCCTGAGTTCCTGCTGCTTCGTCCTGAGCTGTTGCTCCAGCGTCGAGACAGTAGTCTTCTCGGCCTCGACCGTCCCTAGCTGCTTTCTAACCGAGTCTAGCTCGATAGATCGCATCTCCATCTCGCTCTCACGCGAGCCGACCTGCTTCTCCCTGTCCAAGAGAGCTTCCTCGAACTCCGCCAGCTCTTTCCGGACGGCTTCTAGAGTGGACTGTTCGGCCTGGAGTTCCGATATCTTGCCCTTCAGGTCACGCTCCTTGGCCTGGAGGTCGATGATCGACTTGCTTGACTCGTGCTCCCTGGTCGAGATGGTCTGTTCCCGCGAAACGAGAACCTTGAGACGGCTGTCCATATCCCTCCGCAGACCCTCCGCTTCCGTGAGCTTGATCTCAACTGCGTCCTCCCTTGCCTCGAGCTCACCCTCGCGCTTCGAGAGCCGCTCGCGCTCCTCGATTACCCTCTCGACCCTGTTCTCGAGGTCCGTCTCCGCGGCTATCACCTGCTGCTTCCGCTCCTCGTACGATGCCATCTCGTCCGAGAGGTGCTTCTCATAGGCCTCCAGCCCGGACTCCTTCGACCGCAGCGCCTCCTCCCTGTAGACCAGGGCATGACGCTTCTTGTCGATGTCGAGGATCTGCTCCCTCAGCTTCGAGTCGCTCGCCTTGAGCACCTCACGCTGCTGGACCTGCGTGGATGATGAGATTATGTGCAGCATCGAACCGCTGAGCTGAATTGAGACCGCACTCCCGAGATAGGCCATCGGGAGTATGCTGGCCAGCTCCTCGTCCGTGAACTTGAAGAAGATAGGGAACAGCAGAAGCGCAATGGGGAAGATGGCCGCAGCGATGCTGATGGTCTTCCTCGAACCCGCGCCCTCCCAGGTCATCGCGAGCGATATCTCCGCGAGGCAGATCCCCAGCAAGGACGCCGGATAGAGCCATGTGGGCCGGCCGAGCGCGACCTGGCCGTACTCGTCCAGGACTATCAGTGCGATGAACATGATGGGGACCACGAGCGCGACGACGCTCATGACGAAGTGTGGCTCCTCGCGGTCGGCCACGTAGGGCTCCCACTTCATTATGATCGCGACCCCCGCAGCGACTACCCCGGCTACCAGGGGTATGACCCACCTTAGCGTGACCATGAACTCGGGGGCGTCCCTCAGGAAATCCCAGTGGATGAGCCCGTACGCGATGACTGCGGTCAGCGCTAGGGCCAGCCCTGAGGCTATCCCTATTATGTGCGCAACCCTTCCCATCGTCAGCTGGAGCAGAGCGGCCTTGCGCGATCTCCTTACCTCTGCCGACTCGATCTGCTCTCGATGCGGACGGTATGGTGAGACTCTCGAAGGGGCAGGTGACCTTTTGGAGGATGCCTTTGCGGCCATTTTCCTCAATCCCTTGCCTGTGAATTCAACGTGTATTCTGGCACTGCTGAGGAAAGAGCAGTCTAAGTGTACTTAAACATTGACTCATCATTTCCACCAGAAGTCATCCTTGGAAGGGGTTCACGGCCGAGCGTTCGACCTGGATTTTATTCACTGGACTATTTTCACCACGCTCCCCCCTGCACCTGTTTAACTCCATAACGCGAGATAGAACAGCGCTGGTGACACCGCTGAACACGCACAGGACCGATGCTATCGAGCAGGCCGTCGTTCATGCGACGGATGAAGAGCCTCTGATGCGTGAGAGGAGGCTGGAGGCGTCCATACTGCAGTTGGACGAGCTGATAGGGGGTTTCCGGTCGGCACAGGTCACTTTGCTCGAGAGCGACAACAGCTACGTGTCGAGCCTCCTGCACCTTCTATGCGTGAGGGCCGTCGCAGAGTTCGAAGAGGAAGTGGTCTGGATAGACGGTGGCAACTCGATCAACCCGTATGCCATCAGCTCTCTCTGCAAACGCCTCGGGCTCGACAAGCGCGAGATACTCTCCAGCATCAGCATCTCCCGGGCGTTCACCGCATATCAGCTCGTCACGTTGATCGACGAGAAGCTCGAGGAGCAGGTCGAGAGGTGCTCTCCGTCCACTGTGATAGTCTCCTCCATCACGGAGCTGTTCCTCGATAAGGACATGAAGTGGATGGAGTCACACCAGCTGCTCAGGAGATGCCTTGAGAGGGTCTCGAAGGTGACCAGAGGACACGAGACCATCTCGCTAATGACGAACTATTCCGAGCACATGCTCCGGCCGAGCCCGAAGCTCTCCAACTTGCTCTATGAACATTCGGACCAGATAGTCCAGATACGCGCCCGAAGGGACGGCATGCTCTTCCGGCTGCCCAAGGCAGATCGGCAGACCGTGTTCATGCCAGTTCCTTGGAACCAGCTCACGCTGGACGAGTTCAGGGGGGATCCCGACGGGAAGAACAGTGGCTACATACCGATTGGCACTTGAGTCCATGGCCCAGGAGTGGAACGATTTCAGGAGGGCCCTGAGGAGCTGCGACAGAGAGGCCTTCGACTCGCTGGTCAACAGGGCGCGGATGCACGCCTCCGCTGCGACCTATGCGATCAGGCTCGATCCTACCGAGTCCGCGCTGCTGTCCATGCTGCTCGAGCACGAGAAGGAGCTGCTGTCCCTGAAGAGGAAGTTGGAGGCGGGCGAACGGGGAGATGGGGGGAGCGGTGATGGAGTGGGATGAGAGGTTGGCTGCTCGACATCTATCCGGACTATGCGAATAACTCGATCGTGTACTGGATCTGTACGCGGAAAGGCCCGCAGAAGTTAGTGGACAGAGCATTCGTCCCCAGGATATTCGTACATGCTTCCGAGGACAAGCTGGACGACCTCGAGAAGGCACTTCCCATACTCGACCCCGTGGGGTCCGTCGAACGCGTGATGAAGCGCACTTGGCTCGGGGAGAAAGAGCGCGAGGTGCTGCAGGTCGACATCCGGGACTACGACAAGGTCGAGGACGTTGCGCACACGATCGACAACCGCGGCAGGTACAAAGACTACGCCCTGTTCAACGTCGACCTGCGCTTCAGCCAACGGTACCTGGTCGAGAAGGACCTGTTCCCGATGGGCTTCCTCGAGTTCAGGCCGAAGCCGAGGATGCTGGAAGATCCCTACGAGATCGACTACGAGCCCCCGCCTCTGAGCGACACGGTCCTGAGCATATCGACAGCGGCGAGCAAGGGCATCCCGACGTATAACGACAGGCTGCTCTCCGCAAATGTGGGAGACCACTCGATCGACGGGGACGAGGAGGACATCCTCAGGGAGATGCAGAGGATCCTCAAGAAGGAGGATCCAGACGTCATATACACGGACGACGGGGACGCCTTCGCCATCCCGTACATCTTCAAGCGCGCGAAGCACCTGAAGCTCCCTCCGGTCCGGCTCGGGAGGGACGAGGACGACCAGCAGGCGGACAGGAAGGGCAAGTCGTACTTCACCTACGGGCAGATCAAGTACAAGCCGCCCTCGTACAAGCTCAAGGGGCGGATACACATCGACCGCTCGAGCTCGTTCATGTTCATGGAGAGCGGGCTCAACGGGCTCATCGACCTCTCGCGAATATCCACCGTCCCTGTGCAGGAGCTCGCGAGGCTCTCGCCCGGGAGCGCCATCAGCGCCATGGAGGTGAACCAGGCGCTCAAGGACGGATGCGTCGTGATGTGGAAGAAGAACCTCCCCGAGAAGTTCAAGACAGCCGAGGAGCTCGTGATCGCGGACCGCGGGGGGTTCATCTACGAGCCCGTCGTGGGCATACACGACAAAGTGCTGGAGGTGGACTTCACCTCACTCTATCCGAACATCATGGTGAGGTTCAACATCTCGCCCGAGACCGTCATGTGTTCCTGCTGCCCGGAGCCGCGCAGGAAGGTGCCCGTGCTGGGCTACGGGATATGCGACCAGCAGATCGGCTTGATCCCGCGAGTGCTGAAGCCCGTGGTCGAGCGCAGGACCAGGCTGAAGAGGATGGTCAGAGCGGGCATCGGAGACGTGAACTCGTGCAAAGAACGCGTGAGCATCCTCAAGTGGCTCCTCGTCACCTGTCTCGACTCCGGAACGGAGATACCATTCCGGCTGGGGGACCGGTTCCACATACTTCCGGTGGATGACCTGGTCGAGAGATACGCTCACAACGAGGACGGGGAGTTCCCCGTTCGCGATGGCCTCGAGGCGTTCGGGGTCGACGATCGCCTCCAGCCCTCTCTGAAAACCGTCACCAAGGTCTTCAAGTTCCCTGCGCCCGACCATGTTATGGAGTTCGAACTAGCAAGCGGGAAGATCAGGCTCACGCCGGACCACCCGTGCTATGTGATCGAACAGGAAGGGCTCGCGCTCAGGAGGGCCTCTGATATCCGGCCTGGACAGTACTTCCCGATCATGCCCCCGTTCTACAGCGAAGAAGGCCTGAGAGTGGATTCGATCGCTCCTGCGCGCATCAGGGCCGTGAAGAAGGCGAAACCTTCGGGGGACAGCGTGTTCTGTCTCGGCGTCTCGAGACCCCTTTACGGGTTCTCGCTCGCGAACGGCGTGCTGACGCACAACTGCTTCGGATACACCGGATACAAGAACGCCCGCTTCGGGAGGATCGAGTGCCACGAAGCCATCAACGCATATGGAAGGGAGATAATGCTCCAGACTTCGGAGATGGCCGAAGCGCACGGGTTCGAGATACTCCACGGCATCGTCGACTCGATGTGGCTGAAGGGCAACGGCGACCCAGAGAAGTTCTGCGAGCACGTGTCCGGGCACATAGGCATACCGCTCGAGCCCGAGGGCGTGTACAAATGGATAGTGTTCCTTCCATGCAAGACCAATGGCGTGGGCGCGCTCAATAGATACTATGGGCTCTTCGAGGACGGGAGGCTCAAGATACGGGGCATAGACGTGAGGAAGAACGACTGCACGGGCCTTGTGACGGACATGCAGCAGGAACTCCTCGCGCACTTCTCGAAGGCCTCGGACTCACAGCAGTTCATAGAGCTCATATCGTCCGCGCTGGACATAGTGGACAGGTATATCGAGGCCGTGAGATCGGGCACTATCCCTCTAAGCAAGCTGCTGATGACGAAGAGGGTCTCGCAGAAGCTCGGGGAGTATCGGCAGTTCAACGACAGCGTCGCCGCGCTGCAGCAGCTAGATGACGAGGGGTTCGATGTCAACCCCGGAGAGGCCGTTAGATATGTCATATGCGATCGGAAGAGCAGGGATGCGAAGGAGCGAGTGAAGGTTGAGTCGTTCATGACAGGGAGCGAGGAATATGATTCGGAGGCGTACGTGGATCTGCTCCTGCGAGGGACCGAGGGAATGCTCCTCCCGTTCGGCTACGACCACGAGCGGCTAGCGAACCTTTTCGGGGCGAAAACTCCACGTCAAACATGATTTCGGGGTTTGTGCTAAGAATCGTACTGACCTACAGATAAGGCTATATACGATGCCGACGAAACAGGTTCTCCGAGAACAAGGGGGGAGGTTACACTTTGTTCAGCCTCAAGTTCGCGCTTGGAGCGCTCGTTATAGCCGTGTTCGCTCTAGCTGCTGCGCCATTCGCGCTCAGTGTGAACACCAACCTTGGCATCATCGGCGCACTCGACAATGACATTGATGACGACGAGTACGACCACGACGACAACGACGAGGACGATGATGATGACGAAGACGATGATTACGATGAGGACACGGATCTCGTGTCCATTGTCGGTAACGTGACCGCATGGGTCTACGACGATGAGAACGAGGATGACGAAGAGGGGAACGACAACATGCGTCCCGAGTACTTCGTCATCGGGAACGACACATATGTTGAGTTCGGACCCTGGTGGTACTGGAGCGTAGGAACTCCAAATGTCACCAGCGTTGTTCACATTGGCGACGAAGTCAATGTGACTGGCGAGATCGAGCATGATGGCGACATCACCATCATCTCCGCGTGGATCATCGAGAACCTAACAACAGGTGAGAAACTCACGATAAAAGGGGAAGGGGCGCCGTCTTGGGCAGGAGGCCCAAAGGCGTTCGGTATTGATCCTTGGCCTCCGTACTAACCTACGGATCAACTCAGGTCGAGGGGGGAACGCCGCGAAGCCGGGTACTGCAATTCGGGGGGAGAAAGACGTCCCCTTCCTCTGATAACATCTTTTTCCATCGTAGCATTTAATCACCTCTAGGGTCATCGCTGGCCCGAAGGTGAATGCCATGGACGACGAGATGGCGATAGTGATAAGGCTCATTGTCGCCGCGTGCGCCGCGATACCCTTCGTCGTTTTCCTACTGTCATATCTGCGCACGCGGATGACCAGACTGCTACTCGCAGCCCTCGGATTCGGGATATTCGTGGTGAAGGAGATCCTGTTGGCTGCTGGAATGTTCACGATAGTGATCAAGGAGAACAACCCACATTCGCCCGCGGTCACTCATTCTGATCTTGCGCTGTTGGAAGGCGTTATCGACCTCGCCATAATCCTGCTGTTCGTGGCGGCGGTCCTCTGGAAGCAAGGTGCCTCAGTTGACGGAAAGGCCGGAGCTGGAGACAAGAAAGACAGTGTATGATACGGTCGTGAGCCATCCAGGCGTCCATCTGAGGGAGATCGAAAGGCTCACGAACCTTCCTCTGGGCGTCGTAAGATATCACCTGGACAGGCTAGAGAGAGAGGGACTCATCTTCCCCAAGGAGGACCGGTACTTCAAGAGGTTCTTCCCGAAGGGGAGGATACCGAACGTGCCCACCGAGACCTTCGCAGCGCTCAGGCAGGAAACCCTGAGGAAGATCGTGCTCTACCTGCTAACCAACCCTGGCTCCACACACGCGAGCATGATGAACGCGATGGACATGCCCGCGTCCACGCTCTCGACCTACCTCTCAATACTTCTCGGGAAGAACGTCATCAAGAGGGAGCGAAGAGGAAAGGAGAACTTGTATTCCGTGGTGGACGAGGAGGGAGTCGTTAAGGTCCTGATGGTCTACAGGCCGAGCTTCCTCGACAAGCTCGTCGATAGCGCCATCTCTCTGTACCTCGACAGGGAATGATCAAATCATCGTGACGAACAGGATCCATATGGGCACCAGAAGCGAACCCATGAGCTGGATCCTCCGTATGCCCACGATGGGTGTGAGCATCCCGAGAGAGGCTGAACAGGCCATGACAAGAGCCCCCCGCACGCCCGTGATGGAGAGACAGAGCCCGGTCACGAACACAAGCGAGGATACGGCGAGGGCCCGTGAGCACAGGACTTTGCTCGATCTCGACAGAACTGGCAGGAAGCGGTGAATGGCCCAGCGGGAGAGGAGCGAGGACACCACCATGGATAGCAGGATGGCAGACATCAGCGGTACGGACTGGAACCATGCTCCCTCGACGAAGGTCCCGCCCACGAAAAGTGATACTGCATCCATGGAACCGCTCCGCGCACGCTGAATCACGAAAAGAGCACCGACTGACATGACAGCGCCCGATGCCGATATCGCGGAATAGAGCCACACGAACCGCGAGGCAGAGGAGACATCCTCCACAACACGAGCTTCGGTCATCGAAGGCGAACAGGCTGTGGTGGCTGACCCGGAGGTCATCCCTGGAAGCCATCCGACCATGATCCCTCCGAGGAGCATCGTGAGGGCTTCCCTTGCGGAAAGGGGGCGCGCACCGTCATAGGCGCGAGCAAATGTGATACCGGGCAACGGGCGGGAGCCCATGCTCAGAAGCAGGCTAGGCACGCCGAAGAAGCCCGCAAACATCGGCAACAGCAGAGAAGACCTCGGAACGAACTCATTCGAGATCCAAGGAAAGTCCGGCAACGGGGCCGCGTAATAGTTGGTCAACAGTGCGACAGTGCCCAGGAGTCCGCTTGCGAGGACCATCGCGAAAGCGGAGACCATCCTCAGGATGTGGCCCTTGACGTGATGCCGGAATCGAAGAGACGGATAGCCTTCCGAGACAACCAGCAGGAGAATGAAGATGGAGACCACGAACGGCATGAGCTTCGATATGGCGTCGTATGCGAGCAGTGGCGTACCCATCAGCGCGCATACAGGGAAGACCAGGGCCACGCCGTACAATACCCCGGCCAGCGCTCCTTCTGCAGAGGATCTCACGGCAAGCGTGCCGAGGCCCGCCTTGGCCAGCCTGTGCGCGGGGAGCACGGACACGACATCTTCGTCCGGGATGCCGACATAGGTAGACACCACCGATTCCGAGAAGATGTGCGCCACGAGCGCGGACGAGATGAAGCAGGAGACCGAGATTCCCGCTCCGTTAGGGACCGCGGCAAAGCTGATAGAGCCGAAGAATGCCAGGGCGGCCGAGCCATATGTGGTGACCGCTGCCGCGATGTTGTTCATGTGCAGGCCGGGCACAAGTCCTGCTAGAAAGCCCAAAGCGGTGCCCGAGAAGGCCGAGACTAGAACCGATGCGAGGAATGACAGGTCGAGCACGGTCTCGGAAGTCGCATTGCCCGAAGTTGCGCGCGCGCACTACAATTAGGCTTAGGACTCTGCGCACATAATGCCCTTTAATCCAACAACGCTTAGATATGCCCGATACGGAGCGCGCCTAAACAATACATCGCGCTAGAGAATCACTACCTTGCCATCGACGACATCGATCTTGACAAGCGTCTTGATGGGCATCCCGAGCTTCCGCTCTATCTCGGGTTTCTTGTCCGTCTTCTCTATCGCGACGAGGATGTCCACGACCTTCACATGCATCGATTTGAGCGCTTCGACAAGAGCCCAAAGTGTGCCGCCTGTGCTCACAACATCGTCCACGATGACCACGGAGTCGCCCGCTTTGACGCCGTTCACAAACAGAGCTGACTTCGAGTAGCCCGTGACCTGCGAGAGATTGACTTCTCCAGGAAGACCGTACATCTTCTTCCTCACCACATTGAAAGGTTTGCCCGTCTTCAGTGAGAGACCCGTGGCCAGGGGTATGCCCAACGCCTCGATGGTCATGATCATGTCACAGTCGAAGTTGCCGATCTCCACCATCGCATCGACGACCTCGTTCAGTAGCTTGGGGTCGACTTTGGGGATTCCGTCCGTGATCGGGTGCACAACATAGTCGTAGTCACCCCGCTTGACAATCGGTGAACTTGGGAGAGACGCCTTCAGAGTTTCGAGCGCCATGGTCATTCAGTATCGATGGTAACTAATAAAACCTTCTCGTCCGAACAACGGCGTCACGCGTCGTCAGTCGACTTGTACACTATCAGCGAATGGATATCGTACTTACTGCCCAGATTCTTGCGCGGGTGGAGGTACTCCAGCTCGACGAGGAAACCCATCCCGACCACTTTGCCGCCCAGTCTCTCCACGAGGTCCGCGTTGGCCTTGATCGTCCCGCCCGTCGCCAGAAGATCGTCGACCAGCAGCACCTTGTCTCCGCGCCCGATGGCGTCCTCGCGTATCTCAATCGTGTCGGACTCGTATTCCTTATCGTAGCTCAGACTGTGGACTTTCGGAGGCAGCTTCCCCTTCTTCCTGATCGGGACGAAGCCAACGCCTAGCTCGTGCGCGACCGCTGCTCCCACGATGAATCCTCTGGCCTCGTTCGAAACGACGATATCGATGTCCTTGCCGCGGAAGGAATCGGCCATCTCGCGGACACACTCCCTGAACGAATGCCTGTCCTTCAACAGAGGCGTGATGTCCCAGAAGACTACGCCTTTGAACTCAGGGATCCGCTTGATTTTTGACTTGAAATCCATGATACCCTCCTGGTGCCGTTCGGACTGAATCCAGAACCGTCTTCCTGACTTTAATGTTCTCCTCGTTCAGAAACGATTGAGAATGGCAACCCGAGGTCACGTGCCAGCAGCTTCAAAAAGTGAACGTCGCCAAGTCTTTTAACCCCTCCACCGTTCGAGAGGTTGGAGCTTGAGAGAATGGCCATGGCAATGGGAACCTTGGAGATCGCCCCCGGTGTGCACTGGGTCGGCGTGAAGCATTACAACAGAAGGCTTTTCGACAGCCTCATCCCGCTCCCTTACGGCACGAGCTACAACGCATACCTCGTCATCGGGAGCAGGAAGACGGCGTTGATCGACACGGTCAACCCCGGCTTTGACCAAGAGTTGCTGGACAAGATATCGGGTCACGCGGACCCGAGCAAGATCGACTACGTCATAATGAACCACGCAGAACCTGACCACGCGAACGCGTTGAAGCACATGCTGGACGTGGCCAGGAACGCGAAGTTGCTCACGAGCGCCAAAGGGAAGGAGGTCGCGATGATGTACTTTGGCGTCGACCCTGAGAGGATCAAGGTTGTCGACGAGACCACGAAGATCGACCTTGGCGGCAAGACTCTGAGCTTCGTAGACGCGCCCTGGCTCCACTGGCCAGAGACAATGTTCACATATCTCGAAGAGGACAAAGTGTTGTTCCCATGCGACTTCTTCGGCTCTCACCTCGCAGTCGGCGAGTTCTACGCGAAAGACTACGGCGCCGAGCTGTGCGTCGACATGGCGAAGCTGTACTTCGCCGAGATCATGATGCCCTTCAGGCTCCCTGGTCAGAGGGCCGTGGAGAAGGTCAAGAAGCTGAACCCGAAGGTCATCGCGCCAAGCCACGGGGTCATCTGGGACGATCCGAAAGTTATACTGGATGCATACTCCAAATGGACCACGGAGAAGATGGAGAAGAAGGTTGCCATCGCCTATGTCACAATGTGGGGCAGCAGCGAGAAGATGGCGAAAGCCCTGCACGAGGAGCTTGTGCATAAGGGCATCACCGTCAACATCTTCGACATCCCCGCGACCGACATAGGGCACATAGCAAAGGAACTCGTGGACACGCCAGTCCTGGTATTGGCAGCCCCAACGGTCCTCAACGGAGTGCATCCGGCGGCGGCCTACGCGACGCTCTTGGTGAAGACTCTAAGAGCCCCCACGAAATACGGGGTCGTACTAAGCTCGTTCGGCTGGAGCGGAGGCGCTGTGAAGCAGATATCCGCATTGCTCGAAGGCACCAAGCTGGAAATCCTGGGCGTAGTGGATGTGAAAGGCCCTCCGAAGCAGCCCGAGTTCGACAAGATAAAGGAGATCGCCAACAAGATCGAGGAGAAGCTGGCCGCGATCCAGTGACACTCAAACCCTCTCGATAGATCTCTTCATCTATCCAGATTCGCCAGTGACTGACATATCACAAGGAGAACGGTGGCTGTCCGATGGTTTACCCGAGAGAGGTCCTGAACAAGTTCAAGTGGACCGACGGTGAATCGCTGGACGACGCGACGATCTGGTACATTCACAGGGGATCTCCCGGAGATATCATGGCCATTTCCGGCAGACGGATAAAGAACCTAGGCCCCGGCTTCTTCGAAGTAGACGACGCGACCATACCTTACCACAGGATACTCAGGATCGAGTACCGGGGAGAGGTCGTGTTCGACAAAGAGGTGGAGTCCGCTCGCCAGGAGAAGGACTCGACGACTCAGCAGTAGACTGCCGCTTGGTCGCAAATGTATATGTACCGCTCACCCATGCACGCGAACGATGGAACTGCTCTGGTTGCCCTTCTCGCTGGCCACGATCATGTTCTACGGCCTCGGCCAGGTATTCGCCAAGGAAACTAGGACGAATGTCCCGTCGTCGAATCTCCTGCTCATCCTCGGGCTCAACATGCTCGTCATCTGGAGCGCATACTGGTTCGTTTTCAGGGAGTCGGGTTCGTACGGGACCAGCGCATGGCTTCAGGCGATCGCGGGGGCGGCGCTGTCGGGGCTGGCATATGTCACCTACTACGAGTCGCTCAAGCACGGCAAGGTGAGCATTGTAGGGACAATAGCAGGAGCTTACGCTCCCTGGACGGTCGTCCTCGCGCTCATCTTTCTCGGAGAGCAGATGAGCTTTGGAGAGGGAGCTGGAGTCGTGCTCGTGGTCGTGAGCATGCTTATATTCACCTACCCCAACGGGAACAACGGTGGGACGAAGACCGAGCGCCTCGGCATCGCGTTCGCCATATGCTCGCTGTTCCTGTGGGGGACATCCGCTGCCGTCGCGAAAGGCGCGATCGATGAGATTGGCAACACGAACTTCATCGGAGTGTACGCGCTTGTTGTCCCCGCCATATGGCTGGTGTACTGGGTGGCAACAGCCAAGGCGAAGTTCAGCATGCCTGAATCCAACAAATGGATCCTCCAGCTGTCGATGGTTTTCCTGGCCGCAGGAGGAATCACCTACTACACCGCGATCCAGAACGGGCCGGTCTCTATAGTATCCCCGATAACGAACCTGTATCCCATCGTGACGATCGCAGCCGCGAAGATAAGACTGAAGGAGATGTTGAGCACCAGACAGATAGTCGCGCTCGCGATGCTTTTCTTGTCCGTGCCTCTGTTCTCCTTCTAGGGGTTCTTGTACTTCCCGTCCGAGAAGACGATATGGTCCAGCACCCTCAGCTCGGGGGGCGCCTTCGAAGGCATCAGGTCGGCCACAATCTCGATGTAGTCCCTCAGTGGACTCTTGGCCACCTTGTTTCCCAGAGTCTCCTGAACCTGGTAGATGCCCGCGGAGTTGGACATCACCACGTGGATCTCGATCATCTTCGTCTTGCCCTTGTGAATGTCCACCGACTCTATCGAAAGAGCTGACACGGAGTGGATATCGTGCTTGCCAAGATCGTAGGCCAGTCTCCCCCTGCCCTTGGTTATGTCGGATCCATCCGCGATGACTATGATTGCGCTCTCTATCGTGAGCGCGTTCTCCCCGACGTCATGCGCGTAGATCGTGTGTAGTATCTGTCCCAGTATGGCAGTCCGCTTGCCTGTCTCCGGGTATAGTGAGACGAGGAGACGTTCGAGAATCCCTTTCCCCAACATGACGCTGAACAGCTCGTGCTCTTCGCGGTGAACTGCGTTGCCGATATCGTGCAGGAAGCATCCCGCGACAACTATCAGGTAAGCGTCGTCCTCCGAGAAGCCGAGGCCGGTGATAGAGTCAACCGCCAGCTCCTTGCTCTCGAGGATGATCTTGAGAAGGCGGACACCGTTCGCCGTGACTATCCTGGCGTGTATGGGGCCATGATCGTTGTACCCCAGCTTTCGAACAGCGATGTAGTTGGCCAGGCTCAACAATGTGTTCGTCTCGTCGTCGTCCTCCAGCACCTGGAAGATCTTCAATGCCTTCGGGTAGTCCTTGAGGCCTTCTCTGATCGTCTTGATCGACTGCTCCTCGAGGGCGGTGTATGAGGAGGGCATCTTCAGACCGTAAAGCAAGCCGTTCTCGATCATCTCTTCCGACATGGCCATGCACCAGCGGCGTAAACGGTCTCCCGAATGACAAGGCTACATAATGAATCTGTGGTTCCATCAGCTGGGCATTCGAGAGGCCAGGATGGTATATCAGTCAGTCTTTTGTACACGCATTCCGCTCACAACCATGCGGATATGTCCTACACCGAGGAGCTCGTCGCGGCTCTTGGCAAGGAGAAGGTTCTTCTGGATCCCTCTGAGAGGTTCGTCTATGGGGCCGACTGGAGCCCGCGGACTCCTGACGAGTTCGTCCCGCCCGATGTCGTTGTTCTGCCCAGGACCACCAGGGACGTTCAGAGGATCGTGAAGATCGCTTACCAGCACGAGGTTCCCGTCACGGCCGGAGGCGGTCTCACTGGCATGCTCGGAGGCGCGGTGCCGATCTACGGCGGCATCTACATTGACACCACGACTATGAACTCAATCGTCGAGATCGATCAGCGGAACCAGACGGTGAGGGTCCAGGCAGGGGCGACGCTCCAAGAGGTGAACGATGCGGTCCAGCCGTACGATCTGTGGCTCCCGCATCAGCCCGAATCAAAATGGGTGAGCACCGTCGGCTCCGCGATAGCCTGTGACAACGACTCCACGTTCGGCGTGCGCTATGGCAAGATACTCAATTGTCTCCTGAGCGCGGAGATAGTGACCGGCACGGGCGAGATACTCGAACTGGGGCACAGGAAGGCGCACTTCACATCGTCGGGGTACAAGCTGAAGGACCTCCTCGCAGGGAGCGAAGGCACCCTCGGGGTCATCACGGAGGCGACCCTGAAGCTGGAACCGATCCCAGCGTGTAGGAAGGTCGACATGCTCGTGTTCCCACGCATGGGAGCCGCGGTGGACTACTTGAGCAGGCTGCTGAAGGCTGGCCTGTGCCTGGAGGCCGCACACATCAACTGCAAGCGCAGACTCAAATTCTATACTCACAGCTACAAGCTCAAGTACGGCAAGGACCCGGAAATACCTGCGTGGGCGGAGGCGCTTCTGGCCATTGCATTCGCGGGTGACACTGATGTCGTGGACACGCAGAGGGCCTATGCCATCAAACTCGCAAAGGATTTCGAGGGGCAGCTCGTCGAAGAGCGCGAGATCGTCGAGGCCTGGTGGGCTTCCAAGTACACGCTCGACTTCGAGCCGTTCAAACAGAAATGGCCGGATTCGCAGAAACAGAAGAAGTTCGGCGCAGCTGATCCTGGCGTGCCCGTCGGAAGGCTAGAGGAGTTCTATCACAAGTTCATAGAGACCGCCGAGAAGAAGAACCTCGAGATCATAGGCATGAACGCTTACTTGGAGCACCCGAGCAGCATCGGATTCTCGCTCTCGTGCGCGGTCTTCGTCGACTACAGGAGTCCCGACGAGGTGAAGAGATTCCGAGAATTCCACGACGAGCTGAGCAAGCTGGCGGTGGCCTTCGAAGGCACCATGAGCACGTTCATGAGCGACACCTACCAGAAGGCTCCTTACCTGGAGCTGGAGCACGGAGCTTCCTTGAAGTACATGAGGGAAGTGAAAAGGATCTTCGACCCGAAGGGGATCCTGAACCCCGGGAAGAAGTTCGCGCGGGAGGCGAAGAAGAAGTGAGCGGCCTCGAGGAGTTCAAGGAGGAGCTCGAGACATGCTTCGGGACCTCATGCGGGTTCTGCGAGCGCGGATGCCCCGTCTACCAGACAATGAAAATCAAGACGCTCTGCATGAAAGGAAGGAACAGGACCATGCTGGGCCTCCTGCAGGGCAAGTTCGAGATCACACCTGCGGTCGTGCAGGCGGCATTCGAGTGCACACTGTGCGGTAACTGCGACAGATGGTGCGCGCTCAAGAACACTGAGCACACGAGGGCGTTCAGAGAGTACCTGATCAAGCACGGCGTCGAGCCGATGAAGGAGCACTCGTCCATTCTGCTGAGCATCAAGAACTACGGCAATCCGTGGTTCCAGCCAAGGAGCGCCAGGAATCGGTGGACAAGGGGGCTCAACCTGCCAAAGGCCGCGCCCGGACAGCAAGACGTTCTGTTCTTCGCCGGGTGCACCTCGGCCGTCACGAAGCAACTGAACAAAGGGCTCGCCGCGAGTGCGAAGCTGCTCCAGAAAGCAGGCGTCAAGTTCGCAATCATGGGACAGGACGAGCTGTGCTGTGGCTCCACATTGCTGAGGGTGGGCCAGACGGATGCGTTCAATGAACTCTCGGCTGAGAACATCAAGAAGCTGGAGGCGCTCCGTATCAAGAAGGTCGTTACTGCTTGCCCTGGATGCTACACGACTCTGAAGAAAGCGCTTGAGGAGTCCGGTTCCAAGATCAAGGTCGAGCACATTTCCCAGGAGATCGTGGGACTGGTGAAGCAGGGCAAACTGAAGATCAAGAAGTCCTCCGAGAGAATGACATACCACGATCCGTGTCATCTCGGGAGGCTCGGAGGGGTGTTCGAAGAGCCGCGAGACATCGTCAGGGCGGTCGCGAATCTAGTCGAGATGCCCAACAACAGGTACGAGTCCAGGTGCTGTGGCGCGGGTGCGGGTCTTCAGTCCGCTTTCCCGAAGCTCTCAAAGGACCTAGCTGCCAAGCGAGTTGCAGAGGCCAAGGCCACGGGAGCGACAACCATTGTCACATCGTGCCCATTCTGCGAAACCCAGCTGAGGACGATCCCGGGAGTCAGAGTGCTAGACCTGCTGGAGCTGTTGCTGGACGCAGTCGAATCCGGTGAAAAAGGAAATGGGCAGCAGAATGCGAAGGCGGGCTGATCACAGTCTATTGCGCCGGTCTCCGCTTCGTCTCTCGCTCCTGCTGTCTGGTTGAGTCCCTCGCCATCGTCCAGATTATGAGGAACACCACCGCAACAGTCAAAGACAGCCCGCTGGCCCAGATAACCTTCGTCGTCTCGCTCGCATCCGATATCGCTATCGCGAGATACAACAGGCCGATCCCGATGACCGCGAAGATCGCGCTCAGCTGGATCGCCATCCTTGACACCACTGTGGCGGTTCCCATTTCGACCATTCTACCCCAGGTGAGAATATTCCTAAAGAACCTACTTAAGCGCTTCCCAGGACTCCCGCCTGTCACACCTGCAGCGAGAGCGTGAGCAAACCATAATCAGGCGGGAAAACTCTTGTATTCAAGGGTGGTCGATGGCCCGATTCAATCTTCTCTGTATGTTCGGATTCATCGTGTCGGCAGTCAGCATCGTGGTGTTCTGGTTCTGGATGTGGATCGGCATGTATGGCTTTGGGAGCATGGAGACCGATCTGGATACATATCTCAAGGCACTTCAAGGAGGCCTCGCTGTCCTCTTCATGATCGGAACACTCCTATCCCTATTCAGCCCCTTGGCAGGTCTGCTGCAAGTGCCCGGAGTTGTCGTGTTCCCCATCATTTTCTGGTACGAAGGTAGCCTCGACCTATCTCACGCTGGTGTTATTGGCCTATGCAGCGTGGGCCTCATTGGATGCGCCCTGACCGTCTCCTCGATCTTCGTCCAGGTGTTCAGAGAGACCGAGCCAGAGCAGTTGATACCATGGTATCGAACTTGGAGGACCACACGGGAAGACGCTGAGAAGAGAGGGCGGCCAAAGACCATACAAGCCAAGATACACAGGCCGGCGATACCGAGAAACATGCTGCTTGCGTTAATCGCGTCGACGCTGCTTGTGTTGGCAGGCTTCACGACTTACACGCTCACCCAACCCGTGTCTACCCTTCGAGTTGAGGCTCTATTCAACATCAGCGAATACGGTGATGAGCTGGATGTCGCATTGTACGTCGATCATCGCTTCGTCTCGAGCAGTCACCTGACGTCGGGCGACTTCGCCCTCTACTTCGTGGCTGAGACGGACCTCGATCCCGGAAAACACGATATCGCCTTCGACTTTGCGAACGCTAGCACAACACTTGATGGAGTCTGGGAGTATTCAACAGAAGTCCGCGTTCTACCATATACGCTAGAGTACCAGCTCATTGGCTTCGGCGTTGCATTCATCTAGCGTGCTACTGGGTCAATTCGTAGGTTATGCGTTCGCGGTCCTTGCCCTTGTTCTCCTTCTTGACGATCCTGATCTTGCCTATCTCACTCAGCGAGCGCACGTGTGTTCCCGCGCACGGGCAAAGATCATACTGCTCAACCTTGACGACCCTGAGCTCAGAGACGGACTTCGGGAGCAGGTCCAGGTTGGCCCTCTGGGCGTCCACGTTCTTCTCGATCTCTGTCCTCGACTCGGTGCAGATATCGACTTTCGCACCTGTCACAAGAATCTCGTTCGTCTTCTTCTCCAACTCGGCGATCATCTCGTCCGTGAACTTGATCGGAGCGAAGTCAATCCTCGAACGGTCATGGTAGAGCTGGTTCCCGACAGTCCTCGCCTTCCAAAGATCGTATACGACGCCGGAGACGATGTGCTGCGCGGTGTGCATCTTCATGTGGGCGTACCTTCGGTCCCAGTTCAGCACTCCGTGCACCTGGTCCGGCACGAGCTCGGGGTTCTGGACCAGGTGATGCTTGACGCCCTCCTTCTTCGTGACCTCCTTGACATCGGCCTTCCCGCCTGCCCATGTGAGGGAGCCCGTGTCCGATGGTTGGCCTCCGCCCAACGGATAGAACGCAGTTCTGTCGAGAACGACGTAGTCGAAGCCCCGCTCAACAACCTTCGCGTCGAACTCCTTGACGTAGTTCGATTCGACGTCCTTCATGTAGATGAGTTCCGTCATCGTGGTCACTGACCTGTTGGAAACTGAAAAGGATAGAAGAAGTAAGTGGTTTTATCCCTCTTTCGGTGCACCGCAGTTCGGACAAGAGTGCATGAACACGGGGAACTGCACATTGCAGTTCTTGCATCTTACCATCGGCGTCTGGTGCCCGTGGTGCTGAGCCTGGGCCGTAGCTGGCTGGGCCTGCTGCGGCGGGGGCTGCTGGATTGGAGCGGGCGGCGGCATATACGGCGCCGGAGCCTGCGCGACAACGGTCCCAGGAGCGTAGGGCTGATACCCAACGGGCGCCTGGGTCGCAAGCGAGTCCCCAATCTTGGCGTATGCCAGAATCATGAACAGCGCGGGGATAACGAATCCAATCATCCCGAAGATGATCCATATGATGCTATCATTCTTGGCGTCGTGGAACCTGCCCTGGTCTATCGCGTCAATGACGGTCCTCTTCACGAACACTCCTGCAAGGAAGCAGATGACCATCGCGAAGAATCCGAACACGCCTACCATCAGGCTGCCTCGTCCCGCACTGTCAGCAGCGTACAGGACGACCAGGACTATGGCCAGCACAAACCACAGAGCAGCCATTCCTAAGAATGATACCTGCGCCCACCAAGCGAATTTCCTGCCCTCGGCTACCTCCCTGGGCAGCCACGGTGGCGTTGCGCCAGGAGCTATAATATTGCCCATTGGACCCTGCATGATCGAATGCCTCCTCTAACTCATCCCTTCTCTAGCCGCGCGAAGCGGCCACTAGTCAAGAATCGTGGTGGCGATATATAGGCTTATCTAGAAGGGCCAGCAAGCCGCATTCGGCCACTTCGGCAGCCCTCATCACGATTCGTAGAGCGACTCACCCAGATGGTCCGCCTCGGCCATCGCATTGAGCACCATCTTCGGGGTGACTTGGAACGGCATGAAGGCCATCGAATCGTTCGGGTCGCAGGCCTTCTCCGCGGCCTTGACTAGCTGTGACCTGTCGAGGTTGCCGAGGTCGCTGAGCCTGATGGGTAGCCCGAGGGACTTGCACCACCTCATGACCCGCTCGATCTCACCCAAAGGCCGCTTCTCGAGCACCATCTGGACGATCGTGCCGAAGGCCACAATCTCTCCGTGCTTGCGAGCAAGCCCCGGCACCACGGTGAGGCCATTGTGGATCGCGTGCGCGCCAGCGCATCCGCCTCCTCCGAAGCCGAACCCGCTCTGCAGCTTGATGGCCTCGACCACAGCCTCTACTGAGTCCGTGATCTTACCGGCCTCGACATCCCTCTTCGCCTGAATGCCGTGGACCATCAGCGTGCTGAAGCATTTCAGGTTGACCTCGAGCGCTGCGTTAGTCGCGAGAGGGCTCGCCTTCTTGGCCCTCTGGGATGATGCGAATGCAGGCTTCTCGAACGCAGCGGCGAGCGCGTCCCCCATGCCCTGGACGATGTACTGGGGAGGGGCTCTCGCGACTACATCCGTATCCACGAGAACGAGCACAGGGGCGCGGCTCAGCCACAGGTCCTCGACGAACTTGTGGTCGTCGGAAAACACTACAGCATCCGCCATGCCGTCAGCATTGGTCGCGCACTGAGTAGGGACAGTGATGGCTGGCACATGGAGCTTCTCCGCCACGGCCTTAGCTGTATCGACCGCCTTCCCGCCTCCGCAGCCTATGATGACATCGGCGTCAAGCTCCTCGGCCTTCGACACGACCTCGGATATCTTCGCGTGAGTGCACTCGGAGATTGTGTCGTCATATCCGATCAAAGGGACGCCCGCGGACAGGAGGCTCGCCTGGATGCGTGCCCTCACCTTGGAGAAGCTGGTCCGACCGCTGACGACGTACGGCCTCTCGCCGTATTGCTTCACGAACCCCCCCAGCTGCCCGAGCACTCCCGCTCCTTGAACATACCTTGAAGGAAGGATCACGTTCCTGACGCCGCCCTCTGACATTCAGCACATCTCCAAAACCCGGCCCATCTCGGGGAGACGACCATGACTTCTGGACATTTCAAGGTTGTGCAGAACATGTGCCTGACTCCAGGTCCCCTGTCGGATTATTAGAGTATTCCGCAAAGACATAAGTAGCGTGAAATCATAATAGGCAGCCAACAAAGCGGATGCATACTGTTAGTTTCATCCCAATCATAGATCGTGACATTGATGAGAGTTGACGATTACAAGAGGATATATTCCCAATTAAGAAAACCCTCTGACATAGACCACCTCGCACACAGACTAGGGGTGGACCGAGAACTTCTCTTGGTGCTTTACACCCAGAGGACCGTCAGGGACGCGACCAGAAGATTCTACATCGTGAAGAAGGACATGAAGAAGATCGCGAGGGAATGGGACAGAGGGATGCCCATCGCGAGGCTCGCGAGGATCATGAACTTCCCGCCCGTGCTCCTTGGACTCATGATGTCCGCGGAGATAGGGCTCACGAGGAAGCAGTACTGGAAGTACATCAGGAGCCCCGAGAGCTGCCATGACAAGCGCCTCAAGAAGGAGCTGAAGCAGATCGCGGACGAGGACATCATTTACTCGCCCAAGGGCGCCCAGATTCAGACGGACCGGGGTGCCTGGGGAGAGAAGAAGCTCCAGGAATGGCTAGACCGACGGGAGATCAAGTACAGGACTGAGCCGGACCTGAGGGCCACTCACACAAAGACCCCTGATTGCCTGCTGGACAAGCCCATCCAGATCGACGGTTTCAAGGTACACTGGATCGAGTCGAAGGCATCCTTCGGGGACGAGATCGAGCTCCGGAAGAACGCGCGCAGGCAGCTCAAGCCGTACACGGATCTTTTCGGCACAGGAGCAGTCGTGTATTGGTTCGGTTACCTCGAGGGCGTCGAGCCTCCCGAGGGTGTCGTGGTCCTGCCGGGAAGCTACTTCGACAACCACGCGAGAGACCACATTCCTGCGACACATTATTAACGCCTATCGCTCATGATTTCCTCCATGGCCCGTGCTCAGACGCGTTACATCTCGGCGAGCGACGTCGAGAAGTACAGCTACTGCCCGCTGAGCTGGTGGCTGAGCGCAGAGTACGACGGAGAGAGCGAAGGCATCGCTCGGGGCGTCAAGGGGCACGAGAAGCTCGGGAAGCTACTCTGGGACATAGACGCGAAGGAGAAGGCCGCGCGCGAGGCCGAGAAGCTGGTCTTCTGGTGGGCGATTGCCGCAACACTCACCGCGGTGATCGGCCTCGAGGTCATGCCGCTCGAGAACGCCTTCACCCTGAGCCAGGTCCTCGGCGTCGTGTCCCTGATCTGGGTCCTCGCGTCGCTGTTCTTCCTGTACAAGGCTACGAGGTCCAAGATGCACGGGAAGTCCGTTGAGTACGAGAAGCTCATGCTCGTGTTCGCGATAATCGCGGTGATCGTGGCGATCAGTGCGGTCGCGTTCCTCATCACGAACGTGCGCATGGCCGAGGTGCTCGAAGCGGTCGCACTCGTCTGGCTTGTCGGGGCGTCCTTCTTCCTCTACAGGTCCCTCAGGTCCACGGAAATCGTGGAATCACTCAGACGGGAGTTCAGGGTCACGGGCAAGATCGAGTACATCGACTTCGACTCTTCGAAGGTTTTCAAGTCCGACAAGTACGGCCTCTCCGGTCGGCCGGACTACGTGATAAAGATAGAGAACAATCTCATCCCCGTCGAGGAAAAGACGGGACGAACACCCCAAGGGCCGCTGTTCTCGCACATACTGCAGGTCGCCGCGTATTGCCTGCTCATAGAAGAAACCGAGGGGAAAGCGCCCCCGTACGGACTCCTCAAGTACCCGCAGCACGAGCACGACATCGAATACAACGAGGACCTGAGAAGGATCCTGCTCGAGAAGCTGGCCGAGATGCGCTCGGCGATCGACAAGGCCGATGTCCACAGAAACCACAACAGGCCAGGCAAGTGCAAGTACTGCTCTCGGAGGAGCGTTTGCCCGGAGAGACTCTCGTGAAGCATCACTCGACGGTCACGGTCTTCGCGATGTTCCTGGGCTTGTCGATCGGACATCCTCTGGCCTTCGCGATGTAGTAAGCCCACAGCTGCAGGACGACTATGATCGGCACAGGCGAGAATATCGGCGGGATCTCGCGTATCCTGATGACTTCGTCTGCGAACTTCGACAGCTCGGTGTCCCCCTCGAACCCGATTGCGATCACAGGGCTGCCCCTGGCCGAGACCTCGCTTATGTTCCCCAGCATCTTCTCGTAGGTGTGGTCCCTGACCGCGATAGCGATCACGGGTGACTCCTTCGATATCAGCGCCAAGGGACCGTGCTTGAGCTCGCCCGCGGGATATCCTTCCCCGTGCACATACGATATCTCCTTGGTCTTCAGCGCGCCCTCGAGAGCGATCGGATAGTTGATGCTCCTGCCGATGAAGAACATGTCCCTGGCACTGGAGTACTTGTTCGCAAGCGCCTCGATCACCCGCGCCTGATTCAGAACATCCTGGACCGCCCGGGGAAGGTTCCTCAGGGAGCCGACCATCGACCTCTTGGCCTGTGCGGTCAGGGTCCTGTTCTGGACCCCGAGCTCCATCGCCAGCAGGTACATCGCAACCAGCTGAGTGGTGAAGGTCTTCGTCGCGGCCACACCGATCTCCGGGCCCGCTCTCGTGTAGCTCGTGTAGTCGACCTCCCTCGTGATCGCGGAGCCTACGACATTCGCGATGCTCATCGTCTTGTTCCCGCGCTTCTTGGCTTCTCGGGCCGCACCGAGCGTGTCCGCGGTCTCCCCGCTCTGAGTTATCAGCACGACGAGCGGATTCTCCCTGGACACGGGCGAATACCTGTACTCCGACGATATCTGCACCGTCGTCGGGATCCTTGCCAGCTCCTCGATGATGTACTTCCCGACAAGGCCCGCGTGATACGAGGTACCGCAGGCGACTATCTTCACGTTCGAGAAACGATTCTCCTGGAAGAATGGCTCGCTCTCCTCGCCCTCGATCCTCCCGAGCAGCGAGTCGTGGATCGCCTCCGGCTGCTCGTATATCTCCTTGAGCATGAAGTGCGGATACCCGCCCTTCTCGGCGTCCTCGAGGTTCCACGTGATCTTCTCCGGCTCGCGAGAGACCTTCTCACCGTTCGAGCTGAACAGCTCGACCCCGTCCGCGGTCACGCGGACCACCTCGCCTTCCTGGATGTAGACCATGCGGTTCGTGTACTTCAGCAGGGCAGTCACATCGCTCGCGAGGAAGTTCTCGCCGTCTCCCAGGCCCACGACCAGAGGGCTCTCCCGCCTGGTCGCTACTATCTCATCGTGCCCCTCGCCAACGACCGCGAACGCGTATGTGCCCTCGACCTTCGCGATCGCCTTGAACACAGCGTCGACGAGCCCGTCCTTGAGCTCCGCCTCGACCAGGTGGGCAAATACCTCAGTGTCCGTCTCGGACGAGAAAGTGTGGCCCGACTTCACGAGACCTTCCCTGAGCTCCATGAAGTTGCTTATGATGCCGTTGTGGACGATGGCGAGCTTGCGGGAGCAGTCGGCGAGCGGGTGCGCGTTCTCGGTGGTTGGCTTCCCCTGGGTCGCCCACCTCGTGTGCGCGATCCCCAAAGAGCCCTCCATCTGGGGCATGTTCGACTCGAGGACCGCGATCTCCCCCTTGGCCTTGAACAGCTGGAGCTCCTTCCCGACCACCGCGATGCCAGCGGAGTCGTAGCCCCGGTACTCGAGCCGCTTCAGGCAGTCCAGTAGGATTGGCTGAGCCCCTCTCCTGCCGGCGTACCCCACAATACCGCACATCGGATCTGCACCTTGGAATCCTCAGCTCACCAGTGCCCTGTTGGGCAGGTTCCTCGTAATCTTCGACCCGCTCGACACCTTGCACCCAGCGCCGACGATCGTCCCGGGCTCGACGGCCACAGCTGTCCCGAAGTTGGTGTCCTCGCCCACTATTGACCCTATGTGCGGGACCTTGAAGAACTCGTCCGCGATGTTCACATAGGCCTCCGCCCCGGGCGCCATGAAGTGAGACTGGGTCTTCACCCCGTACCCGAGGACGCTGTGAGAAACGTAAGAGTGGGCTCCGATGCTGCAGTTGCTCATCAGGATGCTGTTCTTTACAACGGTGTAGGGCTCGATCGCGACGCTGTTCCCGATGCTGGTCGATGGGAAGATGGTCACGTTCGGGCCGATCTCGCACCCGTCCCCGATGAGCACAGGCCCGTAGATGGTCGTCCCCGCGTGGATCACGGTCTCCTCGCCGATCCCGACCGGCCCGGACAACATCACCTGGGGCTCGATCTTCCCGGCGGTCTTGACCGCAAGGCTCTCGAGCGCGGCTGCGTTCAGCTCCAACAGATCCCAGGGATACACGGCGTCGATCCACAGGCCGTCCGAGAACACAGGCGTCACTGGATGCTTTCCGAGGCTCTCCTGGACGGCGTTGCTGAGCCCGTACTCGCCCTCAGAGATGCACTGCTCGATGAACGGGAAGATCCGGTCACTCAGGCAGTACAGCCCCGTCAAGATGATGTTCGATATCATCTCCTGGGGCTTCTCGTGCACGCTCGTGATCGCGCCCTTCTCGAGCGTGACTACACCGTACTTCGAAGGGTTGTCGCTCTCGACGACGATCGCGCTCGGACACGCACCGGACCTGAGCAGGTCCCCGACGGAACGCATGTCGATGACATTGTCCCCGGGAAGCACGACGAACTCACCGGAAAGACGCTCCTTGGCACTGAGCAACGCGTGCCCGTTCCCCAGCTGCTTCTCCTGGACGACATACTCGATCTTAGCACCGTACTTCTTGCCGTCCTCGAAATGGGACATGATGCGCTCCTTGCGGTACCCGACCACCATCACGATCTCACGGATGTTGTTCTTGACCAACGAGTCGACAACATACTCCAGGATCGGACGGTTCGCAATCGGGATCATGACCTTGGGCTCGGATACGGTCAAAGGCCTCAAACGCATCCCCT
>MGWC01000010.1:0-1898 GCA_001800815.1 Euryarchaeota archaeon RBG_19FT_COMBO_56_21
GATAGTTGGGAATACCTCTGCTCGGGGATAGTTGGGGTACTTTGGGGGGGAGGAGCGTGTCCTCCAAGTCTGCCACGATTTTCTCCAAGTGGAAAGCACAAGGGGAGGAGCACAGTTGAGAAGGACTGCAACAGCGATGATCATGTGCGCTGTCATGGTTCTCGTAGCTCTGGTACCTCTGGTCTCAGGTGGCGAGTATATCATCGTCAAGGGACCGCAAGGGCCGAGAGCGAGCGCCATGACTTGGACTTACGAACCTGCGGACTATGGCGTATGGAATGCCAAACTGGACAACCACGGACTCAGATCGATGGTATTGGACGTTTATGACAATACTTCTGGAGCCCTTGAGCAACGGCTACATCAGAGAATCAGGTTTGCTGCTTATGATGCCTACCCAGCTGGAGTAGTCGTCTCTGAACCAGTGAGCATGGCAAGAGGCCACACATACGAGATTACAGCAACACCGAACGGACCAAGACAATCCTATGCGGTGGTATCCGATCAGTTCATGGCCAACTTGTCTCCGATTGCGGCATTCAACTACACAACTGATTATCTGTCAGTGAACGTCGATGCATCCGCTTCCTACGACCCAGATGGATACATAACCGACTATGTCTGGGAGTGGGGCGACGGCGCGACGGGATCTGGGGTGACGGCCAGCCACACATACATGATGGTCGACACCTACATGGTGACCCTGACGGTCGTTGACGACCTCGGAAGCACCGGTAGCATCACCCACGAAGTCACAGTGATGGAGCCGCCTAACGTCCCACCAATCGCATCGTTCACCGTATCAAAGCTGTATCTGGATGTCAGCGTTGACGCATCAGCATCATACGACACTGATGGTACAGTAGTTGGATACGTATGGAACTGGGGCGATGGCTCACCTGACGACATGTCCGCTTCGCCGGTGGCAACGCACAGCTATGCCATGGGCGGGACCTACACGATCACCTTGACCGCGACGGACAATGATGGCGACACGGGCACTGCGATGCAGGATGTCACCGTGGAGCCATATGTCGACATGCCGCCCGTAGCGATGTTCTCGTACTCGACTAATTACCTGGATACTTCCTTCGACGCCTCGTTGTCGAGCGATGATCTCGGGATTGTGAGCTACGATTGGGACTTCGGCGATGGAATGGCAGGATCTGGCGTCATGGTGACACACGAATACGCAATGTCCGGGACATACACTGTCATATTGACCGTCACGGACACAATCGGCCAGACCGACTCGGCGATGGCCGATGTCACCGTGAAGGCGAATGAGCCACCGGTCGCGATGTTCACAACGACCATCAACTGGTTGAAGGTGATGGTGGACGCCTCAACATCCCACGATCCTGAAGGAGCAATCGCATCTTATGCTTGGGATTTCGGAGATGGCACCCTTGCTAGCGGTGTCACGGCCAGCCACACATACAGCATGGACGGAACCTACACGATCACACTCACCGTCGCTGATGCGATGGGGCTGACGGACTCGGCAGCACAGGACTGGACGGTATCGCACGAACCGCTACCGCCGGTTGCGATGTTCACTGTCGTCACGAACTTCCTCGAGATTTCAGTTGACGGATCTGGATCCTACGATCCCGACGGGACCGTTGTCTCATACGCATGGGCCTTCGGGGACGGGGCGACCGCGATGGGCGCAACCGCAAGCCACACATACGCAATGGACGACACATACCTGGTAACCCTCACTGTGACAGACAACGAGGGTTTGACAGGCAGTCTTACGAAGAGCGTCACCGTCTCTCACGAAATGATAGCTCCGGTTGCGTGGTTCGACATTGCGACCAACTGGCTGCAGGTATCAGTGGCAGCTACGGGTTCCTATGACCTCGACGGCACGATCGTATCGTATGCCTGGGCCT